>NZ_CP107929.1:1800000-2100000 GCF_036017915.1 Micromonospora sp. NBC_00421
CGCGCCATCGCCCCCCGGCCCAGCCTGATCATCTGTGACGAACCGGTCTCCGCCCTGGACGTCTCCGTCCAGGCCCAGGTCCTCGACCTGCTGGCCGAGCTGCGGGCCGCCGACGGCACCGCCCTGCTGTTCATCTCCCACGACCTGGGCGTGGTGCACCACCTCGCCGACCGGGTGCTGGTCCTGCACGACGGCGCGGTGGTCGAGCAGGGTCCGGTCGGCGACGTCTTCAGCTATCCCCGGCACCACCACACCCGGTCCCTGCTCGACGCGCTGCCCACGCTCGTCACCGCCGGCTGACCGTAGGAGGAGAACCATGCCCGATCCCACCCTGCACCTGGCCGTCGCCCTCGACGGCCTCGGTTGGCACCCCGCCGCCTGGCGGCTGTCCCACGCCGACCCGGCGGCGCCGCTGTTCCCCCGCTGGTGGGCGTCCCTGGTCGGACAGGCCGAACGGGGTGCCCTGGACCTGGTCACCATCGAGGACTCGCTTGACCTCCAGTCGTCCCTGCCCGACGGGCCGGACGGCCGGGTCGACCAGGTCCGGGGCCGACTCGACGCGCTGCTTGTCGCCGCCCGCATCGCCCCGCTGACCCGGCACATCGGGCTCATCCCGACCACAAGCGTCACGCACACCGAACCGTTCCACGTCTCCACCGCGGTGGCCACCCTCGACCACGTGACCGGCGGCCGGGCCGGCTGGCTGCCCCGGGTCTCCGCCCGCCGCTCCGAGGCCGGACACTTCGGCCGGCGGAACCTGCCCCCGCTGGATCCGACCCGGCTGGCCGAACCGCAGCACGCACGGCTCGTCGGTGACCTGTTCGCCGAGGCCGCCGACGCCGTCGAGGTGGTCCGCCGGCTCTGGGACAGTTGGCAGGACGACGCGGAGATCCGCGACGTCCCGACCGGCCGGTTCGTCGACCGGGACCGGCTGCACTACACCGACTTCACCGGTCGGTGGTTCTCGGTCAGGGGGCCGTCGATCGTGCCCCGGCCGCCGCAGGGGCAACCGGTGGTCGCCGCGCTGGCCCACTCGACGGTGCCGTACGCGTTCGCCGCCCGGCACGCCGATGTCGTCTTCGTCACCCCCACCGACGCCGGGCACGCCGAGGCCGTCGTCGCCGAGGTCCGGGCGGTGGAGGAGACCGTCGGCCGGTCCGGCCCGCCACTGCGGATCCTGGCCGACCTGGAGGTGCTGATCGACGACACCCCGGCCCTGGCCCGGCGGCGTCGGACCCGGTTGGACGAGCTGCACGGCGCGGAGTTCCACGCCGACGCCGCCGCCTTCACCGGCAGCCCCGGGCAGCTCGCCGACCTGCTCGCCGAGTGGCGTCGGGCCGGGGCGGACGGCTTCCGGCTGCGTCCCGCCGTGCTGCCCGACGACCTCGTCACGATCACCAGGGCGGTGGTGCCAGCGCTGCGCGACCGGGGCCTGTTCCGCGCCGGTCACCCCGGTGGGACGCTACGCGACCTGCTCGGCCTGCCCCGGCCGGACAACCGGTACGCCGTCGCGGGCACCGACTGATCCCAGGAGACACCCATGCCCAAGCAGATCATCCTCGCCGCGCACTTCCCCGGGGTGAACAACACCACCGTGTGGAGCGACCCGGCCTCCGGCAGCCACATCGACTTCGCCTCCTTCGTCCACCTGGCCCGCACCGCCGAACGCGGCAGATTCGACTTCTTCTTCCTGGCCGAGGGGCTGCGGCTGCGCGAACAGCGGGGCCGGATCCACGACCTGGACGTGGTGGGTCGACCGGACACCCTCACCGTGCTGGCCGCGCTCGCCGCCGTCACCACCCACCTGGGTCTGGCCGGCACCCTGAACACCACCTTCCGGGAGCCGTACGAGCTGGCCCGGCAACTGGCCAGCCTGGACCACCTCTCCGGTGGCCGGGCCGCCTGGAACGTGGTCACCACCTCCGACGCGTTCACCGGGGAGAACTTCCGCCGGGGCGGCTACCTCGACCGGTCGCTGCGCTACGAACGGGCCGCCGAGTTCGTCCGTACCGCCCGGCAGTTGTGGGAGTCGTGGCCGGCGGACGCGGTCGTCGGCGACCGCGACGGCGGCCGCTACGTCGACGAGGCCGATCCGGGGGTCTTCGCCCACCGCGGCGACCAGTTCGACATCGCCGGGCACTTCACCGTGCCGCGCAGCCCGCAACTGCACCCGGTGATCCTCCAGGCCGGTGACTCGGGTGACGGCCGGGATTTCGCCGCGTCCAGCGCCGACGCGATCTTCTCCCGGCACGGCACCCTGGCCGACGGTCAGGAGTTCTACCGGGACGTGAAGGCCCGGCTGGCCCGCTACGGCCGCAACCCCGACGATCTGAAGATCATTCCGGGGGTGACCTTCGTTCTCGGCGACACCGACGCCGAGGCCCAGGAACGCGCCCACCACATCCGCCGCCAGCAGGTCAGCCCGCAGACCGCCATCCTACTGCTGGAACAGCTCTGGAACCGGGACCTGTCCGGGTACGACCCGGACGGCCCGCTGCCGGCCGAGGACCCCGACGTCTCCGCCGACGCGATCAGCCGGGGCCGGGCGGGGATGTACCCGGACCCGGTCGGCACCGCCCGGCAGTGGCGGGCGCTGGCGCAGGAGAAGGGCCTCGGCATCCGCGACCTGATCATCGAGGTCACCGGCCGGCAGTCCTTCGTCGGCACCCCGCAGCGGGTCGCCGAGCGGATGAACCACTTCGTGCAGTCCGACGCCGCCGACGGGTTCATCCTGGTGCCGCACCTGACCCCGGGCGGACTCGACGAGTTCGTCGACCGGGTCGTCCCGCTGCTCCAGGAACGCGGCGTGTTCCGCACCGAGTACACCGGCACCACCCTGCGCGACCACCTCGGCCTGCGGCCCGCCCGCCCGCTCACCCGGGTCGGTGCGGCATGACCGGCCCGCAGACGTCCACCCCGGTCACCGTCTGCCGGCTGCGCTGGGACGACCCGGACGCGGTGGCCCTGCGGGCGGCGATGACCGGGGAACTGCGCCAGCGCTACGCCGACCGTCCGCACGACCCGATCCACCTGCCCCCGGCGCGGGTGCTCGCCCCCGGCTCGGTGGCCTGGACCGGGGTGGCCTACACCGCCGACGCGCTCCCGGTCGGCCACGCCGCGCTGCGCTGGCACGGCGTCGACCTGGAACTCAAACGGATGTACGTGGTGCCCGCCCACCGGGGGCGGGGCGTCGCCGACCAGCTCCTGGACGCCGCCCGCGAAGCGGCCGGGCAGTTCGGCGCGGGCCGGATCGTGCTCCAGACCGGCGACCGGCAACCCGACGCGGTCCGCCGCTACGAACGCGCCGGCTACCGGCCGGTCCCGGTCTTCCCGCCGTACGACGCGTTGCCCTACTCCCGCTGCTACGCCCTGGTGGTACGCCCCGCCTCCGCACGGAAGGCCCCGGTCCCGGCATGAAGTTCCTGCTGATCACCCTGATCACCCACCTGCCCGACCCGGTCACCGGACGACGCCGGAGCACCACCGAACGGTTCCGGGAGGTGGTCGACACGGCAGTGCTCGCCGAGGAACTCGGTTTCGACGGCTACGGCGTCGGCGAACGACACGAACGCCCCTTCATCTCCTCCTCCCCGCCGGTGGTGCTGAGCCACATCGCGGCGCGGACCCGCACCATCCGGCTCTTCACCGCCGTCACCACGCTGAGCCTGCTCGACCCGGTCCGCGCCTACGAGGACTACGCCACCCTCGACCACCTCTGCGACGGTCGGCTGGAACTGATCATCGGCAAGGGCAACGGCACCGCCCAGGCCCAGCTCTTCCACGTCACCGCCGAGGATCAGTGGGACCGCAACCGGGAGGGCTACGAGCTGTTCCGTCGGCTCTGGCGGGAGGACCGGGTCACCTGGTCGGGCCGGTACCGACCGGCGCTGACCGAGGCCGAGACCTGGCCCCGTCCGCTGCAACAGCCCATCCGGGTCTGGCACGGCAGCGCCACCAGCCGGGAGTCGGTCGACCTGGCCGCCCGCCACGGCGACCCGATCTTCTCCGCCAACGTCACCAACCCGGTCGAGCCGTACGCCGAGCTGGTGCGCTACTACCGGCAGCGGTGGGTGCACCACGGCCACGACCCGGCGGACGCCCTCGTCGGGGCCGGCACCGCCGGCTTCTACACCGCCCGGACCTCGCAGGAGGCGGTCGAGACGTACCGGCCGATCTTCGAGGCCCGGCTCGCCGCGTTCCGCCGGCTCGGCGTCGAACCGGTCTTCCCCACCATCGAGGACGCCGTGGCCCGCAGCTCCCTGCTGGTCGGCAGCCCGCAGCAGATCGTCGACAAGGTGCTGCGCTACCACGGGCAGCTCGGCCACGAGGTGATGCACCTCCAAGCCGACCACGACGGGCTGACCGAAAAGGCCCACCGGCTGAGCCTGGAGCTGTTCCAGGCCGAGGTGGCGCCGGTGCTGCGCCGGGAGATCCCCAGCCGTCCCTTCCGTCCGCCGGCGACCGCCGCCGCACCACGCTGACCAGAAACGGGGAATCCGATGTCATCGACCGCACTGTCCGTGCTCGACCTGTCCCCGGTGCCCGCCGGTGGCACCGTCACCGACGCCCTGCGGCACACCGTGGACCTGGCCCGCCGGGTCGAACAGTTCGGTTACCGCCGCTACTGGCTGGCCGAGCACCACCTGGCCGCCGGGGTGGCCAGTGCCGCCCCGGCCGTGCTCATCGGGCAGGTCGCCGCGGCCACCAGCGTGCTGCGGGTCGGCTCCGGCGCGGTGCAGGTGGGTCACCGCACCGCCCTGTCGGTGGTGGAGGAGTTCGGCACCCTCGCCGCCCTCCACCCGGGTCGCATCGACCTCGGCATCGGCCGGTCCGGCCAGCGTCGGGCCGAGGCCGCCCAGGAACCCGCCGCGCCCCTGCCACCACCGGCCGAGGCCCGGGTGGTCGACGGGCTGCTGATCCCCGCACCTTTCTCCTTCGCCCACCTCGTCGGCGCACCCCGGTACGCGCTCGCCGCCGCGCTGCTGCACCAGGCCGGTGCTCAGCCGCCCGCGTTCGCCGGGCAGCTCGACGACATCCTCGCGTTGCTGCGCGGCGACTACCGGGACGCCGACGGCCTGGACGCGCACGCCGTCCCGGGGGAGGGGGCGGACCTCCAGGTGTGGCTGCTGGGCAGCAGCGGTGGGGAGAGCGCCCGACTCGCCGGGGCGCTGGGCCTGCCCTTCGCCGCCAACTACCACGTCAGCCCCGCCTCGGTGCTGGACGCGGTCGGCGCCTACCGGGCCGCGTTCCGACCTTCGGCGGCGCTGGCCGAGCCGTACCTGGTGGTCTCCGCCGACGTGGTGGTCGCCGACACCGATGCCGAGGCGCGTCGGCTGGCCGTGCCGTACGCGCCATGGGTGCGCGGCATCCGCAGCGGCGGGGGCGCGATCCCGTACCCGAGTCCCGAGCAGGCCGCCGTCCTGCCGTGGACGGACGCCGACCGGCAGCTCGTCGCCGACCGGGTGGACACCCAGTTCGTCGGCGCGCCGGAGACGGTCGCCGCCCGGTTGCGCACCCTGCGGGACGTCACCGGCGCCGACGAGCTGCTGGTCACCACGATCACCCACGATCACGCCGACCGGGTGCGGTCCTACCAGCTGCTGGCGAAGGAATGGGCCCAGTCCGGCGACGCCGGCCGGGCCTGAGGTGCGGTCGGTTCGCTCACCCCGGCCCGGACGGGACCACGTATCGGGGGTGTCCGGGTCGGGGTGTCGCGTCAGCTCATCGCACTGAGCAGGCCGGTCTCCGGCTGGGTTCGTCCGTGGCCGCGGCTTTCGCCGGGGCCGGGCTATATTGACGTCAGTCGCTTGCTGCTCTGGAGGTGTCTGACGTGAGAGCCCGTTCGATGGTGGTGGCGGCGGTCGTGGCGGGGCTCGCGGCGACCGGCGCAGGCACCGCCACGCTCGCCGGTGCCGCCCCGGCCGCCCAGGCACCGGCCGCGGTGGCCCTGGCCACCGGTGACTTCGACTTCACCCGCCCCCAGGTGGTGGCCACCGGCCTGACGGTCCCCTGGGGGATGGACTTCCTGCCCGACGGCAGCGCCCTGACGGCGCTGCGCAACTCCGGCCAGGTGGTGCGGGTCCGCCCCGGGCAGGCCCCCGAGCAGGTGGCCCAGGTCTCCGGCGTCAACGCCACGGGCGAGGGCGGGCTGCTCGGCCTCGCGGTCTCCCCGGGGTACGTCCAGGACGGTTACGTCTACGTCTACCTCACCACCGCCACGGACAACCGGATCGTCCGCTTCCGGCTCACCGCGCCCCAGAACCAGGAGCCGGTCCTGACCGGGCTGGCCCGGTCCAGCATCCACAACGGCGGGCGGATCGCCTTCGGCCCGGACGGGATGCTCTACGCCGGCGTCGGCGACGCGGGGCAGACGGCCAACGCGCAGAACCCGCAGAGCCGCAACGGCAAGATCCTCCGGATGCGGCCGGACGGTTCGGTGCCATCGGACAACCCGACGGCCGGCTCCCTGGTCTACAGCCTCGGGCACCGCAACGTGCAGGGCCTGACCTGGGACGCCCAGGGCCGGCTCTATGCCGCCGAGTTCGGGCAGAACACCTGGGACGAGGTCAACCTCATCGTGGCCGGCGGCAACTACGGCTGGCCGACGGTCGAGGGTCGGGCCAACGATCCCCGGTTCCGGGATCCGCTCGTGGTCTGGTCGACCGCCGAGGCGTCCCCGAGCGGCGCGGCGATCGCCGGCAACCGGCTCTTCGTCGCCGCGCTGCGGGGTACCCGGCTGTGGAACGTGCCGCTCACCGGGACCGGTGGGGTCGGCACCCCGACGGCCGAGTTGACGGGCGCCTACGGCCGTCTGCGCACCGTCGAGTACGGGCCGGACGGCTGGCTCTGGGTCACCACCAGCAACCGGGACGGGCGCGGCACCCCGGCGGCCACCGACGACCGCATCCTGCGCTTCCCGCCGAGGGACACCGCCACCCCGCAACCGACCACTGCCCCGCCGACGACCGCCCCGCCGACCAGCTCGCCCACGACGCCCCCGCCCACCACCACCCCGCCCGGCACGCCCCCGCCCGTCTCGTGCCGGGTCAGTTGGCAGCCCAACCAGTGGAACGGCGGGTTCACCGCCGAGGTGTCGATCACCAACCTCGGGTTCTCGGTGACCGGTTGGACGTTGACCTGGACCTTCGGTGCCGACCAGCGGGTCACCAACGCCTGGAACGCGCAGGTGACCCAGTCCGGGGCCGCCGTCACCGCCCGTAACGTCGCCTGGAACGGCGACCTGCCGCAGAGCGGCACGGTCACCTTCGGCATCCAGGGCACCTTCGGCACGAGCAACCCGCGCCCCACCGCGTTCCAGTTCAACGGGGGTGTCTGCCTGGTCCAGTAACCCGATCTCACGGTCAGCGTCGACGGCGGCCGGGGTCGGTCGAACCGGGGCAATGTGCCGGATTCGCCGACGCCGGGCCCCGTTCCGGTGGAGCCTGCGAGATGTGCCATCGCGTACGGCTGCCGCGGAACGGGGTGATCGTGAACCGGAGGTTCGTCGGGCTGTTGGTGCTGACCAGCGTGTCGCCGATGATCGAGGCCGCCGTGGTCGTCCTGCTGGGCTTCCGGGCAGCCGAGGCGCTCCCGCCGCAGGTCACCGCCGTCTGGCCGTACGACACCTACCACGATCTGCGCTGGCTCTACGTCTACCACCGGTCGTGGTGGGAGTTCGTGCTCTGGCTGTGTTACGTGTTGGTCGCCCGGGGCCTGTTCACCACCGGGCTGGTGGTGCTGGCCTGGCCGGCCGGGATGCGCAGGCCGTCGGTGTGGTGGCTGCTGCGGCGCAACGTCGGGCTCTCCGTGCTGGTCGGCGGTTTCGTCGCACCGTGGGCGGCGATCTCGGTGGCGGCGTCGGTGGTGGCGCTGTCCTGGGTGCTGCTGGCGTCGCTGCTGCCGATGTTCCTGCTCGCGCCGTTCCTGCAACGGGCTGGCGTGGTGGAGCACTGGTGGCGGGGGCTGCCGTCGATCTCACTGATCGGCTGGTCGCTGCTGAACTTCGTGGTGCTCACCCTGGCCGGGGCGCTGTGCTGGAGGGTGCCCGGCTGGTGGACGGTGCCGGTGGCCGGCGCGGCGGGGGCATTGAACGGGCTGCTGTGGAACCGGACGATCCGGGCGGCACTGCTGCCGTCGCGGGTGCGCTGGGCCCGGGTGCCGGTGACTCCGCTGGCGGCCCTGCTGGCGTTCGCCGTACCGCTCGTCATCCCACCGCTGACGGATCTGGTGCCGGGCAACGAGCCGTGGATCAAGACGGCCGTGCTCGACCGGCCGCTGCCGTCCGAGGTCACGCACGCGGTGATCGTGCTCACCGGCTACGGCTCGGCCTACGGGGGCGAGCAGCCGGCCGACCCGCGGGTGCAACGCTTCTCCTACCGGGGGCTGGGCCCCGACGGCAGGCCGCTGGCATACCAGCCCCGGGACACCACGAAGTCGATGGCGGACAGCGTGCGGCTGCTCGGCCAGCAGGTGGAACGGCTGCACCGGCGTACCGGACGGCGGGTGGCGCTGATCGGGGAGAGCGAGGGGGCGATGGTGGCCCGCACCTACCTCGCCCGACGCCCCGATCCGGCGGTCGACGCCCTCGTGATGTTCAGTCCGTTGATCTTCGCCGGCCGGGCCTACTACCCGCCCCCGCACCACGACCAGGGGTGGGGGGTGGTCACGGGGTGGCAGTTGCGGGCCGTCTTCGCGCTGGCCGGCGTCGGCAGCGGGCCGGACGAGCCGTTCATCCGTTCGCTGCTCGACGACGCGCCGTTCTACCGTAACCAGCTGATGTGTCCCGTGCCGGGGGTCCGGATGGTCGCCTTCCTGCCCACCGCGACGGCCACCGAGGCGCCCCCGGGCGAGTACACCCGGATTCCGGTGGTCCAGATTCCCGGGGTGCACGGCGCACTGTTGGACCGGCGGCTGCTCCAGCAGCGGCTGATCGACTTCCTCCTCGGTAAGCCGATCGCCCAGACCAGGGTCGAGTATCCGCTGCTCCAGAGCTTCGCCGCCGCCTGGCAGGCGCCGCCGCTGCCGATCGCGGCGAACCCGGCCTGGGCGGGCAACCGGCAGCCCGATCCGGCGTTCACCGGAAAGGTCTGCCTGCCGGCCCGGTGACTGTCCGGACCGGCCCTGTCACCCCACCCGCCGACCCGCAGGCCGCGCGCCGGCCGCCGTGGTCAGCTCCACAGCAGTTGGACGACGACCAGCGCGGCGACCAGATCAGGGCCGCGCAGCACCTGACGGACCAGGTCGACCGGCATCATCGCGAAGGGGGTGTTGACCATCGCCCCGCCGTAGCGCATCGGTGGGCGGGTGCCGGCCCAGAAGGCGGCCGTCACGACCCCGGGCAGCAGCACCGCGTCGAGCGGGCCGGGGACCGACCGTAGGGCGGGCAGGGTGGCCAGGTACCACAGCGTGGCCCCGACGCCCGGCAGGACCAGGTGCGTCAGTCGCAGCAGGATGTCGTTGCCGCCGAGGGACCGCCGCAGGCCCGGTGAACGGCTCACCGCGCGGAGCCCGCCGGTGAGCAGACCCGTCGCCAGGTACGCCAGGATCACGTGTGCCGGGCCCGCGGCCGACGGCAGCGCCACCGCGACGGCGTACATGGTCAGCAGCGCCCCGGCCCAGCCGACGAGGGCGCCCCGACGCCGGGACAACCGGCGTACCTCCGCCTGGAGCAGCACCGGGAACCGGCCACCGGGGCGGAACCGTCGGCCGCGCACCAGTCCGACCGCGCGCCACCGGCGGCTCTCCACCAGCGCGGCGAGCAGCGACGGATCCAGCAGCACGGCGGCGGTGGTGGCGGCGTTGGCGAACTGCGCCCCCGTGGTCAGCGCCGCCCGGTCCACCCGGGCGAGCTGCCGGTGCGCGCGGACGGTCGACGCCACCGCGACCGGCAGCAACGCCAGGCCGACGCCGGCGGTGAGCGGCACCGGTGGCAGCGGGAGGGACCACCCGACGGCGTGCCCGACCACCACCAGCACCGCGATCGCCGCACCGACGGCGGGCAGACCGACGGTGAGCAGTCCCGCCCAGCGGGGCGTGGCGCGGGCGCTCTGGGCGATGACGGCACACCCGGTCGCGGTGGCTCCGCAGGTGAGACCGGCCAACGCCGACCAGCCCAGGTCGGCGGGGCGGTCGAGGCCACCGGCGAAAGCGGCCGCCACCGCCAGCAGGCCCGCCCCGGCGGTGACGCCGCCGACCAGCCCGCCGAACCGGGGGAGCAGCCACGCCCGGCGGTCCACCGGAGAGCTGACCAGCCAGGTCTGGGTAGCGGGGGTGACCAGCAGCGGTCCGATCAGCCGCAGCCCCCACCAGGCGAGTCCGGCCCCCGCCGTCACGGCGGCGACGGCGATCCAGTACCGGTCGCCCGGGTCGGTCCGGGTGACCTGTGGGGCCGCCAGGTGGTCGCGGATCGCGGCGACCGCGAACCAGCCGTACAGGGCGACGAACAGGACCACGACGTAGGCGTCGGTGAGCACCTCGCCGAGCGAACCGGGATGGTGCCGGCGGCGGGCCCGTCGCAGCCGGGCCCGCAGTTCCCGGGGTGCGGGTCCGACCACCGGCGGTGGGGAGGTCCTGGTCGACGTCACCTCAGCCGCCGATCTCGACCCGCCGGTCGGCGACCGCGTCGATCAGATCGGTGTCGTGGGACGCCATCAGCACCGCCGTGCCGGCCGCCTTCTCCCGCAGGAGCCGCTGCGTCAGCCAGGCCCGGCCCCGGACGTCGAGGCGCTGCTCCGGTTCGTCGAGGACGAGCAACCGGCGCGGGCGTACGAAGCAGGAGGCGAGGGCGAGGCGGCGGCGCTGGCCGCTGGAGAGGGTCGCCGGGAGTTGGTCGCGGGCCGGTTCGAGACCGAGTTCGGTGAGCACCTCCGCGACCGGGTCGGCGGTGCCGCCGTGAGCGTAGGCGACCAGTTCGAGGTGTTCGACGACGGACAGGTCCGGAAAGAAGTCGACGTCGTCGAGGGCGGCGGCGACCGCCGCGCGGACCCGGGGGTCGGTCTCGTCACAGCGGCGGCCGTCGAGCAGGACCTCGCCCTCGTCGGGGCGGTCCGCCCCGACGACGCAGCGCAGCAGGGTGGTCTTGCCGGCGCCGTTCGGGCCGACGACGACGGCGACCTGCCCCGCGTCGAGCTGGAAGCGCACGTCGTCGAGGACGACCAGCGCGCCGAACCGGCGGATCAGCCCGCGTACGGCAAGGATGCTCACAGTTGCCCACTGTCGCACGCGGGCCGATGGTGCCGCCGCCCTGGTCCGACGTAACGGTCAGCCCTTCACGGCACCGATCAGCACACCCTTGATGAAGTGCCGTTGGATGAACGGGTAGACCGCGACGATCGGGGCGACGGTGAGCACCACCACCGCCATCTTGATCGCCTCGGTCGGTGGCATCGTCACGCCGCTGCTGCCGCCGGAGGTGTGCGGGGCCTGGCCAGCCAGCAGGTAGCTCTGCAACACCCGCTGGATCGGGTACATGTCGTTTCGGTCCATGAACAGCAGCGCATCGAACCAGACGTTCCAGTAGCTCACCGCGTAGAACAGGCCGACCACGGCGATGACCGCCCGGGACAACGGCAGCACGATCCGCATCAGGGTACGGAAGTGACTGGCCCCGTCGACCCGGGCGCTGTCCAGCAGCTCCTGCGGGATGGCCTGGAAGAATCCCCGCACCACCACCAGGTTGAACACGCTGATCGCCGGCGGCAGGATCAGCGCCCAGATGGTGTCCTTGAGGCCGAGCCCGGTCACCACCAGGTATTTCGGCACCAGCGGCGGGTAGACCAGGAACGGGACCAGGAAGTAGATCAGCAGCCAGCGGTAGCCGACCGAATGCGGCTGGGACAGCCCGTACGCGGCGAGCACCGTCACGGTCAGCGCCAGCGCGCTGCCGATGACGGTGACCAGCGTGCTGATCCACAACGCCCGGGTGACCGCCCCACCGGCGAAGATCGTTTCGTAGGCCGCGGTGTCGATGCCCCGGGGGATGACGACGATGCCGCCGGCCTCGGCGAGGGTCTCCCGGGAGGACAGGCTGGTCACCAGGATCACCCAGAGCGGGAAGAGCACGCTGAGCACGAGCAGGGTCAGGAAGGCGGCCTTGAGCCCCTGGCCGATCCGGGTCGGCGGTTCCTCCCACACGGGCCGACGGTCGCGCCCGGTGCGGGCCCGCAGTGCGACGGTCTCGGTCATTTCGAGTAGATCCCCCGTTCGCCGAGCAGGTGGGCGACCCGGTTGGCGGCCAGGATCAGGCCGAGCCCGATCGCGGCCTTGAACAGGCCGGCCGCCGCCCCGTAGCCGTAGTTCCCGGTGGCGATGGAGAAGTGGTAGACGAAGGTGTCGAGCACCTCGGCGGCCTGCCGGCCCACCGCCTCGCGTTGCAGCAGGAACTGTTCGAAGCCGACCGAGAGGGCGTCACCCAGCCGCAGGATGAGCAGCAGCACGATCACCGGGCGCAGACCGGGCAGGGTGATGTGCCACAGCCGCCGCCACCGGCCGGCGCCGTCGGCCGCCGCCGCCTCGTAGAGGCTGGTGTCGATGGTGGACAGCGCGGCGAGGAAGACGATGGTCCCCCAGCCGACGTCCTTCCAGACCGCCTCGGCGGTGACCAGGATGATGAAGGTGTCCGGGTTGGTCATCACGTTCCACGGCTGCATGCCGGCGTCGCGCATGGTCTGCGCGAGCAGGCCGGCGCCGCCGAGCATGGCGACGAAGAAGCTGACCACCAGCACCCAGCTGAAGAAGTGCGGCAGGTAGACGACGGTCTGCACGAAGCCGCGCCACCGGCTGGAGAGCAGGTTGTGCAGCATGATCGCCAGGAAGATCGGCAGCGGGAAGAAGAAGACCAGCTGGAACGCGGTGATCGCCAGGGTGTTGCGGAGCGCTTCCCAGAAGGCCGAGTCCTCGAAGAGCAGCTGGAACTGGCCGAAGCCGATCCAGTTGCTGCGCGCGAACGCCTGCAGGGGGTTGTCCCCGAGGTAGGGGTTGTAGTCCTGGAAGGCGATGACGTTGCCGAGGATCGGCAGGTAGCTGAAGACCAGCAGGACGAGGAAGCCGGGCGTCACCATGGCCAGCAGTTGCCAGTCCCGCCCGAGCCGGGCGCGCAGCGGCACCCGGCGCCGACGGGCGGGGCGCTGGCGGTGCCTCGCCCGGGTGGGGCCGTCGGGCCGGGTCCGGTCGGACCCGGCCACGACGGTGGTGTCGCGAGTGGTCATCGCCCGGCCTTGGGCAGCGACTTGGCGAGCAGTTCCCGTGCTTCCTCGCCCCCGTTGGCCTTCCACTCCTGCACGATGGCGTCGACGTCGGAGAGCGGCCGGCGGCCGCGCAGCACGTCGGTGAGCTTGTCCTCGGTGGGCACCTGGTTGGCCTTGTACGCGGCCGGCATCTCCAGCTTCACCCCGTCCCAGGGGTCCTTCTCCAGGTACTTCACCATATCGTTGGAGTAGGTCAGGAGGTCCGGCACGTAGTTCGGGGTCTCCGGGTACGGGCCGATGGTGGGGTTGCGACCGCTGATGAAGAAGTACTGGTTGGCGATCTCCTTGAACGCCAGGTCGGTCTTGACCGGCCCGTTCGGCGTGCTGGTGTGGTGCTTGCCCGCCACCCCGTAGTCACGCAGCTGGGCCTCCTGCGAGCCCAGCGGCGCGGAGCACCAGTTCATGATCCGCAGCAGCTCCTCGACCCGCTCCTTGCCCAGCCCCTTCTTGACGAAGGTGAAGGAGATCGGTTCGTCGTCCCCCCAGACCAGCGGGTCGCCGCCGGTGGCGGAGAAGACCGGCACCGGCTGGATGTTGAGCTTGGGGTTGACCTTCTGGTGCTCGGCCTGGGCGCCCTGCCAGAAGCCCACGCCGTTGCGGGTGAAGACGATCGCGCCGTTCTTGGCGAACAGCTGGGCGCTGTCCGCACCTCTGGTGGCGATGATCTCGGGGTGGACCAGACCGTCCTTGTAGATCTTGGCCATCACCTCCAGGGCCTGCCGGTACTCCGGGGTCTCGTACTTGAACTCCGGGGTCCCGTCGGCCTTCAGCCGCCAGCCCTGCTTGGAGGCCGGCACCTTGTGGTACATCTGGATCATGTCGAAGACGTTGTCGAACGCCCACACCTTCTTGGCCGGGTCGGTGACCTGCTTGGCCACGGAGAGCAGGTCGTCGAGCGACGCCGGCACCGCCAGCCCCCGGGCGTCGAGCAGGTCCTTGCGGGTGAACAGCGCCCAGGGGAACGGCCCGTCGGTGGGGTTGGGCACGGCCACCAGCCGCTCGTTCCACAGCGAGTTGCGCCAGGCCCCGGTCGGGAACGAGGCAAGCATCGGGTACGCGGCGGCCGCGTCGCCCTTGAGGTAGTCGGTGAGGTCCTCGAAGAGCACCTTGATCGCCTCGGAGAAGCGCGGGATCTTCTCCACTTCCCAGCCCGGTACGCAGAGCAGGTCCGGGACGTCCCGGGCGCCGAGCATCGCGTTGAGCTTGTCGGCGTAGGTGTTGCCGTCCTGGATGGTGAAGCTGACAGGGGTGCCCAGCTCGGCGTTCACCGCCTGCAGGTAGGCGCTCTGGGTGACCCCGGGCGGGGCCGGTCCCCACGCCGGGGTCATCGCGGTGACCTGCTTGCCGCTGGTGCCGGGCCGTTCGGTGATCGCGTCGACAAGCGAGCTCGGGTACTTCGTGTAGCCGTCGGGCACCGGGCGGGTGCCGATGATGTCGGGCTTGATGCTCTGGGCCAGGTCCTTGTGCGTCGGCAGCAGGTCGGCGAAGGCGTCGAGGTTCTGCGCGGCGCCGGAGCCGGCCGGCTTCTCGGAACACCCGGCGAGCAGCGGGCCGCCGGCGACGGCGGCCGTGCCGAGGCCGACCAGGCCGAGGAAGTGTCGGCGCGAGGCTGTCGAGCCGGGTTTCTGGGGTGTCATCGGTCCCCCTTCGAGAAGGGCTGGGAAGCGGATTCGCAGGCTGAGGTGCAGTAGTTGGTGTGGATGTTAAACAAACTAATGGACGGCGGGAGATTCCGACAAGAGGCATCGATGCCCCGGCCTCGGTGGACCCGGTCCCGACCCGGCCGTCGAGTCGGCCGGGTACGTCCGGTGCCCCCGGACGTCGATGTCGGCCGGTGGTGACGGCGGGAACGGCGGCGCTGTCGACAGGCGGCCCCCCCGCCGGCTGCGTAGGCTGCCCGGATGAGCGCACCGTCCCGCATCCTGGTCTACGGGGTGTACGGCGCGGGCAAGTCCACCCTCGCGGCGGTGCTGGCCGACCGGCTGCGGCTGCCCTGGCACCCGGTCGACGACCTGCTGTGGCAGCCCGGCTGGGTCGAGGTGCCGGTCGCCCAGCAGCGCAGCCGGATCACGCAGATCTGCCGGGGAGAACGCTGGATCCTCGACGGGGCCTACCACGGGTGGCGGGATGTGCCGTTGGCCCGCGCGGACCTGGTCGTCGCCCTGGACTACCCGCGCTGGCGGTCCTTCGGGCGGCTGCTGCGTCGTACCCTCGGCCGGCTGGTGACGGGGGAGGAGATCTGCAACGGCAACCGCGAGTCACTGGGGAGCGTGCTGTCCCGGGAATCGATCCTGGTGTGGCACGTCAGCGCGTTCGGCCGGGCCCGGCGACGGATGCGGGCCTGGCAGGCGGATCCGTCCGGGCCGCCGGTGCTGCTGTTCCGGTCGCCGGCGGAACTGGACCGCTGGGTGGCCGCCCTGCCCCGGCGGTGAGCGGGCCGGGGCAGCCCCCTGCGCCCCGGCCCGTCACTGTCGTGGCGCAGGACCGTTGTCGACGAACCGGAACACCGTGTTCAGGGTGGCGTCGCCCAGCTCTTCGAGGATCAGCCCGCGCTGGTCGGAGTACTGGAGATAGGCGGAGTTGTTGCTGAGGGCATAGGTCTGCTGGCCGCCGTCCGAGCCGTGCGCGACGATCGAGAACAGTTGTCGCGGCTCGGCCGGCGAGCAGGTCGCCGCGACGACGGTGAGCGGGTCGGAGCCCGCCGCCCGGACCTGCCAGCAGGCCCGCTTCCCGTCCGCGTCCGGCTCGGCGGTGCGGACCAGGTAGTTGCCGGACTCCTGCGGCACGAACACGAACAGCCGACGACCCTCGTCGCCATCGACCTCACCGAGCCCCTCGTCGGCGAGCAGGGACACCACGGATTCCACCGCCGAGGACCGGACGAGGACGAACTGGCGTTGGCCGAGCCGCAGCGGGTCGGTGGGCGACGAACTCCGGGGCGCACTGGGCGTGGCACTGGGGGTGGCGCTGGGCGATCCGGACGTCGGTTCACCGGTGTCCGAGGTGTTCGGGGTCGGTTCGGCGGACGGGGTGCCCGGGGTCGGCCCGGCGGACGGGGAGCCCGACGTCGTCCCGTTCGGGCCGGCGGGCAGGGTGGTGTGTGGGGCCCCGGCAAGGCGGACCATGGTGACGCCGGCCCCCAGCGCGCCCACCAGGGCGACCCCCAGCGCGGCGCTCGCGACCTGTCGACGACGACGCCGGCTGTCGCCCCGACGACGGACCTCGGCGACGGCGGCGAGCCGACCGGTCTGTCGGGCGTGCTGGGCCAACCCGCGCAGGGCCTCGTCGAGCGTGTCGTCAGGCCCCATGGCTCCTCCCGCCCGTCGTCTGATGTTCGTCCGCGGTCAGGTGCACGGCCAGGCCCCTGCGTCCCCGGGCCAGCCGGGTCTTGACGGTGTTCGGATTCGCCCGGGTCTCCACGGCGATCTCGGCCACGCTGAGGCCGACCAGATGATGCAGCACGATGGCCCGGCGCTGCTCGGCGGGGATCCGCCGCAACGCGTCGACAAGCACGACGTGGTCGACGGAGACCGAGTCGACCTGCTGCCCGGCCGCCTCCCGCCGGTGCGCCCGGACGCGGTTCACCGCCTTACGCCACGCGCTCACCGCGATCCGGTAGGCGACCTTGCGGACCCATGCCTCGGGGCTGTCGCACTCCCGCACGGTCGACCACCGTCCCCAGGCGCGGGCGTACGCCTCGGCCACCGCGTCCTCGGCCTCGGTACGGCTGCCGACCATCGCGTACACCTGCCCCAGCACCCGCTGAGCCGACGAGGCGTAGAAGGCGTCGAACTCCTCGGTGTCACGCATCGATCAAACTCTCCACCCGACCGGTCACCGCTGATCCCACTCCACCGGGCCAGGGGGCCGCCCTGGCGCGGTCGGATCGGTCGGGGCCGTCCTCCCGTCCGATCCGACCGGCCTGCCGTCAGCGGTTGGCGGGCGCGGGTCCGTTGTCGTTGAACCGGAAGCTGCTCGTCGGCGGGGCGTCACCCAGCTCCTCGAGGATGAGGCCGGAGCGTGCGGAGTTCCGCAGGAACGCCCCGGCGTTGCTGATCAGGTAGGACGGCGTGGTGCCGCTGGTGGCGGTGATGATCTCGAACTGCTGGCGGGGGTCGTCGGCCTTGCAGGTGGCGGCCTGTACGACCAACGGCTGGGTGTTGCCCGGATTATGCACCCGCCAGCAGAGCGGACCCGCACTACCCCGGGCGTACGCCTTGATGAGGTACTTCTGCTGGCCCAGCGGAGTCGGCACGAAGAGCTGCCGGCCCTGGTCGTCGTCGACCTCGGCCAGCCGTCCGGAGTCGGTCAGCGACAGACCGCCCTCGAACGAGCCGACCCGCACGATCGTGTACTGACGGGTGCCGGTGAACCCTCTCGGCGCGGAGCTGGTCTTCGGCGGCGTGGCGGACAGCCCCACCGGGACGGCCGCCGCACCCTGCTCCGGCGCGGCCGCCGGTGCGCCGGGCCCGGTGTCGACCGCGCACGCCGCCAACGCGCCGGTCAGTGCCAGCAACCCGGCACCCGCGATCCATCGTTTCATCGACATTGTCCGCTCCTCGGGGTGGATGATGTGGTCGGTGGGCACGTCGTCGCACCGGCCCGGTGTCGGCCTCGTTGCCCGACTCACCCTTCAGGACGTCCGGCACGGCCACCCGGTTTCCACCCCACCCCACGTTTTTCGGCACCCCCGACGTCGTCCGCGGCGACGGGAGCGGGTGTGGGGCTCAGCCGCCCGGCCGATCACCGATCGCGGGTCGGCCCGCAGCCCGCGGAGCGACACGCGGTGCCGGCCGGCCGATGGGCGGTGCCCGGACGACGAGTTTGGGATGCTGTGCCGGTCCACAGATCGACATCATCCGACCCGAAGGGACCTCTCCGATGGCAAAGGTCATCTCCACGCTGTTCATCTCGGCCGACGGCGTGGCCGAGATCGACCCCGAGTGGCACTTCCCGTACTTCGACGACAACATGGGCCGGGCCGTCACCGAGGACTACGCCACCGCCGACGTGCTGCTCGTCGGCCGGGAGACCTACGACAGCTTCGCCGGGGCGTGGCCCGACCGGGAGGCCGCGGGCGGCGAAGACGCGCCCTTCGCCAAGCAACTCGGCGACCTGCGCAAGGTGGTCGTCTCGCGGCAGCCCCGGGACTTCTCCTGGCGGAACTCCGAACTGCTCGACGGTGAGCTCGTCGCCGCCGTCGCCGCGCTCAAGGACGACCCCGCAGTGGGCGGCATCCTCATTCCCGGGTCGATCTCCGTGGTGCAGCAGCTGCTCGCCGCCGGCCTGGTCGACGAGCTGCGACTGCTCGTGCACCCGGTGGCGGCGCGCAAGGGCCGTCGGCTGTTCGACGAGGGGGAGTCGCCGTACCACCTGCGGGTGACGACGACGGAGGCGTTCCCGACCGGGGTGATCCGGGTGATCTACGTGCCGGCCGACGCGCCCGTCCCGGCCGGTTACGACGAGGCCAAGGAGAATCTGGCGGGAGAGTAGCCGCCCGCCCCGCGCGGACCGCCCGGCCGCCGTGCGCCGCCGGTGTCGCGTGGTGCCGACCCGGTCGGCGGCCCGCGCGGCGTGACGCTGACGGATACGCGATCCTGTTCGTCCGGTCTGTCGTGGCGGTGTCGCCGGTCGGCGTACCGGACTATCGCGTGGATCCGGGTGGCTGTCGGTCCAGCTCGGCGGTGGTGACGCCGCCCTGCGTCCGCAACCAGGCGACCAGCTCGGTGGCGCCGCGCCGGACGGCCGCGTCCAGGGCGGTGCGGTGCTCCCACGGCGGTATCCAGTTGAGCCGGGCACCCCGCTCCCACAGGTAACCGGCGCAGGACTGCCGACCGCCGTGACAGGCTCCCCAGAACGCCACGTCGATCTCGTCCGACGACGGAAGGGTGACGCCGCTGAAGGCCTGCTCCACCCGGTCGAGCAGGCCGAGCGTGGCCGCGTCGGTGAGGGTGGTGCGGGCCCCCCGTACGACGAGCCGGTACGCCGCCCGCCACTGGGCGAAGGCCCGCGCGTCGGCGAGCGGCGTGCCGCCGGCGATCACACCCCCGGGGGCCTCGATGTCGGCACCGGCGTCCAGCAGCGCGTCGACGACGTCCACGTCGTCGCAGCTGGCGGCCCAGTGCAGCGGGGTCTCCTGGTGCGGTCCGACGAACCGGGCGTCGACGTCGGCACCGGCGGCGACCAGGGTGGCCACGGTGGCGGCACCGTGCGGAAACCGGCCCGGCCAGTCGGTGACCACGTGCAACAGCGTGCGGGAGGTGACGCCGGGTCGGTCGACGATGCGCGCGGTGGTCAGCCCCGGGTGTGCGGTGAGCAGCTGCCGCAGCGCGGTGCGGTCGCCGTCGCGGATCGCCCCGGTCACCGCGACCGCCAGCGGATCGTCGACGCTGAGCAGCAGGGGATCAGTCACCTCCGCGACCCTACCTGTCGTCGGGAAGCAGCCGGTCCAACGGCCGGGGACGTGCTCCAGATCGAGGGCGCGCACCAGCGCGACGGCGTATCGCGCCTTACGGCCGCTGGTGGTGCCCAAACTGGAGTTGCCACCGGGAGCCGTAGCGGCTGAGTCGGACCACCGCCAGCGGCGCGACGTCCAGCCGGGGCAGGGTGGCCGTCGGGAGCCGCAGTGCGTGCCCGATCGCCACCCGGACCACCATCGGGTGGGTCACCGCGACCACCCGGACGCCCTGGGCGAGTCGGCAGTCGAGCCAGCCCCCGACGCGTTCGCGTAGCGCGGCGAGGGACTCCCCGCCGTGCGGTGCGGCGTCGGGAGTGTCCCACCACTGCCGCAGCGCGTCGGGGTCCCGCGCCCCCACGTCCGCCAGGCTCTGCCCGGACCAGTCGGCGTACCCGCAGTCGGCCAGCGCGGCCTCGACTGTGGGGCGCAGCCCGAGGGCGTGAGCGGTCTGCACCGCCGCCGGCGCCGGGCTGGTCAGGCAGACGTCGACCGGGCCCAGTGGGCCGCGCCGGTCGGAACCGGCCAGGGCGAGGGCGGCCCGCCGGCCGCCCTCGTCCAGGTCGTCGTCACCCGCGCCGAACACCGCCCGCCGCAGGGCGGCGGTGTGCGCGTGTGCGACCAGCCGCAGGCTGGTCGCGGTCACGCCGGTGTTCCCGCACCGGTCATCGGCTCGCCGGGGTGACAGTCGGAATCCCGCCCGCCCCCGGTCGCCGGTCCAGCCGCCGGCCCTGGCTCATCAGGGCGCTGAACAGCAGGCCGATCGCCGCCCAGAGCACCACCTGGGTACCGAGAGCGGCCAACCGGAAGTTCCACAGCAGAGTCGCGGGGAAGTCGTCCGGCACCTCCTGGAAGGACGGCAGGACGACATACCCGGCACCGGCGACCAGGAGGAAGCCCCCGACGGCCGCGCCGACCCGTTGCCAGACCGGTGCGTCGGGGCGGACCGACCGGTAGCCGAGGGTGCCCGCCCAGACCGCCACCAGACCGAGCACCACCAGGGTCAGGTAGGCGGCGGTGCGTTGGTCGATGGTGTCGGGACTGCCGACCGCCGGGGGGTTGGCCGGATACTTGAGGAACGGCACGAGCACCGCGCCGAGCAGGGCGCCGCCGGCGAGCAGCAGCGCCGACCGGCCGTCGTCCGTGGTCCGCAGGCGACGGCGCAGGAGCGCGTACCCGGTCGCCAGCAGGCCACCCATCGCGGTGCCGAACAGCCCGGTGGCCAGGAACAGGCCGGCCCGCTGGCCGCCCCGGCCCACCAGGGCGTCGGCGTGGTGGTCGTCGGCCACCGGCCCGGTGTGGCTGGCTGCCTCCTCGATCGCGATGGCCGCCTCGATGCGCGGCTCACCGACGAGGTAGCCGAACGCCCCCGCGAGCAGGCCGGCGACGAGACCGGCGAGCAGACCGCGGAGCAGGACGGTGGCGAACGTGGGTGGATTGTGGGTGGGGTTCAGTGGCACGGGACACCGAGCAGGTGCCGGCCGTCGTGCATGAGCTCGTGCAGGTACATGCCACTGCGCGAGACCGCGCCCTGGTCGAACGCGACCAGATAGGTGAGCAGCAGGAGTACGCCGACGACGGCCAGTGCCGCCCAGTACACGCGGGTCGACCCGACGGGGTGCACCAGCGGCTGGGCGGGAGTGGAACTCGACATGGGACACGAACCTTCCCGGGGATGACGCGTCCCCATCGCAAGGCTGCGGACGACCGAGCGTCCTGGCTCGCGGACCCGTCGACGACGGGGACCGCTCACAGTGGCGCGACCGCGCCGGATTCTCACCGGCTTACCTCGCGACGCCGCAGATTTGGATCGACCGTAGCGGCGTGACCCCCGAGCGGTCAATCGTCATCCCGCCGAATGTGAGCAACCGGGGCGGGGACCGGCGCTGCGCGAGTCGACCGCCCCGTCCGACGCCGAGCGGGCGGCCGGACGGGGCGGTCGGTCATCGACCGGCTGGTGCGGGTGAGGTGGGGACGGTGCTGGTACGGCGTCGTCGGCCCACCGCCCCCAGGACGACGTCGACGAGGAGGAAGACGAGCAGGGTGAGCCCGATCAGCGGCAGCGCCCAGCCGACCGCCACGACCAGTGGTGTGCCGACGATCAGGACGCCGCGCGGAAGGCCGCGTACGCCGCCGCGGGCCGGTGGGGTGCCGGTGAGGGCGCGGCGGTCGGCGCGGGTGGGCCGGCGTTGCCACCACATGCGGTAGCCCCAGACGATGACGCAGAGCAGCCCGAGGGCCAGCGCGGCGAGCAGGATCTGGTTGAGCGGTCCGAAGAGCACCCCCATGTGCGCCTGGATGCCGAGACCACTGAGCTTGGCCAGCAGTGGCCAGTCGGCGAAGTCGCTGCGGGCGGTGACCGTGGCCGTGGTGGGGTCGACGGCGACCCGGTCCTTCGCGACCGGCCAGACGTTGTCGACCTGCGTGACGGTCCAGGCCGAGCCCGGTTCCGGCGCCGGGGCGATCTCGACCGGGCCGGTCAGACCGGCCGTACGGGCGGCGGTCAGGACCCGGTCGAAGGCGGCCGATTCGACCACCCCACCCGCTCCGGCCGCCTCGTGGTGACCACCACCGGTGTCGGCCGGGGCGGTGGGCGCGGCGGTGAGGGCGGTGGAGATCTGCGGGGCGCGGGCGTCGAGCGCGTCGAGGCCGGCACCGAAGTTGGCCCCGGCGTACCGGGACCAGGTCAGCCCGGTCGCGGAGAGGAACAGCAGGCCGACGGTGAGCCAGACGCCGACGGTGGCGTGCCAGCCCCGGGTCCGCCGTACCCCTCTGGCGGTGGACAGATCCGGCACGAGCAGGTGCCGGACGGTGGCCCGGGAGGCGCGGCGGCGACGCCACCACAGTACGACCCCGCCGAGCGCGATGACCCACAGCCAGCTCGCGGCCAGCTCCGAGTAGTGCCGGCCCACCACCCCCAGATGCAGGTTGCGGTGCAGGTCGTCCAGCCAGGTGGTGGCCGGCGTGGACCCGAACCAGGTGGTCAACTGCCCCTGCACCCGGCCCGTGAACGGGTCGACGTATACGGTGTGCTGCTTCTCGCCCAGCTCCGGCGCCGAGAACACCACCCGGGTGGTCCGGTCGTCCGCACCGGGCTGCACCGCGGCGACGCTGCCGTAGGGGTGCGCGTTGCGTGCTGCCCCGACCTGGTCGGCCACCGGCAGCCGACGCTCACCCACCTGGGCCACCGTCAACCGGTCGCCGTAGAGCATCCCGTCCACCTGCGGAGCCACCGTGTAGGCGAGTCCGGTCAGCGCGGCGACCACCAGGAACGGCGCGACCAGCACACCGGCGTAGAAGTGCAACCGCAGCAGCAGCGCACCGAACGGGGAGGTACCTCGGGCCGACCGGGCGGGTGGGTCGGCGGTGGTGGCGGCGGGCTCCGGCGTCGACGGGCCGGACAACTCGGTGACAGACATGTTCTTCCGATCGGAATTGTCGGGATACACCCGGTGGTCGTTCCCCGTGCATGCGTGCGGGTCGGCCGGGTCCGTGGTGTCGGCCTCGCCCGGAGAGGTAGTCGGCGCGAGCGCCGCCATGGTTCCCGGGAATGTCCGGACGGGACGGGTCCGTCGAGGGTCCGGTGCCTGGTGGCGGCCCGTGCCGTCGCGGCTGTCGACATCGGAGGGTCCGGTCCCGGCGTACGGGTGGACGCCTGACCTCAGCGGCGAAGCGGGCGGCGTCGCCACCACACCAGGCCCGCGACCACCGCCAGGACGACCACCGCGCTGCCGGCGACGGCGGTGCCCGGACCACCACCGGTGTCCCCGGCCGCGGCGGTGACCGGGCCGCCCGACGCCGTCGGGGGAGCGGCCGTCGGCGCGGCACGGCCGGCGGGGTCGGCCACGGTGAACGGGTACGACCCCTGCACCGGATGCCCGTCGGCGGAGACCACCCGGTAGGCGACGGTGTACGTCCCGTTGGGCAGTGGGTCGGTCACCTGGACGGTGCTCTTCGTTCCGGTGACCACCGGATCGCCGGTGGGGACCCGCCGTTTCGTCCCGTCGGTGAGCACGATGGTGGTGAAGGTCGGGTCCAGCCGTGCCATGAATTCCAGCGTGATCTCGGCCGGCGCGCTCGGCAGCGTCGCCTCCCGGGCCGGGGAGGCCGAGCGGAGGCTGTTGTGCGCCCACGCCGGCGTTGCGGCGACGAGCAGCGCCAGCACGGCGGCCGACAGCGCGGCGGCGAACCGGACGACGGCGGGGCGGATCGGCGTGGTGATCATGATGCTCCGGGTGGGCTGGTTCATCCGAGCACCTGTTGGCCGATCCAGCCGTCGGGTGGGCAGCCGGGTGGGATGGCGAAGACGGCGGAGCCGATCGGGGTGGTCCACTCGTTGAGCAGGTCCCGGTCGGCGAGCCGGCGTTGGATTGGCAGGAACTGGTTGGTGATGTCGGCCTGGTAGGCGGCGAAGATCAGTCCACTGTCGGCGTGCCCCTGCGGGGTGGGGGTGCCGTCGTAGTTGTAGGGGCGGCGCAGGATCCTCAGCCGGTCGTCGGTGACGTGGGCCCGGGTGAGGTGGGAGAAGTCGGGGATGACGGTGAGACCGTCCTCGCCGACGGCGGCGAAGTCGGGTTCGTCGTGTTCGTCGGTGCCGGTGAGCGGGGCCCCGGTGTCGAGGCGGCGGCCGATGGCCAGCTCCCGGTCGGTGCGGCCGAGCAGGTCCCAGGTCTCCAGGTTCATCCGGATCCGGCGTACCACCAGGGTGGTGCTGTCCTTGAGCCAGGCCGGGCCGTCGGGCACCCAGACGGCGGTGTCCAACGGGGTGCCGGGGCGGGGGTTGGCGGTGCCGTCGAGTTGGCCGAACAGGTTGCGTTGGGTGTGGCCGGCGGGTTCGACGCCGGGGCTGCGCCGGAAACCCTGCTGCACCCAGCGGACGGTGGCGAAGGGCCGGCTGTCCTTGATCAGCACCCGCTGGGCATGGGCGACGGTGACCGCGTCGTCGGCGCAGATCTGCACCAGCAGGTCGCCGCCGGACCAGGCCTGTTGGAGCCGGTCGATCCGCAGCGCCGGCAGGTCGACCACCGAGGTCGGTCGCCGGTCGTCGACGCCGGCCGCCCGGTAGAGGCCCGGCCCGAAACCGAAGGTCACCGTGAGTCGGGCGGGCAGCAGCCCGAGTTCCGCCTCGGTGTCGGCCAGCGCCGGCCGGCCCTGGGTGAGTCGGGCGGCGTCGTCGCTGAGCAGCCGCAGCAACCGGCCCAGCGCCGCCCGGTCGGTTCCGGGCCGCAGGGTGAACGCGACGAACGCGCCGTGGGCCTGCGGCTCGGTGGCCACCCCTGCCTGCCGGGGGCCGTGGAACGGCTCGACCAGGCTGCCGACGGCCGCGACGGGCGTGATGTCGGGGGTGGCCTGTGGTGGTGCTGCACTGTCCTCGGCACGGATCGCGGTGACGGCGGCTGCTCCGGCGAGGGCTCCTCCGGCGGCCATGACCCCGCCGGTGAGCAGGCCGCGCCTGCTCACCGGCCGGGCGGGTGGCGTGTCCGTCACGACGCCGGGCTCATGCTCATGGTCGGCGTGGCGCTCATACCGGGCATGGGCTGGCCGTGACCCGGGGCGTAGCTCTCCTGCGCGCCGGTGAACGGCTTGGCCACGGCGGTGAACTGCTGGGTCCTGCCGTCGGCGAAGGTCAGGGTGAACGTCAGCTCGTCGCCGGCCTGCACGGGCTTGGCCAGGTTCATCAGCATGAGGTGGTCACCGCCGGGCTCCAGCGCGTGCGTGCCCTTCGCCTTGATCACGATGCCGCCCTGCTTCTGCTGCATGACCATCTTCCCGTCCTTCATGGTCATCTCGTGCAGCTCCATCGGGGACACCGACGTGGTGGCACCGGTCAGCGTCACATCCGCGTCGCCGTCGTTGACCAGGGTCCCGAAGGCCGCCGTCATCCCCTTGTCGGCCGCCTTCACCCACGGGTCGCGAATACCGACCACCCCTGCGGCCGTACCCGCCGAGGCCGCGGCAGAGGCGCTCGACTGCGGGCCCGACGCCGGGTCGGCCGGACCGCAGCCGACGACGCCGACCGCCAGCAACGCTGCGGTGGTGAGGATGACCGACGAGCGTCGATTCGAGCCGAGTGGGCCGGTGGGGCGCATGGGTTTCTTCCTCCGTTGTCCTGATGATCTGTCCCGTTGGTCGGTCACCGGGCACCGAAAGTTCCGGCCGGGCGGGATTGTGAAGTTCCGGCCGGGCGGATCGTCGTTCCGTCGGGCGGGCCGGGCGACGGCCGGTCAGGCCGCCGACCGGTCGCGGACCCGCGCCGAACCCGGGTGCGGGGGCAGCAGGCGCAGCGTCGGCGTGGCGGCGGCGGGCACGTCGTTCGCGGTGAGCCGCCAGGCGGGACGGTCGCCGTGGCCACGCCCGGCCGGACCGTCCGGTCGCCACCGGGGCCGGGACAGGGCGACCACGATCAGGTAACCGGTGAGCAGGAAACCGTGACTGACCAGCCGGGTCGGATCCACCCGGCCGGTCACCAGGTCGTTGGCCGAGAGCAGCACGAGCGCCCCCACGAAGGCGCTCAGGGTCGGCAGGAGCCCGCTGGTCGGGGTGCGCCGGGCCGCGACGAAGAGGAAGCCCGCGCCGACGGCGATGTTCCACGCCGCCGACTCGTGCCACAGGTGCCCGGACGCCAGTGCGTCGAGGGCGCCGTGGGCGTGGCCGCCGACCGTCGGGCCCCGACCCACCTGCGCCAGCCCCAGCACCAGTTGCAGGGCGCCGATGAGGGCCAGCCCGGTGCGCAGGGTGAGCACGAGTCGGTCCCGGAGCCGCCGGGGCGCGGGGAGCGCGGCCAGGACGACGTCGGCGAGGTCGGGCCCGGTTGGGTCGATGGTCGGACGTTGCCGGTCGGGAGCGGGTGCGGCGATCGTGAACCGTTGCCGGTCCGGACCGGGGGAGGAGAGCGTCAGACGGGACCGCCGGGTCACCGTCGCGGCCTTGTCACACCAGTCCCGGCAGTCCGCGCACCGGTCCAGGTGGGCGTCGGCCGCGAGCCGTTCGGCAGGGGTCTCCTCGCCGTCCAACTGCGCCGACAGGATCTCACGCCACTGCTCACACCCCATGTACCGATAGTCGGACCGCAGGGCGTCGTGGTTCCCCGCCGCCTTCCCTGATCTGCCGTGGCGGCCCAGGTCACCGGTCAGCCGGCGGCGCTTCCCGGCCTGCGTCGGATCGACTGCGGGTTGCCGTCGACCGCCGCGACGAGATCTTCCCGGGCCCGCGCGACCCGGGAGCGGATGGTGCCGACCGGGCAGCCACAGACCTCGGCCGCCTCGGCGTAGGACAGGCCGAGGACCTGGGTGGCGACGAACGCCTCCCGACGGTCGTCGGGCAGGGCCAGCAGCAGGTCGTTGAGGACCACCTCGCCGTCGAAGCCGCTGCCCCGGGTGTCGGGCGTGTCGTGCCACTCGGACAGCGGGACTGTCCGTGGCCGGGAGGTGGCGGCGCGGACGTGGTCGACGGCGGTGCGGCGGGCGATGCCGAGCAGCCAGGTGCGGGCCGACGACCGGGCGGCGAACGATGGTAGCGAGCGCATGGCCCGCAGGTACGTCTCCTGGGTGAGGTCGTCGGCCTCGGCCGGGCTGATCAGGTGGGCGACGAACCGTCGTACGTGCTGCTGGGTCGCCCGGATGAACCGGGCAGCGGCGTCCCGGTCACCCCGACCCGCAGCCAGCGCCCACGCGGTGATCTCCGCGTCGTCGTCGGTCACCTGCCACCTCCGTGTCCGGTTCTGCCGGCCGCCATGGTCCAGCGCCGCCCCATCAGCCGTCACGACGGGGTGTAGTAGGTCCCGGGTGAGCGTACGGCATACCCCGCGTCACCCCCGCCCACTGGTACGGACGGAAGCCGACGGCGGATCACCTCCGGGCGCAGGCCGTCGGGTGGGATGCCCGCCGGGAACGGTGGCACAGCCGTGGGCGAGTTTTGAACACGGGAACTCGATGTTGGGTGCTCGTGACCAAAACTTTTGCCATCTGCGTAAAAAGTTCGTGAACTGTTGCGCGAAGTCCACGCTTCGTGAGGATGATCCGATGCGCCGTCTCCCTCCGACCTGCGGACCCGTCGGACGTGCCCTCGCGGGCCTGTTCGCGTCCGTGCTCGCCGCAGCGATCGTCTTCCTGCCCACCCCCGGGCCGGCACAGGCACACGGCACCCTGGCGATGTCCACCCCGGCCGCCGGCGCCACGGTGGCCGAGCCGCTGACGGAGGTGGAGCTCTACTTCACCGAGCAGGTCGCCGCCAACGCGTACTTCACCGTCACCGGCCCCGGCGGCGGTCGGGTCGACGCCGGCTGGCGGCACGGCTCGCCCCGGCCCCTGGACAAGCCGGTACGGGAGTACCTGCTGGTCAACGGGAAGTTCGAGCCCAAGGAGTACAGCACGGGGTTCCCTGCGGTGGTGACCCTCGCCCACCTTCCGGCGGCGGGGCAGTACGCGGTGAGCTACCTGTCGGTGGCCTCCGACGGCGAGCCGGTGCGGGGCACGATGAGCTTCCGGTACACCGGCCGGTCGACCGCCGCGCCGCAGGGTTGGCGTCCACCGGTCGACCAACCGGACCCGGCGCTGGTGGCCGCCGCCGAGCAGCACGCGACCTCCGGACACGCCGGCGGCCCGGCGGCGTCCGCGGTGCCGACGGCCCCCTCGACGGCCGCCGCCCCCGTGGCTCCGCCGGCCGCCGCCCCCGACGACGACGAGGGTGGCCTCGGGTGGTTGGTGTGGGCCGGCGGCGCGGTGCTGGTGGTGGCGGCGGTCGGTTACGCGGGCTGGCGTCGTCGCCCGGTTCCTGCCGGTCGACCGGCAGGCCGGGCGGGCGGTCGCTCCGGCGGCCGGTCGCGCGTGCCGGGTACGACCCCCCGGCGGGGTGCCGCCGCCCGTGCCGGACGGCCCGGGACGGTAGCCGGTCGCAAGGGCGCGGCCCGTACCGCCGCCACCGCCGCCCCACATGCCGCCGGCTCGCGTCCTGCCGTCACCGCCGCCTCGCGTGCGACCACCACCTCACGTGCCACCACCGTCGCCCCGCGGGCCAGGGTGGACGACCGGCTGGCAGTGGTGGCCGACGACGGTGCTGCCCCGACCGGTGACGGAGCACTGGCCGGTGACGGTGTCGTTCCGGCTGGCGGCGGTGCCGCCCCGACAGGTGACGGTGTCGGCCCGGCCCCCGGTTCTCGGCTGGGTAACCGGAACCTCGCGTTGCTGGTGGGGGGCCTGGTGGTGGCCCTGCTGGCCGGCTTCGGGCTGGGGCGGATCAGTCCCACCGCGCCGCCGCCCACCCGGGCCGCCGGCACGCCGCTGTCCACCGGGCCGGTGCTCTCGGCGGGGGACGGACACCAGCACGGGGCGGGCACCGGACCGCACACCCATCCCGGTGACGGGGGTGGGACCCAGGTGACCGGGATGTCGGTCAACGCCGGGGGCTACACGGTGCAACCGACGGCCCGGTCCCAGCCGGCGGGCGTACGGGCGGACTACCGGTTCCGGATCGTCGGCACCGACGGACAGCCGGCGACCCGCTTCGCTGTCGTCCACGACAAGCAGCTGCACCTGGTCGTGGTGGGTCGGGACCTGAGCGGTTACCAGCACCTGCACCCGACGATGGAGGCGGACGGCACCTGGACCGTCCCGCTGACGCTGGCCCGGCCCGGCGGCTACCGCATCTATGCGGACTTCTCGGTGACCGGTGCCGACGGCAGCACGTTGCCGCTGGTCCTGGGCGTCGACCACCAGGTCCCCGGTGCGCACGACCCGGTCCCGCTGCCGCCGGCCGCGCCCCGGGCGACGGCCGGGCCGTTCACGGTGACGATGGCCGGCACGCCCACGGTGGGCGTGACGGTGCCGCTGTCCTTCCGGCCCGACGGGGTCGACCCGGCGCGTCTGGAGCGCTACCTGGGGGCGTACGGGCACCTGGTCGTGGTGCGGGAGGGCGACCTCGGTTACGTGCACGTCCACCCGGAGCCGGAACTGGTGGACGGGGCGGTCCGGTTCTGGCTGACGGCACCGAGTGCGGGTCGGTACCGGGCGTTCTTCGACTTCCAGGTCGACGGGAAGGTGCACACCGCGCAGTACACGCTCGACCTGGCCTGAGCGCCGGCCGGGCCGGGGGCCGGCCGGTCGGGCATGATGGGTCGGTGAAGATCCTGTCCATCCAGTCCTCGGTCGCCTACGGGCACGTCGGCAACTCGGCGGCCGTGTTCCCCCTCCAGCGGCTCGGGCACGAGGTCTGGCCGGTGCTGACCGTGCACTTCTCCAACCACACCGGGTACGGCGCCTGGCGCGGGCCGCTGCTGGCCCCGGCCGACGTGGCGGAGGTGATCGAGGGCATCGCCGACCGTGGGGTGCTCGGCAGCGCCGACGCGGTGCTGTCGGGATACCAGGGCGACCCGGCGATGGGTGCGGTGGTCCTCGACGCGGTGGACCGGATCAAGGCGGCCAACCCGGACGCGGTGTACTGCTGCGACCCGGTGATGGGCGACACCGGCCGGGGGATGTTCGTCCGGCCCGGCATCCCGGAGTACCTGCGCGACGTGGTCGTCCCGCGCGCCGACATCATCACCCCGAACCACTTCGAGCTGGACTTCCTCGCCGGCCGGGCGACCACCACCCTGACCGACGTGCTGGACGCCGTCGACCTGGTACGGGCGACCGGGCCACGACACGTCCTGGTCACCAGCGTGCTGCACGGCGACGTGCCGGCCGGCTCGCTGGAGGTGGTGGCCGTGTCGGACGAGGGGGCCTGGGCGGTGACCACCCCGTTGCTGCCGATCAACCCCAACGGCGGCGGTGACGTGACCGCGGCGCTCTACCTGGCGCACCTGTGGACGACGGGGTCGCCCGCGACGGCGCTGGAACGGACCATCGCCTCGGTCTTCACCGTGCTGGAGCGGACCCTGGCGGCGGGTACCCGGGAGATCCAGCTGATCGCGGCCCAGGACGCGATCGCCGATCCGCCGGCCAGGTTCGCCGCACGCCGGTTGCGCTGACCAGGTCCGGGCGGCTGTATCGAGCAGCGTCGACCGGGCCGCCGTGCTCGTCGGCACCGCCGGTGAGGGCCTCCACCACCTGCCCGTAGTCGCCGAGGTCGGCCAGTAGGAACTCGCCGTCGACGTCGCGGGGATCGCGCCCTGCGGCCCGGTCCACGGCCAGCACGTCGACACCCACGGCCCGCAGGTGGGCCACCACGGCGCGGCCGAGCTTGCCGGTGGCCCCGGTGACGACGACACGTCTGGGAAGTGCGGATTCAGCTGCCCGGTCGGTCATGCCCCTCATCCTTGCGGCAGTGGGGTCGTACCGCATCCGGGAGCCGGTGACCCGGACCCTCGCGGGCCGGCGACCCGTCTCGGCGACGGGCGGCGACGGCCGGGCGCCGGCGCGACACCCGGGTCGGTCGGGTGGTCCCGGCGCAGGCTGACGCCGCCGGGCTCAACCGGCGCGCAGGGCGTGCGCGAGCCGGCGGACGGCCTCGTCCATCAGGCCGGGCGGGGCCGACGCGTAGCTGAGCCGCAGGTGCGGGGCCGGGGGTTCGGCGGCGTACCAGGGGCGGCCGGGGAAGACGACGACACCGGCGGCGGCTGCGGCGGCGGCCAGCGCGACGTCGTCGGTCCCCGCCGGCAGCCGGACCCACAGGTGCAGGCCGCCGCGCGGGACCGGCTGCCCGACGAGCTCGGGCAGGTGCCGGCGCAGCGCGGTCAGCAACGCCTCGCGACGGGCACGCAGCGCAGTGCGCAGGGTACGCCGGTGCCGCTCCCAGGCCGGGCCGCTGACGAACTCCATGGTGGCCTGTTGCAGTGGCCCGGCGACGAAGAAGTCGTCGAGCAGCCGGCCCGCCCGTAACCGGTGACCGGCCGGGCCACGGGCGCCGATCGCGGCCACCCGCAGCCCGGGAGCGGCGGACTTGGTCAACGACCGTAGGTAGACGACGTGTCCGTCGGGGTCGTCGGCGGCCAGCGGCGGCGGGGCCGGCCCGTCGATGGTGAGGTCACGGGCGTAGTCGTCCTCGATCAGGAACGCCCCGGCGTCGCGTACCGCCTCGACGACCCGGGGCCGGCGGTGCGCTGCGAGCGTCGCGCCGTGCGGATTGGCGTACAGCGGCTGGCAGTAGAACAGCCGTGCGCCGGTCCGGGCGAACGCGGCGGCGAGCTGGTCGGGTCGTACCCCGTCGGGGTCGGCGGGCACCGGCACCACCCGCAGCCCGGCGGCCCGGCCGGCGGCCAGCGCGCCCAGGTAGGTAGGTGACTCGACGAGCAGGGTGTCGCCGGGCGCGGCGAGCGCCCGCAGTGTCGACGACAGGGCGGCCTGTCCGCCCGAGCAGATCACCATGTCCTCGGCGTGCAGCCCACCCCCGGCCTCCCGGGCGAACCAGGCACGCAGGTCGGCCCGGCCGTGCGCCGGGTCGCGCTGCCAGGACGCGGGTTGCCGGGCGGCGCGGGTGAGCGCCGCGCCGAGCGCGGCGGCGGGCTGGAGGTCGGCGTCCAGGTAGCCACCGGAGAGCGGGATCGCCCCGGCGGGCGGCAGCGCCAGCAGCGCCCGCATCTCTTCCTCGCCGGGCCGGCGCGGGCCGAGCGCCACGGTCTGCCAGGACAGGTCGGCGACCGGCGTCGGCCGGGGCGGGGTGGCCACGAAGGTGCCCCGGCCGGCGCGTGCCTCGACCAGCCCCTCGGCCACCAGCTGCCGGACGGCCGCGGCGACGGTGACCGGGGAGGCGTGATGCCGGGCGGTCAGCTCACGGACCGACGGCAGCCGGGCACCGGGCTCTGCGCCGGCCACCGACCGGCGCAGATCTTGGATAACACGCTCGGCTGCGTTACCGTCTTCCATGAGAGCCAAGAGTAACGCTACCGTCCCCGAAGCGGTAACAGCCGACCGGTTTACCGGCCTCGCCCTGGGCGCGCTGGGCGTGTGCGCCTTCAGCCTGTCGCTGCCGGCCACCCGGGTCGCGGTGCAGCAGCTCGACCCGTGGTTCGTCGCCTTCGGCCGGGCCGTCGGCGCGGCGCTGCTGGCCTGGGCCTACCTGCGGTGCACCGGGGCGCCACGGCCCACCCGCGCCCAGCGGCGGCGACTGTCGATCGTCGCCCTCGGGGTGGTGGTCGGCTTCCCGCTGTTCACCTCGCTGGCGCTGCTCGACCAGACCGCCGCGCACGGGGCCGTCGTCATCACCGTGCTGCCGGCCGTGACCGCCGTGTTCGCGGTGCTCCGCAGCGGGGAGCGCCCACCGCCGACGTTCTGGTTCGCCAGTGGCGGCGGGCTGCTGACGGTGCTGGTCTTCCTCGGCGTCGGCGGCGCGGTGCGCGGCGCGCCGGCCACGTCGGACCTGTTCCTGCTCGCCGCGGTCCTGCTCTGCGGCCTCGGGTACGCCGAAGGCGGCGCGGTCGCCCGCGAGCTGGGTGGCGCCCGGACGATCTGCTGGGCGCTGCTCTACGCGCTGCCGGTCACCGTGCCGGCCGCCCTCGCCGCTGCCGTGGCCCACCCGCCACGGGCGGACGCCGGGGCCTGGTCGGCCTACGGCTACCTGACCGTGGTCTCCATGTTCCTGGGCTTCTTCGCCTGGTACGCGGGACTGGCCCGGGGTGGGGTCGCCCGGGTGGGTCAGCTCCAGCTCGCCCAGCCGGTGCTCACCCTGCTCTGGTCGGCGTTGCTCCTCGCCGAGCATGTCCCGGTCACCGCGATCGGCGTGGCCCTGCTGGTGCTGGTGCTGGTCGTACTGATCCAGCGCACCCGCGACCGGACCCTGGCGTCGGCCCCGCCCCGGCCCGTGCCCCCGTCCACGGGCAGCCCCGATCGGGGTTCCGGTCAGCCGGAGCCGGATCGTTGCGGGGCGGCCTGAACCGCCGGGGGTCCGGTCCCCGTCGATGGGGCCGACGGGCGTTCCTGTTCCGCCGACAGTTCCTGTTCCGCCGACCGTTCTGGTTCCGGTGGTCGGGGTGGCGAGATCCAGGTGACCAGGACCACCGAAATGATCATGAGGAGGAACCACGAGGCGAGCTTCGTCGGCGACACCGGGTCCCAACCGGCCACCTGGCCCGGGTAGAGCCAGGCCTGCGACCAGGTGGCGATGTTCTCCGCCAGCCAGATGAAGAAGGCGACCAGGAGGAAGGCCAGCAGCAGCGGCATCCGCAGCCGGAACCGGAAGACCCGGAAGTGCATCACGCAGCGCCCGAACACCAACGCGACGACGGTGATGAGCAGCCACCTGCCGTCCGGAAGGTAGTGGTTGGTGAAGAAGTTGGCATAGATCGCGATCGCCACCAGGGCCGTCACCCAACGCCGGGGATAGCGGGCGAAACGCAGGTCGAACAGTCGGTTGACCCGTACCAGGTAGGAGCCGACCGCGGCGTACATGAAGCCACTGAACAGCGGCACCGCACCGAGCCGGAACACTCCGTCCGGGGCGTAGGACCACGAGCCGACCTGCGTCTTGAACAACTCCATGACCGTCCCGACGAGGTGGAACAGGAGCACCACCCGCAGTTCCCGCAGGGTTTCCAGGCGTCCGGCCAGCATGGCCATCTGGATGGCGACCGCGGCGACCGTCAACAGGTCGTTGCGGGCGAGGGCGGCGTCCTGCGGGTACCAGAGCCGGGCCGCCAGGATGACGGCCAGCATCGCCCCACCGAACACGCACGCCCAGGCCTGTTTGAGTCCGAAGACCAGGAACTCGACCAGCCAGCCGGCCGGTCCACGTCGGGGCAGCCGGGCCAGGAACGCGCGGAAGCGGGCATCGACCGCACGTTCCGTCGTGGTCAGACCGGCCGGTCCGGGCGCAGGAGGCATCGGTGGCGACGCTACCGTGCCCCGGTCGGGCGGGTGCCGACGGTCAGGGGGACGTCGAGAACACGCCGAGGAGACCGAGGCCACCGCAGCAGAGCACCCCGAACACGGCAAGCGTGACGAGCAGGATGCTGTAGTTCGACCACATGCCGAACTTCGTCACGTCGGTGCCGTGCCCGTCGTGGACCCGGTTGCGCCAACCGCCGAAACGGAACGACAGCGGGTACACGACCCCGGGCTGGACGACCAGCGCGGTGGTGATGACGGGGATGCCCATGAAGTCGGTGTAGCGGACGTCGTGCGGCCCGGCCGGAACGGCCACGTACCAGGTGCCCTCGCCGGGGATCGCCACCAACCGGCCGTCGACCTTGAACCGGCTGGTGGACGGGGCGGGCACCAGGTACGGCCCCCGGTTGACCGAGACGACCAGCACCGCGTGCCCCGGCGGCGGGGGAATCGGGTGAGGATAGGCGATCATCGGCGTGACGCCACCGGGCGCGGGCGGGTACGACGGCTGAGGAGGATACGACACCGCCACATCCTGGCACGGCCCCCGGAGCGGGTCCGCGCGGGCGGCGTACGACAGGCGTGGGTGGGACGGCAGCGGCGGACCGCCCCTCGCGCAGTCCGGAGCCGCTCGGGTTGAACCGTCGGCGCCCCGGTTCGTAGAAGGGGGCCGGGACGGGAGGATGTCGGTGGGACCGAGGGTGTGGAAAGCGATGGTGGGGATGCGGCGAGCCTTTGTCACGGTGCTGCTGGTCGGGATCGCGCTCGTCGTTCCGGCGGGACCGGCACGTGCGGTGCCCGCCGAGACCGGTCGGTACTACGTGGTCGGGCCACCGGTCGACGGGCAACGGGAGTACCTCTACGCCATCGCGCTGCGTACCCTCGGTAACGGCAACCGGTTCCGGGAGATCGTCGACCTCAACGTGGGTCGGGTCCAGCCGGACGGCGAGACGTTCACCGACGGTGTGGTCCTGCGCCCCGGCTGGCGGCTCGTGCTGCCCCGGGACGCCAAGGGCCAGGGGGTACGGATCGGACGGCTGCCGCAGGCAGGTGCGCCTGCACCGCGTCCGCCGAGCCCGAGCGCGCGGGCCTCGACCCCTTCCCGGCCCAGCCCGACCCCTCGTACGGTGGCCCCCTCCTCGGCGGTCGCCTCCCGCCCCGCCACCACCCCGGCGCAGGCGGGAACCCGGGCGGTCGCCCGGCCCCCCGACGACCCGGCAGCGTCCGGCCCGCTGGACCCCCTGGTGATCCGGGTCGGTGCCGGGTTGCTGGCGGTCTTCTTCGCCGCCGTCGCCGTCATGCTGCTGCGTCGGGGCGGGGGCCGCCGGGTGGTGCTGGAGGACGACGGGCCCTGGCCGCCAGCACGGCACCACACCCCGACCCCGGCCGAACTCGCTGCCGGGCCGGTGACCGACCACCCGGACCTCCCGCCGTCGGCGACCCGACCGGCACCGGCAATCCTGCCGCCACCTCCACCACCGCCCACCGTGCCACCACCACCGCCCACCGTGCCGGCGCCGCCCACCCTGCCGCCACCTCCGGCACCGCCCACCGTGCCGGCGCCGCCCCGGACGATCCGGCCGGTACCGCTGACCCGGCCGGCACCTGCACCTGCATCCGCGCCATCAGCACCGCCGGCAGTGGCGGCGGCAGTGGCACCTGAACCGGCGGCAGTGGCACCTGAACCGGCGGCAGTGGCACCTGAACCGGCGGCAACTGCATCGGCACCGGCGCAGCCGGGGATCGGGGCGACGAAACAGGACGAAGCCGCAGCCGCCGTGCCGTCACCCTCGGCACCGGTCCTGCCGGCGAAGCCGGTGTGGCCGCCCCGGACACCGCAGTCGGCACCGCCCCGGCCCACCACGGTCGACCTACCGTCGGTGGCGTCACCGGAGACAGCGACGCCAGCAGAGTCAGCGACGCCGGTGGCGCCGGTCGAGCCAGTGGCGCCGGTGGCGTCACCGGCCCCGGGCCGGCCGGCGACCGCAGTCCCGGCTACGCCCGCCCCGCCCACCGGGCCGGAGCTGCCCCGACCGGCGGTGCCGAGCGGGAACGAGGTCCCCTACCTCAGCACCGACCTGGAGACCGGGTTGGGGGCGATCCGGGTCCGGTTGGTCGGGGTGGCGGCGGGCCGGGGCGCGCCCGCCTATGCCTGGCTCGGTCCGGACGAGGCCGCCCCATCGGCGACCCTGCCGTTGGTGCTGGGGCACAAGGGGGGCTGGCGGTTGCACGTCGACCTGGGCCGGGCACCCGACGTGCTCACCCTCGTCGGTGACGCCGAGGACTGCCGGCACACCGCCGCTCTCTTCGCCCGACAGCTGCGGGCGGCCGGGATCGGGGTGGCCACGGTGGGCGCGGTGCTCGGCGCAGAGGCCCCGGAGGGCGCCTGGTCGCTGCCGGGGCTGCCGGCGGCACCCGCCCCCGGTGCCGACCCGCCGCCGTACGTGGTGTTCACCCCCGGCCTGACCGGCCCGGCGCTGGTCGGGGCGCGTCGACTCGCCACCGAGACCGGGGGGCGGTGCGTGCCGGTGGTGATCGGACCGGTGCCCGCCGGCCGGTGGTCGGTTCAGGTGGCCCCGGGCGACGGCGGGTCGACCACCCGGGGTGGGACGGCGGACTGAAGAGCGGCGACGGCGGACGGTAGCGGGCCTGGGGCGAGATCCCCGATCCGCTGCCACCCGCCCGCCTGCGCACGGTAGGCGCGCTGCACCACGATCCGGTCGTACGACCGGCTGCCGAGGACGAGCGCGACTCCGGCCCGATGCAGCTGCTCCACTCTGGTCCGCACCAGGGGCAGCCCGGTCAGCAGGGCGTGGGTGGCGTCGATGTCCACGGTGCGGCCCGGCGGCACGCGGACCTCGACCAGCAACCGGCCCGGCACTGCGACGGGCCGCTGCTGGTAGAGCGGCAGCCAGCCCCGAGGCAGCCCTCGCGACGTCGCCGGTAGCAGGGCATAGGCCTGCCGGCTGCCGAAGCCGGGCCAACGGCGGACGTCGTTCGGCAGCCCGGCGACCGACCGGCCGGTGGGTGCGGGCCGGATCCGCAGCGGTTCGCCGTCGGCGTCCACGGTGGGCAGCAGCCGGCCGAAGTCGTCGAACCGGAAGCCACCGACCAGCCGGACCCGGTCCAGCCGGCCCGCCGGTAGCAGGTATGTGTCGGGGCTGCCCAGGACGTGCTTGAACCGCGCCGGGACGTGCGAGCGCAGCACCACCGTAGGGATGGCGCCGCCGGGCCCGATCCGGACCCGCAGCAGGTGGCTGCCGGTGGGGGCCGACCGGGGGTCGAGGAAGGCGGCCAGGAACAACTCGACGCCGGGCACGCCGTCGCTGACCGCCCGGGACGGATCGCCCTCGGTGAGGACGTACGCCTCGAAAGCCTCGGCGTTGACCTGCTGGCCCCGCCGTAGCCAGGGCGGGCCGTAGTCCGCTGCGCGGCGGTGCTCGGTGACCAGGGCGGGCCGGGGTAGAGGCACCGCCGGCTGCCCCGACGCCGACCCGGTGGCACCGCCGGCCACCACCGGGGACGGTGCGGTCGCGGTGCCCGTGGTGGAGGGTCCGGTGCGGCTCGGCGTCGCAAGCTCGGTGGCGTCACCGTCCGGTACGGGTGCCGCGTCGTCCACCCGGTCCGCTGCGGGGTGGTGGCCGTCCACCAGGGCGGCGTCGTGGCCCCAGGCGGCGGGGGAGGCCACCACGATCCGCTGTCGGTCCAGCCGGGACACCAGCAGCCCGTCGGCTGTCGCATCGAGGGTGGACGGGCCGTCGGCGTACCTCGGTCGGTGGGCCTGCCAGGCGGCGACCGCGCCGGTCGGGTCGAATGCGCGCAGGTCACGGCGGTCGTCGACCAGCTCGGCCCGGCCTCCCGCGGGTGGGGTCCAGACGGTGGCCCCGGTCGTCTCGGCCAGTTCGACCGCCTGCGCTACGAGGCGGGCCTGTTCGTCGGCGTCGGACGGCCAGGTCAGCCAGAGTCGCAGGTCGGCCCCGTAGAGCGGCAGGTCGCCGAGGACCGCGGCGAGCTGCCCGCCGCTGTGCACCTCCTGGGTGCCGCTGTAGTTCCCGACCAGGAAGCCCCCGGACCGGGCCGTGACGGCGACGGTGACCACCCCGGTCGACGCGCCGAGGCGGTGCGCGGTGGCCCGCCTGGTCACGAAGTCGGCCCGGGTGGCGAGGGCGAGGCCGTCCGGCAGCGGCAGGCCCACCACCCCGGTACGGGGACGGACCAGACCGTCGTCCACCGCGAACCAGCCCGGCAGGGAGGTGGCGAGATCCGGTGGCTGGAGCACGAGCCAGTCCATCGGCTGGCGGGTCACCCGGTCCAGGGGGACCGCGTCCAGCGGCCCGCCGTCGGCGGCCGGCCGGGCGGCCCCGCCGGTCGTCCGGTCGGTGGCGTGCCGGATGTCGGAGCCGTCCGGGCTGACCAGCACGTCGTGCCCGAGCAGCCCGGCCACCTCGGTGAACAGGTCGAGGTGCCGGGCCCCGTCGTCGGCGAGGATCCGGACGTCCTGTGCGGCGTCTGCGCCGTGTCGGACCAGGGTGGCGACCGCGCGGGCGTCGAGCGGTCGGCCGGGGTCGGTGGGCACCACCAGCCGCCCGCCGGGGCCGGGTGCCAGCCAGAGGTCGAACAGCCCGGCGATCCGGCGGTGCCGGCGCGGATCGAAGCGGCGGGTGGCCGGCACCCGGTCCAACCCGCTGCCACCCGCCGGCCCTGCCGTGCGCCCAGACCCCTTCACCGCCGCCCCACCTTCGTCTCCACCGGCACCTGCCGTCCGGTCCGCCCGCTCGTCACCACCGTCGGCGTCGGACGGTCGGCTTCCTACCGGTCTACCCGCTCCCCCGGGGGACGGCCCGAGGAGATCTTCCCGTCATCGGCGGCCGGTACTCTCGGCTGACCTCATGACGAGGATCATGGAAATCTGGTTCAGATTGATTTGAACGAACTCGCCGCTGATCCGCAATAGACGGTGAAGGCCGGTGACGCCCGGCCGTGGCGACTGAAGGGGGACACCCAGTGCTGGCGAAGCGCTCCATCCTTGCCCGCCTGCTCGCGGTGGTGGTGGCCGGCTGCGCGCTCATGGCGCCGACCGGGCCGTCGGTGGCGAAGGCCGCGAACGATCCGCAGCCGTACGTGAAGTACTACGTGGTGGCGGCGCAGTACCAGGGCCAGCCGGAGAGCCTGACGGCGATCGCCCGGCGGTTCCTCGGCAGCGGCGAACGGTCCGCGGAGATCTACCAGCTGAACACCGGACGGGTGCAGCCGGACGGGTCCCGACTGACCGACCCGGGCCGGTTGAAGGCCGGCTGGCAGCTGGTGCTGCCGTGGGACGCGGCAGGTGAGGGGGTGGAGTACGGCCAGCTCCCGACCGGGAAGCGCCCCACCCCGAGCGCCCGCCCCACCGGCACGAGCGGCCAGGAGCCCGACGCCGCCAGCCCGAAGCCGAGCCCGACGCGGACCATCGGCAGTCCCCGACCCGGCGCTACCGGCCCGAAGTGCACCGCCACCACCGGGTCGAGCAGCCGTTCGGACTGGGCGCAGCTGAGGATGGCCGCCGACAGCGCCTGGACCCTGACCCGGGGCAACGGGGTCAAGGTGGCGGTGGTCGACACCGGTGTCGACGCGACCGTCCAGCAGCTGAGCGGTCGGGTCGCGGTCGGCGCGGACGTGACCGTCGGCAACGGGCGCGGCGACACCGACTGCCTGGGCAGCGGCACCGCCATGGCGGGCATCATCGCCGGTGACAGCAGTGTCGACGGCAGCCCGGTCGGCATCGCCCCGGACGCCACCATCCTGCCCGTGCGGGTCGTCCGTGGGTCGGGTGCCGCCCGGGCGGCCGACGCGGCGAACGCCATCGAGGTGGCGGTCAGCGCCGGTGCGTCGGTCGTCGCGGTCGGTTCCCACGTCGACCTCGGTGACCCGGCGGTGGCGGCCTCCGTGGCCACCGCCCTCGACCACGACGTCCTGCTGGTGGCCGGCGCGCCGACCAAGGCGGTGACGCCGCCGTCTCCCGCCGGCCGGTCCGGCGGTGGGGCGCTGCTGTTCACCGGCGGCGTCGGGGCCGGTGAGCAGCTCGCCGAGCAGTACGCGGAGGGTGCGGTCGAGGTGGTCGCGCCCGGGGTGGACGTGGCGAGCCTCGGCGTCGGTGGTGGCCGGGCGGTCAGCAACACCGGCACCGAGTTCGCCGTGGCGTTCGTCGCCGGGCAGGCGGCGCTGATCCGGGCGGCCCAGCCCGACCTGACCGCCGCCCAGGTCAAGGAGCGGATCCGGAGCACTGCCGATGCGATCGGCGGGACGGCCCCGGAGGCCAGGTACGGCTCGGGCATGATCAACCCGGCCGCCTCGGTGTCGGTGGCGGTGGACGACCGCAACCAGGTGGCCAGTCAGCAGCAGGGCAACAGCGGCGCGGCGTTCGCCGTCATCCTCGGCATCGCGCTGCTCTGCGGCGCCGGCGTCGTCTTCGGACTCCGCCTGCGCCGCCGCCGGTTCGGCGGCTGACCGACCCCGCACCGGACGGACGGTGCCGGATGCCCGGTGGCCACCCCGAAGGGGCCACCGGGCATCCGGCCGTGGCGGTCGGCTACCGCCGGGTGAAGGTCTGCTTCGGGTTGAACACGCAGACCCAGGACATCATCGGGGCGCCCACCCCGTGACCGTCGACGTCGAGGCAGCGGTCGGTCTCCCGGTTGAGCAGGGAGCTACGCTCGCCGCGCTTGATCCACTCCCACTTCTGGGCGGGGTTGCCGCTGCACACGGCGACCTGCACGGGAGTGCCGTCCTTCTTCTCACCCCAGGCCACGTCGAGGCAGAGGCCGTTGGCCCGGACGCTGCCGTCGGAGCGGAAGTCCCACCACTGCGACCTCTCCTCCCGACACTTGCTCAGCACGGCGCGTACCCCGTCGCTGGTGCCGGCGGTGACGCACAGCCCGGTCTCCTGCCCGACGATCTGCTTGGTGCCGGCCGGTCGGGTCGGTGCCGGCGTCGGCTTCTTGCTCGGCGGGTTCGCGGGAGGCGTCGTCGGTGCGGCCGGGCTGTCGCTCGGGGTGGGCGACGGCGGCGCCGACGGCGTCGTGGTGGGCGTGGGTGACATGGGCGACGGGCTGGCCGACGGCGGTGCCGTCCGGAGCCGGTTGTCGAGGGCGTAGTAGTCGGTGTGCTCGCGTACGGTCCGCAGGAACGCCTGCGTCCCGGCGTCCAGGTCGCCGCCGGCCTGGCGCACGGCGGCCGGACCGTTGCGGTACGCGGCCAGCGCCAGCAGGGACGGGTCACCCTCCAGCCCGGCCAGCTCCCGGTGCAGGGCGCACAGGGCGGCGCCGGCCGCCGGGATCGCCACCTGCGGATCCCAGGCCGAGGAGTCGGTCGGGCCGTACGCCTGCCACACCTCGGGTCGGAACTGCGCGATTCCCCGCTGCCCCTCGGCGCCCAGCATGTTGGCGTCGAAACCGGACAGCGCCATCAACTGGGCGGCGACCAGCGGGGGCGTGACCTCCGGGCAGACCGAGCCGGCCCGGACGACGAGCGCGGTGTAACCGCCGGGCACCGCCTTGGGCTGCTGCACGCCGTTGCTCGGCCGGACCTCACCGGAACCGCCGAACGCGGTCAGCTTGCCGTAGTAGGCGGCGTACCCACTGGCCCGGTCGACGTACTCGACGGCGTCGGTCGGCACCCCCTTGGCGTCGCGTACCTGGTCGAGGTCGGTGTGGAACGCGGCCAGCGAGAGCCGCCACATCTCACCGGGGACGTCCGCCAGCCGGACCTGCCCGTTGAGGTCACACATCAGGTGGGCCAGGGCGAGGATGTTGGCGGCGGGATCGGAACGCTCCGCACCGGGCCAGGGGGCCCACTGCTTCCATGCGGCGGCGTCGAGACCGGCGATGCCCTGACCACCGGAGGCGGTGCTGCCGGCCTGCCCGTCCAACCCCGACTCGGCCATCAGCTGACCGGCCAGCCGGGCCGGGGTGAGCGTCGGGCAGGAGCGGGCGGCGGCCTGGATGGTCGTCAGGTGTTCCTTGGAGACGGTCCGACCGGTCAGGTCGTCGTCCCGGGCCGAGGCCGCGCCCCAGCCGACGGCGGCCACCACCGTGGACAACACGGCCAGGCCGGCGAGCACGCCGGCGGCGGTACGACGGGGGATCGACCCCAGTCGCGAGCGTAGGGAGGGGTGATCGGATTTCACGGGAGGTGTCCCTTCCGGCGTGGCGACATCGCTGTCGTGACGGACGCGCGATGCCTTCGGTTCACCGGGCTCGAATCGGATCGGATGATTTTGGTCCGGTCGTCATTGAACCGAGGGGGTGACCGGGCCGTCAACGTGGCTACCGCCGGGCCGGGCCGATTCGGCACCGGACGCCGGCGGCGATGGCCGTGTCGTTGATCGGAGCTGTGATGCTGACTCGCCGCAGGGTACTCGGGATGGGATTCGCCGGCGCCGCCGTGGTGGGCGTGCCGCTGGTGGCGGCCCCGTTGATCTCCCGGGCACGGGCCTCGGGTGGCCTACCGTTGAACGTGGTGAACAGCACAGGCCGCTTCGCCAACTCGGCGATCCGGATGTACGTCGTCGGCACCGACCCGGAGACCGGCGCGATGGGCTACGTCCGGGAGAGCGGACGCTTCACCCCGGCGGACCCGGCGCACAACGGCCCGGACGGCGTTGCCGACATCGGCATCCCGCTGGCCGGCTCCGGGGTGACCCGGTTCGTGCTGCCGATGATGTCGGGCCGGATCTACTTCGCCATCGACGGCCGGCTGAGGTTCACCGTCGTCACCGACGGCAACGGGCGGCCGGCGTTGCAGTACCCGGTCGGCTGGGTGGCCGACGACCCGAGCTTCGGGGTGCTGCACGACTGTTGCGAGTTCACCTACAACGCGACAGGGATGTTCTGCAACACCACCACCGTGGACATGTTCAGCATTCCGCTGTCGATCCGGCTGCTCGGCGACGTGGAGCAGGCCACCGGCAAACTGGTCGACGGCGGTCGGGATGCGATCTTCGCCGAGCTGGCCCGCCAGCCCGGGTTCGAACGGCTTGTGGTCGGCGGCGGGTTGCGCGTCATCGCGCCCGGCAAGGGCATCGAGACGGGTCGTTTCGACCCGGCGTACTACGACGGCTACATCGCCGAGACGTGGGACCGGTACAGCCGCACCGACCTGCGCGTCCACGGCCCGACGGGCACCTTCCGCGGCCGGGTGGTCGACGGGCGGTTCACCTTCGACGGCGGGGTACGGGCCTTCGACCGGCCCTCGACGCTGAACGTGTTCCACTGTGACGGGGCGCTCGCCGCGCCGAACGACGGGCGCTCCGGGCCGGTGGCTGCGGTCCTCGGCGCCGGGTTCAACAGGTCGGTGCTCGACCAGCCGGACCAGCCGACCACCAACCGGGACGCCTACTACCAGCATCCGGTGACCAACCACTACTCCCGGGTGCTGCACCGGCACAGCGCCGACGGCCGGGCCTACGGCTTCCCCTTCGACGACGTCGCCGACGACGCGTCGTACATCCAGGACACCGCGCCGCGGGAGATGACGATCACCCTGACGCCCTTCGGTGCGGGCGCGGCCGAGGCTCCGCCGCCCCAGGCCGGTCCGCCGGTGGTCGAGGCCGGTCCGCCGGTGGTCGTCGCGCCGGCACCTGTCGTCACCACCGGGAACCGTGGGGTGGGGCAGGAGATCGCGGCGGCGGGCTTCGACAGGCAGCAGGGCGTCCGGACCGCACCGTCCAGCGAGGGCGGCGAGCACCTGGGGTTCCTCGCCCACGGCGACTGGGCCGGGTACCGGGGGGTCGACTTCGGCCGTGAGCCGGCGACCCAGTTCCAGGTGCGGGTGGCCTCCGGCGCACCACAGGGCATCTCCGGCCTGATCGAGGTACGCCTCGACGCCCCCGGCCTGCCACCGGTGGGCACCATCGCGGTGGCCAGCACCGGCGGCTGGCAGAGCTGGGTCACCGTGCCGGGGAACCTCGCCCCGGTGACCGGGGTGCACGACGTCTACCTGACCTTCGCCAGTGGACAGCCCGAGGAGTTCGTCAACGTCCGCTGGCTGCGTTTCACCCGATGAGCCGGGCCACCCTCGTCGCCCCCGTCGACAGGTGGGTGGGGGCCCCGACCGCCACCGCCGTTCACCCCCGCCGTCGACCGGCCGGCCGACGGCCCGGGCGATCGTCCGATGAGCACGGTTATGCTCTCTTCCTAGGCGGGCTGGACGTCGAGACGACGGCGCGGCCGTACGGGTGCGACCCGTACGTCAGGGGGAGGCGTTCTGTGTCGGCGGTGCCCAACGAAGCGCCCGGGGTCACCGGCGACGCGGCGGTCGAGCGGGCCTCCCCCGAGGCCCTGATGCGCTGGATCCACGAGCAGTACCGGGGGCCGCTGCTGCGTTTCCTCACCCGGCTGGTCCTCGGCCGACAGGAGCTCGCCGAGGACCTGGTCCAGGAGACGTTCCTGCGTACCTGGCGGAACCTGGAGACGCTGGCGGAGGATCCGCGTCGGATCGCCCCGTGGCTCTACACGGTCGCCCGGCACGTGGCGATCGACGCGATGCGCGCCCGGCAGGCCCGCCCGCCCGAGGTGGCCATTCCCGACCTCAACCGGCTCGCCTCGGCCGACGACGAGATGGACCGGGTGGTCAGCACCCACACGGTCCGGCTGGCGCTGCAACAGATCAAGCCCGAGCACCGCGAGGTGCTCGTCGAGATGTACTACAAGGGCTCCTCGGTCGCCGAGGCCGCGCAGCGACTGGGAATTCCGGAGGGTACGGTAAAGTCGAGAACGTACTATGCGGTACGCGCGCTGCACGCAGCGATCGGCCCGACCGAGTCGCCCTGATGACGCGACGTGGCGGTTTCCCGCTCGATCCCCCGTACGGCTGCCGTCCCGGGGGTCGTCACACCGGCTACGGTGTGTCCGGGTCGAGAAGGAGGGCGTGATGCGCACCGGCGGCGAACATCCCACCGCTGAGCACGCCGCCCTGGCCCTCTACCTGCTCGGCGCGCTCGACGACACCGACCGGGTCGCCTTCGAGGCGCACCTGGCCGGGTGTGGGGAGTGCCTGTCCGCTGCGGGCGAGATGGGCAGCGTGACAAGTGCCCTCGGCGGGCTGGACGCCACCGACTGGGACGAGCTCGTCGCCCTGACGCCGGAGTTCGCTGTCCCCGTGGAGTTCACCCCACCTGCGAGCCGCGCACCTGCCTCCACACCCGCCCCGCCTGCCGATCCCCCGCCGCCGACGACCTCCGACGCGCCGGCGACCCCGGCCGTGTCGGCGACCCCGGCTGCGTCGGCGACCCCGGCCGCGCCGACGACCCCGGCCGCCGACACCGGGCGGCCGACGGGGAGCCGTCCTGGCGGAAGTCGTCCCGGCGGAAGCCGACCGGGGAGAGCGTCCGGAGCCGGTGGCACCCGGCCCGGCGACCCGGCGCGGCGTCGCCGGATGATGCTCTGGGGCGGGGTGGCCGCCGCGCTGGTGGCCGTCGTCCTGGCCGGTGGGGTCGCGGCCGTCAACGGGTTCGGTGGCCGCAGCGGGGTGGTGCTCACCGCGACCGGGGAAGCGCCGGCCCAGGGGGTGAGCCTCTCCGTCGCGATCACCACCGACGAGGGACGCGGCTCCACCATCCGGATCACCGCGACCGGCCTGCGCCAGGGCCTGCGGTACCGGCTGTTCGCGGTGACCCGCGACGGCACCACCCACGTGGTACGGGACTGGACCGCCTCGACCGGGCCGCAGGAGGTGACCGGCGAGCTGTCGCTGCCGGTCGCCGACCTGGCCTTCGTCACGGTGGGGCTGGTGGACGGCACCGCGATCGTCACCGCGCCGATCTCCCGCTGAGCCGCCCGGACCCGACCTGTCAGGTTTCCGGGCCCGGGCGGTCTCCGTCGTCAGTACGGGTCGGTGTGCGGGACCTCCTTGGCCCGGTGTGCTCCCGCCTTGCACCCGGCGAACGGCCCGGCCGGGTTGCGCAGGCTGTTCAGCACCGGTTCCAGGTAGTCGCGGTGCCAGTTCGCCGGGCCGCACAGCCCGGCGTCCGGCCCGGTGAGCTCCTGCCAGGCCAGCCACAGGCCGTGCAACTGCGCCACCGCCTCGGGGTGCTGCCACCACCGCCCACACCAGGGCGCGGTGGAGGAGGCCTCCCGGGCGTAGACCGGTACGAGCAGCAGCCGGACCCAGTCACTGAGCAGCTCCAGTTCCTCGGTGTACTCGTCGTCGCGCAGGTAGAGGATGAACGGCGAGGTCGGCGGCTTGTCGACCGGTGGCCCGTCGTCGGCGGGGCGTTGCTCCTGCGGCGTCACCGTCATGGAAACTCCTCATCGGTCTGCCGGCCGGATCCGGTCCGCCGGTCGGGTCGGGCTGTCAGTCGGTGGGCGTCGCGGAGGGCGTCGCGGTCGGCGGGAACGAGGGCGGTGGGCCGCCGAGCCCCTGGTACTTAGCGAACAGTGACCGCACCTGCGCCAGGTAGAGCTGCGCCGCGTTGCTCGAGGGGACGCCACCGGCCCGGCGTACCTCGTCGATGCCGACGGCGTACGCGGCGAGCGTCAGGTCGAGCACCTCGCCGATCGCCTGGCCGTCGTCGAGCAGGGCCTGGGCCTGTCCGGCCAGGGCACAGACGTGTTTGGCCTGCGCCGCGATCGAGTCCTCCTCGTCGGCCGCGTCGGTGTCACCGTCGTCGTCGCTGTCCTCGCCGTACTTCGTGAACACCTCGGGCGGTAGCTGGGAGATGCCCTTCTCCCCGTTCGCGCCCACCTTCGCCGGATCCCACCCGGAGGCCACCTCGATCTGCGCGGCGATCACCACGGGCCCGATCTGGGTGCAGGTCTTCCCGGCGTCCTCGATGCTGTCGGCCAGGCCCTCGGGCACCTGGTCGGGGTCGAGGGTGCCCTTGCCGTCGCCCTGGGCGGCGGCGAGCGAGTCGTCGGCGGCGCTGACCGGGTCGGCCGAACCACCGCCGCCCCCGAAGAGCAGGATCAACGCGACAAGCGGGGCCAGCAGCACGCCCAGCGCGCCGATCACGAAGACGGCGGCGGCGCCGACGACCCCGGCCACCGGCGTGGCCAGGCAGCTCAGCCCGGCCGCGACGGCCGCCCCGATCAGGGCCGCGCTGCTCCGGTTGGACCCTTGCGTCGGCTCCGCGCCGTCGTTGTCGGACGCTGCCATCGTCGCCTCCCAGGCTGGTCGTCATCGCGGTGGAAAAAGTTCGTGCTCGGCGTGAACCGGGGGGCGGGAGCCCTCGTAGTGGCGTCCGTCGACCGCCCGGCCCGCCGTACTGACGGGGCCGGACCCGGGGTGGTTCAACCGGGAGCCGACGAATGGAGCGACATTTCCGAGGAGGTGGTGCATGGGGCCCGCGACGATCGCCGACCCGGTAGCACGCAGGCCACCGGGGCCGTCGTCCCCCCGGACCGGTCCCGGGGTGGGCACGCCGCCCCGCCGGTCGCTGTCCGAGACGGGCCTGGGCTGGATCGCGGCGCACGGCGGTGCCGGTGCGACGACGCTCACCCGGCTCTTCGGCGGCACCGACCTGGGCTGTCGGTGGCCGGATGCGGCACGGGCGGAACCGGCCACGGTGATGCTTGTCGGCCGGACCGACGCCGAGGGGATGCGGGCGGTGTCCCGGGCCCTCAACGCCCTGCGGGAGGGGCGTCACCCGCCCGGGATGCGGCTGGTCGGGCTGGTGCTGCTGGCCGACGCCCCGGGCCGGTTGCCGCCGGCGCTGGCCCGCCGGATCCGGGTGCTGCGGTCGGTCGCGCCGGTGCACCGGGTGCCCTGGATACCGGCCTGGCGGCTGGGACAGCAGCCCGCGCGGCTGCCCAAGGCCCTGGAGCGGCTGCGGGCGGCGGCCGGGGACGGGAGGAAATCGTGACCCGCGCGTCCGAGATCGTCGCCCACCTGCTGGCGCTCGGTCCGGGGGCGGGGCCCTCCCCGTTGCCGACCTTCAGACCACCACCGCCGTACAACCCGGCGGGCGGGGCGGCGGACGACCTGCTGAACCTGCTCGCCTGGGGGGTCAGTGCGGCCGGTGTCGCCGGGCTGCTCATTCTCGGCATCTCGATGGCCATCCAACTCAACCGGGGCGTGCCCGGGGAGATGAGCGACCACTTCCGTGGGGCGGTGTTCGTCGCGATGGGCTGTGTGCTCGGCGCGACCGCCGGACCACTCGTCATGTTCTTCGGTGACCTCGGACTCTGAGCCGGATCGCCGCCGGCCGGACAGCGCACCCCGCACTGCCGGCCAGTTCCACCCCGTCACCGCCGGAGCGTCGCCGACGCCTCCGGTGATGTCCCCTGCCCGAAGGAGCTGTTCCGATGTCGTTCACGAGCCTGTCCCAGTACGCCGGGGCCTACCTGGTCGCCCGCTTCCCGGTGGCCCTCGACCCGACACCCGCCGGGGGTGGGGGGATCAACCCCACCCCCAACGCGCCGGGGCAGCTGAACACCCTGGTGAACAAGCTGCTGGGCCTGATCGCCTGGGCCGGCACCGCCGCCGGGGTGGCCGGGGTGCTGATCACCGGCACGATGATGGCGATCTCCGTGAAGCGCGGGGAGAGTTCCGAGCACATGTCCCGGCTCGGCCTGGTGCTCGGTGGTTGCATCCTGGTCGCCGTCGCGGGTCCGTTGGCGAACTTCTTCCTCGGCGGTGCCGGCACCACCGAGGGCCAGCCGCAGTGATCGGCGGGCGACGCCGGTCCCCGTCGGACGCGCCGTTCTGGGCCGAGCGCGGTTGGATCCTCTCCGTCGCGTTCCTCGCCGGAATGACGCTGCTGGCGGCGGGCGCCTGGGCGTCCGGCGCGACCCGGGAGACGCCTGTCGACCCGGTGGCCCGCACCGCTGTCGCGCAGGTGGCGCAGTGCCCACCCCGGCCGGTGGTGGCGGCGGGGCCGGCCGTGCCGCCGGAGGACGTGACGTGGCGGACCCTCGACGGTGGGGACCGGGTGCCGGTCTCCGCCACGCAGGGCCCGTCGCGCACCGCCGACGGGGTGCTGGGCTGCTTCGCGCACACCCCGATCGGTGCGGTGCTCGCGGCGCACGCAGTACCCACCCAGTTGGCCGGGTCGGCCTGGCGGGCGGTGGCAGAACGGCAGGTGTTGCCGGGGCCGGGCCGGGACGTGCTGGTGGCCCGACTGGAGGCCGCCGCCGGTGTGGTCACCAGTCGTGGCGGCGGCAGCTACGCCGGCTTCGCCCTCGTCCGGTACGCGGCCGACGCGGCCCAGGTGCAGTTGCTTGTCAAGACCGGTGCCGGCGGTTACGTGGCGACCCTGGTCGAGGTGCGCTGGGACGCCGGGGACTGGAAATTGGTGCCGTCCCGGGCCGGGGTGGTGCACGCCTCGATCGGCGCGGTCACCGGCAGCGCCGGCTACACCCTCTGGAGGAAGTAGATGGGCGGGTGTTCGCCTCCCAGTCCGCTCGACATCATCACCGGATTCTTCTCGTTCCTCGGTGACCCGATCGGCACCCTGGTCCGGATGATCGCCAACCTGATGCTGGCCGCCGCGATCTCGATCTTCGCCGAGCTGAGTGCCTCGGTGCCGACGCTGGGCACCACGGCCGAGGGCGGCCCGGACGACGTGCCCAGCCTGATCAGCGACCAGATCGAGTGGGTCGTCACCTATCTCGCGATCGGGTCGGTGCTCTTCGCCGGGGCCCGGATGGCGATGGAACGCAAGGGCACGGCCGGCCGGACGGCGTTGCAGGGCTTCCTGCGGGTGATCCTGGTCGCCGGGGCCGGTTCGTGGGTGGTGGGCCGGGCGGCCAGCCTCTCCGACGGCTTCTCCGACCATCTGCTCAAGTCCGCGGCGATGGAGGTGGTGATGGGGGTGCCGTGTGTGGACAACGGCTCCTCGATCGAGTCGTTCCTGCTGCTGGTGCTGGCCTTCCTGCTGCTGATCGCCGCCATCGTGCACGTGCTGATGCTCTATCTGCGGCTGGGCGTGATGACCATCATGCTCGGCACCCTGCCGCTGGCCGCCGCCGCGTCCATGACGAACTGGGGGGCCGGCTGGTGGCGCAAGCACATCGGCTGGACGGTGGCGTGGCTGCTCTACAAGCCCGCCGTCGGCCTGATCATGTTCTCCGGCGCGGAGATGCTCGCGGTCGGCAGCCGTACCCAGAACTCCTCGCACATCCGGATCGCCGGCATCGGCGTGCTGCTGTTGTCGGCGGTCGCTCTGCCGGCGCTGCTCAAGATCGTGGTGCCGGCCACGGCGGCGCTGGGCAACGGCGACCCGACCGGGACCGCCATCTCGGCTGCGGGCGGCATGGTCGCCTCCGGGGCGAAGCGGGTCGCCGGGTCCGCGCTGTCCCAGGGCGGCGGTGGTGGCGGCTCCCCGTCCGGAGCACGCGGAGCCCAGGGTCGCCGGGGCGACACCGGTGGGCAGGGCCCCGCGGGCAGCGAGGGGCGGACCGGCCGTACCGGTGGCACCGGTGGTGGCAGCGCGGCCGCCGCGAGTTCCGCGGCTCGACTCGCCGGCCCGGTCGGGGCGGCGATCGAGGGGGCGCAGCGGGCGGCCCGGACCGGCCGGAACATGGCGGCCGGCACGGTGTCGGGCGCGGACGGCGACGCCGGCCACAACTGACAGCGCGGGCCGCCGGCCGGCCGGGAGAGACCCCGGCCGGCGGCCCGGTGAGACGAGGGAGAGGCAATGTCGACGGAAGCCATCATCGAACCGACGTACGGCAACTGGCGTCGACCCCGCCGGGCCGGGCTCGGCCCGCTCGGCCTGGTCGGCACGGTCGGGGTGTTCGGCGGGCTGGTGCTGGTGCTGCTGGCCTCGCTGGCGTCGCTGCAGGCGGCGCTGGTGGTCGGCGTGCCGCTGGTGGTGGCCCTGCTGCCGATGGCCGTACGCACCCAGGACGGCCGCAACCTCTACCAGCTGCTGACGCTGCGGATCGGCTGGTCCCGCCGGGTGTCGCGGCGGGAGCACCTGTACGTCTCGGGGCCGCTGTCGGCCCGCCCGGGTGGCCGGTTCCCGCCGCCCGGCCTGCTCAGCGGGGTGCTCGCCCGGGAGGGCCGGGACGCCTACGACAGACCGTTCGGGGTGCTGCACCACAAGAGCCGCAACCTCTACACGATCGTGCTGCGCTGTGAGCCCGACGGTGGTTCGCTCGTCGACCCGGAGCAGGTCGACACCTGGGTGTCGCTGTGGGGTGAGTGGCTGTCCCGGCTCGCCCACGAACCGGGGCTGCGCGGGGCCTCGGTGGTGGTGGAGACGGCCCCGGACCCGGGCACCCGGCTCGCCGCCGAGGTGCTGCCCCGGTTGGACGCCGCCGCTCCCGCCGCGGCCCGTGCCGTGCTGGAGGAGGTGGTCGACGACTACCCGTCGGCGTCGTCGGAGATGAACTCGTACATCACCCTCACCTACGCCCCGGTGGGTGGGCCACGGCGCGATCCGGAGGACGTGGTCACCGACCTGGCCATCCGGGTGCCCAGCCTGCTGACCGGGTTGATCGGTGCGGGCGGGGGCGTCGCCGAGCCGCTGTCGGCCGAGCAGATCGCCGAGGTGGTCCGGGTGGCGTACGACCCGGCCTGCGCCGCCGAGGTGCTCAGCGTCCGGGCCGAGCACGGGGAGACCGGGCTGGAGTGGGCCGACTGCGGGCCGGTCGCCGCGGTCGAGTCGGTGGACGCCTACCAGCACGACTCGGGGGTCTCCCGGACCTGGCTGCTCACCCTGGCCCCCCGGGGCACGGTGCGCTCCAGTGTGCTGCGCACCATGCTCGACGCCTCCGCCGGGACCCGCCGCAAACGGGTGGCGCTGCTCTACCGGCCGATCGACCCGGCGACCTCGGCCCGGATCGTCGAGGCCGACCGCCGGACGGCGCAGTTCATGGCCACCTCCGGGCGGGGCATGGTGCAGGCGCGGGCGGCCGCCGAGGTACGCGCCGCCGAGCAGGCCGCCGCCGAGGAGGCCACCGGCGCCGGGCTGGTGGAGTTCTCGCTGATGCTCACCGTCACGGTCGACGACCGGTCCCAGCTCGACGACGCGTCGGTGCTGGTCCGCAACATGACCGGAGCCACCCGGATCGCGATGCGGCCGGCCCACCGGATGCAGGCGGCGGCGTTCAGCTGCACCCTGCCGACCGGGATCCTTCCGTGGGAGCAGACCGTGCTGCCACACGAACTCCAGGAGGCGATGTGAGCAGCGCACCGGTGGTCCGCGCGGACGGGCTCGGGGCGGGCTGGCCGACCGGGACCTCGGGGGCGCACACCGCGCTGACCGGGCTGGTCGGCGATCCGGACGACGGGGCTCCCACCCCACCGAAGAAAGCCCGCCCGCCGCGTCCCCGCCGTGAGCTGCCCCCCTCGGCCCGGGGCTGGGATGGGCCCGGCGGTGGCCGGGTCGGCTATCTCGACGCGCCGACCATGTGGCGCGCCACCACCGTGCAGGCGTGCGGGCTGTGGCCGTTCTCGGCCGGTTCGGGCGCGCCGATGTCCGGGGTGCCGCTCGGTCAGCACCTGTTCACCGGCGCCACGGTCTGCGGTGATCCGATCTCCTGGTTCACCCGGGCCCGGTACATCTCCAACCCGTCGCTGTTCATGCTGGGCATGCCCGGTCTGGGCAAGTCGACCCTGATCAACCGGATGGCGGTGGGCCTGGCCGCCACCGGTGTGGTGCCGTTGGTGCTGGGCGACCTCAAGCCGGACTACGCCGACACGGTCCGCGCCCTCGGTGGGCAGGTGATCCCGATCGGGCGCGGGGTCGGCGGGATCAACGTGCTGGACCCGGGGGCGATGGGCCTGGCTGCCGAACGCATCGGCGGCCGGGCCGGCCGGGCGCTGGCCGCAGAGACGCACGGCCGGGTGCTGAACATGGTGGCGGCGTTGCTGACCATCGTGCGGGGCCGGGCTCTGGACGACCACGAGCAGTCGGTGCTCTCTGCCTGCCTGCGGCACCTGCGGGAACGTACCCCGGAGCACCGGGCCCCGCTGCTGCCGGACCTGCTCCGGGTGCTGGAGGAGGGGCCCGACCGGGTCCGCGCGGTGACCCTGGACCGGGGCCAGGAGAGCCGCTACCGGGACGCGGTGGACCCGCTGCACCGCTCCCTGCTGGGCATCCTCGACGGTGCGTTGGGGGACACCTTCGGCGCGACCACCTCCACCCGGATCGACCCGGACGCCCCCGCCGTCTGCATCGACATCTCCCGGATCGGGGAGTCCGACACCCAGCTCACCGCGGCGGCGATGCTGGCCGCCTGGTCCGAGGGCCTGGGCACGGTCGCCGCCTCGCACGCCATGGCCGACGCCGGCCTGGCCCCGCGCCGCTGGTTCTTCACCATCCTCGACGAGCTGTGGCGGCCGCTGCGGGCGGCCTCCGGCATCGTCGACCGGATCGACGCGCTGACCCGGCTCAACCGGTCGCTCGGCCTCGGCGACGCCAAGATCACCCATACCCTGAAGGACGCCGAGGCGTTGGGTTCCGACGCCGACCGGGCCAAGGCGCGCGGTTTCGTGGAGCGGGCCGGGATCGTGGCCTGCGCCGGTCTGCCGGCGGCGGAGATGACCGACCTGGGCCGGGTGATCGGCCTGTCCAAACGCGAGATCGAGCTGGTCTCCTCCTGGTCGTCGCCGCCGGGCTGGGCGAGCACCGGCAGCAACGAGGAGCCACCCGGGCGGGGCCGGTTCCTGATCAAGGTGGGTGGCCGGCCCGGCATCCCGATCCGGGTCTCCATCACCGACACCGAACGCCGGCTGCACGACACCAACCAGCGCTGGGTGCAGAACGGGTACGCAGCCCAGCAGGCCGCCGAGCGGGCGGCGGCCCGGCAGGCGGCCTTCGAGGCCGAGGCGGAGCTGGGAAACCTGGCCACCCGGCCGGAGCTGGCCCACCTCGCCGACGAAGCCGTTGCGGGCGAGCGGGGGTGGCGGGCATGAGCCGGACGTCGTCGGGCGCCCCCCGGGGGGCGGACCTGTTCTTCTGGGCGTTCTGCCTGGTGGTCCTCGCCAACGCGGCGCTGTTCACGGTCGCCTGGCTGGGCGGCACCCTGGGCGCCGGGGTGACCGGGCACGGTTGGCAGCCGCCGCCGTTCACGCTCGGGGCCTACCTCACGCTGATCTCCGGGAACACCGGCACGCTCTGGCCCGGCGCGTCGCCGTACGCGGTCTACGCCGGGATGCTGGCGGTGTCGCTGCTGGTCGTCGTGCCGGCGGTGCTCGTCGGGCGTCGGCTGCTCGACCTGCGCGGGCGGGGCGTCGGGCTGGCCCGGGTGCGTGACCTGGCCCCGCTGACCCCCGTCGGGATCGCCGCCCGCGCCCGGGAGCTGCGTCCCTCGCTGGCCGGGGTACGGCAGCTCGCCCCGGACGAGACCGGCAACCTGCTCGGCGACCTCGCGCCGAACGGTCCCGAGCTGCGCTCCTCCTTCGAGGACGTGGAGTTGGACCTGATGGCCCCCCGGGCCGGCAAGTCCACCGGGATCGCCGTGCCCCGGGTGCTGCGGGCCCGGGGAGCGGTGCTGCTCACCTCCAACAAGTCCGACGTGTACGCGGTGACCCGGGCCGAACGGGACCGCGTCGGTACGGTGTGGACCTTCGACCCGCAGGGCATCGCCCACGTTCCCCGCCAGATGTGGTGGGACATCCTCGCCGACTGCGCGACCATCGAGGGGGCCCGCCGGTTGGCCGGGCACTTCGTGGCGTCGGTCAACGACGACACCGCCAAGAAGGACTTCTGGATCTCGGCGGCGCAGAACACCCTGACCGCGCTCTTCCTGGCCGCCGCCCGGGGGCGGGCACCCGTCGCCGAACTGCTCGGCTGGCTGGCCGACCCGGCCGACCGTACCCCGATCGACCTGCTGCGCGATGCCGGTCTGCCGGCGATGGCCGAGCAGTTGCAGGGCACCGTACGCGGGGCGGTGGAGACCCGCGACGGCATCTACGAGACGGCCCGGCAGTGCGTGGCGTGCCTGCTGGACCCGGAGATCCTGGCCTGGGTTTCCCCGGACCCGTACCTGCCGCAGTTCCGCCCGGACCGGCACGTGCTCGGTCGGGACACCCTCTACCTGCTCTCCAAGGACGGTGGTGGCTCCGCCGCCGGGGTGATCGCCGGGCTCGCCGACGCGACCCTGCGGGCGGGAGTGGTCGCCGCCGAGCGGATGGGCGGCCGGCTCGACCCGCCGATGACGGCGGTGCTGGACGAGGCGGCGAACGTGTGCCGGATCTCCGACCTGCCCGACCTCTACTCCCACCTCGGGTCCCGGGGGATCAACGTGGTCACCCTGTTGCAGAGCTACCGGCAGGGGTCCCGGGTCTGGGGCGAGGCCGGGATGGACGCGCTGTGGGGCGCGGCCACCATCAAGCTGCTCGGCGCGGGGCTGGACGACGCCGACTTCGTGGAGAAGGTCTCCAAGCTGGTCGGTCAGCACGACGTGAGCACGGTCAGCGTCTCCCGCAGCCGGGACGGCTCGTCCCGGTCCACCTCGTACCGGCAGGAGCACGTGCTGCCGCCGGACCGGATCCGGGCCCTGCCGAAGGGAACGGCGTTGCTGCTCGCCACCGGCATCCGCCCGGCCGTGATCACGCTGCGGCCCTGGTACAAGGAGCCGGACGCGGGTCGAATCTCCGCCCAGGCCCGGCAGGAGGTCGCGGCGATCACCGAGCGGGCCGCCGGCAAGGCCACCACGACGCCGTGGTAGGCCGGCCCGGCGAGAAAGTCGGAGCACCGGCTGAACCGGCCGCCGGGACCGGTCGTAAAGGGCGTGTCAACCGTTGGCCGAGCATCGAGGAGCCCAGGTGTCTTCACCCCATCAGCCGCCGCCGGGCGGGACCGGAGATCCCACCGGCAATGGCTACAACTACCCGGTCCAGCAGCCCTACACCCCGAGCAACTACAGCCAGAACAGCTACGAGAGCGGCTACACCCCGAGCAACTACAGTCAGGACGCACCGAGCACCACGTCCCTGCCGGCGGGCTACGGCCAGTACAGCGCGGCCGACTACCAGGCCGAGGTGGTCCAGCAGTACGGTACGTCGAACTCGTCCGGGCGCAGCAGCCCCGGCCCGGGTGACTCGATCAGCGTCGAGTGGAACGACCAGGAGACCAGCCAGCACTCCCTGGACGGCCAGAACCGGGTGATGACCTGGGCGCAGCAGGCCGGCCGGTGGGTCTACGAGAACGACGAGAAGATCGTCAACTTCGTGTCGTTGGTGGCCTCGCCCGGGGTGCAGGGCGCCGCCGGGCTCGGGGGCAGCGCGGTCGCGAACAGCGTCGGGCTGGCCCTGGCCGCCGGGCCGGGCGCGTACGTGGTGGGCAAGGAAGTGGTCAACTCGCTGCGCAACGGTCGGCAGGGGGACCTGGTACGGGCCGCGTACGGCGCGGTGGCTGCGGCGGGTGCGATCACCTGGGGTGTCGGCTACGCACCGGGCCAGAGCACGACGGCCGGCAACGCGGGGGCCGTCGTGCACGGCGTGGGCTCCGGGTTCATGGTCACCCGGGCTCCCCGGGAACAGCCGAGACGATCGCGACGGGACCCGGAGTCCGGAGGACGCGCCAACCGGGACGTCGCCGCCTCGGCCAGCTCACACCGCCGATCCGACGGGCAGTCCCGCCACCACAGCTCCCGCACCTCCGGCCACGACGCAGGTTCCGCCCGCGAGCCGGCGGTCAGGCGCGGCGCGTACGACCGGAACGCCGAGGGGCCTCGGAGAGGCGGGGGCGGGGGTGGGAACGGCTAGGGGCGCACCCTGCCGTAACCCGTTCGGCAGCGGGGTGCCGCCGCGTCGCGTCCGTGGACGCGGCGGCACCCCGTACCCCTGCGGCGGGTTGCCGGGTCACCCGGCGGGCCGCAACGCCGCCCGCCGGGACGGGCTGGTCGGTCAGACCCGCCCGTGGGGCAGGGTGAACCGCCAGCGCCGCGCCCGTAGCGCCGGCACGGCCCGGTCGACCGCGGTGACTGTCTGGCGGCGGTCCCCGCCGCCGTCGTGCATCAGCACCACCGCGCCGGGGGTGACCCCGTCGAGCAGCCGACGGACGAGTTCGTCGGTGCCCGGCGGCTCCCAGTCCCCGACGGCCAGCCGCCAGCCGAGCGGCTGCATGCCCAGCGCGGCGGCCACGGCGGGACTCGCCCCCCAGGCCCCGTAGGGCGCGCGGAAGTACCGGATTCTGGCTTCCGGCACGGCCCGCCGGATGGCCTCGTTGGTCTCCCGCAGATCCGCCTCGATCCGATCGGGTGACCAGGAGGTCATGTCGTCGTGCCGCATGCCGTGGTTGCCCAGGCGGTGACCGTCGGCCACGATCCGTCGTACCACCTCGGGGTGCGCGTCGACGTGCTCGCCCCACAGGAAGAACACGGCGGCGATCCGGTGCCGGCGCAGGACGGTGAGCAGCCGCAGCGTGTCGGTGGGGTTCGGGCCGTCGTCGAAGGTGAGGCTGACCGTCCGCCCGCCGCCCCGGGCCGTGTCGACGATGTCGGCGCTCACCGCCGGCCTACCGGCGCGGCTTCGGCGTCGCCCGGGCCCGCACGTACGGCGGTCCGGCGTAGATCAGGTCGGCCTTCATCAGCTGGTACGCCCGCTTGGGCTGGTAGTTCTCGTCGTAGATGGTGGCCAGGCCCTGCGGCGGGTCGTCGAAGGTGCCGGGCACCCAGGAGTGCCGGTCGGTGAAGCCCCAGACGGTGAACGACAGGCAGCGCGGCTCGGCCAGGCAGGCCTGCAACAGCACGTGGAAGTTCGCGGCGGACGCCTGGAGCCGCGGGTTGATCTCCTCGGAGTCGCCGGCCTGCACCCCGTCGGTCAACCGGCTGCGCACGTCGACCTCGGTGAACGCGGTGGACAGCCCCAACCCGGCGAACCGGTGCAGCGCGTCGGCGACCTGGAGGGTGTCGTAGTTGCCGTACTGGGTGCCCAGGTGACCCTGGCTGCCGACCCCGTCGATCGGTACGCCCCGGGCCAGCAGGCCCTTGACCATGTCGAACACGAACTGGGTCTTGTCGTTGGCCGGGTCGCCCGAGCCGAACGCCTCGATGTTGTAGTCGTTGTAGAACAGCAGGGCGGTCGGGTCGGCGGCGCGGGCCCAGCGGAACGCGTCCGCCACGTAACCCGGGCCGAGGTGCTCGGCCCAGAAGCCCTTGTAGTGCAGGGTGGACGGGGTGTCCCAGGGGTCGCTGACGGCCTCGTTGACCACGTCCCACTGCCAGATCTTGCCCCGGTAGCGGCTGGCCACCGTGGTGATGTGCCGGCGCAGGATCGACCGCAGCTCGGTGTTGTCGATGGACCCGTCGGCCACCCCGTCGGTCAGCCACTTCGGCAGTTGGCTGTGCCAGACCAGCACGTGGCCCCGGACCTTCTGGCCGTTGCGTCGGGCGGTGGCGACGAGTTCGTCGGCCGCCGTCCAGTCGTAGGTGCCCCGGGTGGGTTCCAGGGACTCCCACTTCATCACGTTCTCCGCGGTGACCGTGGAGAACTCGTCGCGCACGATCTCCCGGTAGCGGGGTTCGGCGGGGTCGGCGAGGGCGGCCATGTCGACAGCGGTGCCGACGTACAGGCCGTGGCGCTGGCCCAGGGTGCGCAGGCTCTGCGCGGTCGGGTCGTACGGCCGCTGCGCTGTGGCCGGCACGGCGTTCAACACGCCGGCGGTCGCGACGGCGACCAAGCCGGCAGCCATCCACCGTCTGAACATCATCCGCGTTCCTTTCCTCAAGGCACGTCGACAGTCGACGGCGGTGAGCTGGGGGAGGGGCGCGGCCTGCCACCGCAGCGCGGGTGAGCGGCCGCACCGGACACAATCGATAGTTGAACATCGATTTCCGGAAGTCGACTGGAACATTACGAGCGCGGGCTCGTCGGGTCAACCATCGATACTTCCGGAACTGCTGGTCAGCCCCGTCGACCGGTCATCGCAACAGTTTCGACAGCCAGGTCGCGCACGACCACGACCGGCCCCTCCCGGAGCCGGTCGTGGTCGTGGTGGGTGCGGCCGGTCAGTGCTCCCGGTAGGTGGCCAGGTCGAAGTCGGCGTGGCCGCCGTCGCCGCCGAGATCCTGGACCCAGAGGCCGAGGAACGCCCCGGTGAACCCCCAGGCCGCAGGCTCGCCGTCGATGATCAGGGCGGCGTGCTCGTCGGACAGGATTGTCGCGTCCAGGTCGATCGGGAGCTGCTGCCAGCCCGCGTCCAGGTCGTAGCCGAAGCGGACCACCGGGCCGTCGAACTCCGCCCGCAGGCCGACCCGGGTGAGGCCGCCGGTGTCGACGGTCAGCTCGGGGTGGGCGGTGCGCCGGCCGTTGTCGGAGCTGAGCAGCTCCAGCACGGTCCGGCCGTCGTCCGCCCGGGTCAGGTAGAGGTGGTGCCAGTTGAGGGTGTTGTAGTAGGCGGTGATCCCGGCCAGCTGACGGTGGTCGACCGGGTCGAACTCGACCACCGTCTCCAGCGCGCACCGGGTCGCGCCCACCCGCCGGGCGACCAGGCTGGGGGCCTGCCGTCCCACCGGGGACTGCCCACCGTGCACCCGCAGGTGGGACGGGCGGGACCGCAGGTCGATCCAGTCCGGGGTGGCCGGTCGGCGCAGCGTCGACCAGGCCGGGCCGAGCTCGGCGGCGTCGAAGTCGTCGGTGGCGGGTTCCGCCGGCCAGGGATGCGCCGGCAGGTCGGGCGCGGTGATCTCGTCCGACGGCACCCCGCCGGGGATCCGGGGCCAACCACCGGCGGGCCACTCGACCTGCTGGAGCGCCGTCTCCCGGCCCAGCACACAGCTGCCCAGCGGGGAGTAGGGGCGGCCGACCAGGTGGGCCAGGTACCACCCGCCGTCGGGGGTACGCACCAGGCTGCCGTGGCCGGCCTTCTGCAACCGCAGATCGGGCCGGCCGACGGAGGTGAGCAGCGGGCCGTCCGGGTCCACCTCGTACGGCCCGAGCAGGTCCCGGGACCGGGCCACGGTGACCTGGTGCTCCCAGCTGGTGCCGCCCTCCGCGGTGATCAGCCAGTACCACCCGTCGTGGCGGTAGAGGTGCGGACCCTCGGTGACCCCGACCGGGGTGCCGGTGAACAGGATCCGGGGCCGGCCGACGAGGCGGCGCGTGGCCCGGTCGTACTGCTGGATCTCGATGCCGCCGAAGCGGTCCCGGCCGGGCCGCCAGTCGGCGCTCATGGCCAGCAGCCAGGTGGTGCCGTCGTCGTCGTGGAACAGTGCGGCGTCGAAGCCGCGCCCGTGCAGCTTCACCGGGTCCGACCAGGGGCCGGTGATGTCGGGCGCGGTGATCAGGAAGTTCTGCGGGTCCCAGTAGCCGCTGGCGAAGCTGGCCACGTCGCTGTAGACGAGGTGGAACTCGCCGTCGTGGTAGGTCAGGTCCGGGGCCCACACCCCGTTGGAGTCGCCGCAGCCGCGCAGGTCGAGCAGGCGACGGTCGGTGATGATCCCGCCCAGCTGTCGCCAGTGCACGAGGTCGCGCGAGTGGTGCAGGCGCACCCCCGGGTACCACTCGAAGGTCGAGGTGGCCAGGTAGTAGTCGTCGCCGACCCGCAGGATCGACGGATCCGGGTGGAACCCGGCGAGCACGGGATTGCGGATCGACCGGGCAGCGGTCGCCACTTCAGCGGTGTCGGTCGACACGGGCACTCCTCGGGGCAGCTCTCGAAACTTTCGGAATCATGGCCATGGTCGGTGAGGCCCTGCACACGCTAGCCGTTTTCACCGCGATAGGACAGAGGTCTTGACCCGCGCGGAAACAACTCGTAGCGTGCCCGCCATCGATCGGTAATACCGGCGACGCTCTGAAAGTTCCGGAGATACACGTTTCGAAATCGCCGGCTCGACCGGCACCCGAGCACCTCGTGAGTCCCCCGAAGGGATTGATCATGACCGCGCACCTCTCCCGCAGATCGCTGCTCGGCCTCGTCGGCGCCGGTGCCGGCGCGTACCTGCTCAGCGGTTGCAGCGACGACGCCTCCGACGACCCGGACGCCCCGCAGACCATCAACTGGTGGCACATCCAGAACACCGAGCCGATGCTGCCGGTCTGGGCGGCGGTCGCCCAGGAGTACCAGGGCGCGCACAGCAACGTGAAGATCGAGATCCAGCCGCTGGAGAACGAGGCGTTCAAGGCCAAGTTGACCACCGCCACCCAGGCCGGCTCCCCGCCGGACCTGTTCCAGTCCTGGGGCGGTGGGGTGCTCAAGCAGCAGGTGGATGCGGGTCTGGTCAAGGACCTCACCGAGACGGTGGCCCCGTGGAAGGACAGCCTGCTGCCGCTCTCCCTGGAGCCCTACACGGTCGACGGCAAGATCTACGGGGTGCCGTTCGACATCGGCATGGTCGGCTTCTGGTACAACAAGGACCTCTTCGCCCAGGCCCAGATCACCGCGCCGCCGGCCACCTGGGCCGAGCTGCTCGACGTGGTCCGCAAGCTCAAGACCGCCGGGATCACCCCGGTGGCGCTGGCCGGCAAGGACAAGTGGCCGGCCCACTTCTACTGGGCCTACCTGTCCATGCGCATCGGCGGGCTCGGCGCACTTCAGCAGGCCGCCAAGGACAAGAACTTCGAGACCCCCGACTTCGTGGCCGCCGGTGAGCGGCTCAAGGAGCTGGTCGATCTCCAGCCGTTCCAGAAGGGCTTCCTGGGCGCGGAGTACGGCTCGCCGGACGGTCAGGCCGCGACGATGGGCAACGGCAAGGCCGCGCTGGAGCTGATGGGACAGTGGGCCCCGTCGGTGCAGGCGTCCAGCTCCACCAACAAGAAGGGGCTCGGCGACAAGCTCGGCTTCTTCCCGTTCCCGGCCGTCGACGGCGGCAAGGGCTCGGCGACCGAGGTGTTCGGTGGCGGCAACGGCTTCGCCGTCGGCAAGGACGCTCCGCCGGCCACCCTCGACTTCCTCAAGACCCTGCTCAGCGTCGACGTCCAGCGCCGGAGCACGAAGACCGGCGCGGTGCTGCCGACGGTCAAGGAAGCCACCGACGCCGTCGCCGACCCGAACAACAAGGTCGTCGCCCAGACCCTGGCCGCCGCCACCGGCTTCCAGCTCTACCTCGACCAGGCGTACCCGCCGGCCGTCGGCCAGCAGGTCAACGACAGCGTCGCCGCGCTGGTCGCCGGCAGCAAGTCACCCGCCCAGATCCTCAAGGACATCACCCAGGTGGCGAAGACCCAGTAGTGACGTCCCACCCCACCGATCACCAGCCGCCGGCGAGAACTGAGTGGAGCAGGCATGACCACGCCATCGACCGTGTCCGATGCGGTACCCGGCGGTCGAGTGACCGACCCGTCGGGGCCGGGGCCGGGCGGCGTACGCCGTACCGGCCGCCGGCCCCGGCCGGGCCGCCGTCGCGCCCTGGCCGTCTTCCTGACCCCGTCCCTGCTGCTGTTCCTGCTGCTGGTGCTGGCACCCATCGTGGTGGCCAGCTACGCCAGCCTCTACAAGTGGAACGGCTTCGGCCTGCCCGAGAACTTCATCGGGCTGGACAACTACACCCGGGCCTTCGCCGACCCGGTGTTCCGGGGCGACCTGTGGCACGGGCTCATCCTGATCGTGCTCTCCCTGGCGGTCCAGCTGCCGGTCGCGATGGGCCTGGCCATGCTGCTCAACCAGCCGCTGCGGGGACGCGCGATCTACCGGGTGATCTTCTTCGCCCCGTACGTGCTCTCCGAGGTCACCACCGCGGTCCTGTTCAACCTGGTGTTCTCCCCGAACCGGGGATTCGGTGACGCGATCTCCCGGTTCCTGGGGGCCGACGCCGGTGCCGTCTTCGCCGACCCGGACACCGTCCTGTACGCCGTCTTCCTGGTGGTCTCCTGGAAGTACTTCGGCCTCTACATGATCCTCTTCCTGGCCGCCCGGCAGAACATCCCCAAGGAGCTGAACGAGGCGGCGGTCACCGACGGTGCCAGCGCCTGGCAGGCGTTCCGCCTGGTCACCCTGCCGCTGCTCGGGCCGACCATCCGGATCAGCGTGTTCCTCTCCGTGATCGGCACCATCCAGCTGTTCGACATGGTCTGGGTGCTCACCGGCGGTGGCCCGATCCACGCCTCGGAGACCATGGCCGTGACGATGTTCCAGTACGGCTTCCGCCGCTTCGAGGTGGGCTACGCCAGCGCGATCAGCATCATCATGTTCCTGCTGAGCCTCGTCTTCGCCCTCATCTACCAGCGCGTCGTCCTGCGCCGGGACACCGAGGGCGCTCTCACCGTCCAAGGAGACCAGCGATGACCAGCCCGGCGAACCCGGCCCAGCGGGCCCGCCGCCTCCTGCTGCACCTCGTCTGCATCGCCGTCGGCGCGCTCATCGTCGTGCCTGTCTGGTTCGGGGTGATCGGCGGGTTCAAGGACAACGGGCAACTCTCCACCAACCCGCTCGGGCTGCCCGACCCGTGGGTGCCGAGCAACTACGTCGACATCTTCACCTCCGGGGTGTTCTGGCGGAACGTGGGCAACAGCGTCTTCATCGCCGTGGCCAGCACGTTCGTCGTCGTCGCGGCGGCGGCGATGGCCGCGTACGTCTTCGCGCGGTTCGCCTTCCGGGGGCGGGAGTTCCTGGTCACCCTCTTCGCGATCGGGCTGATGTTCCCCTTCGCGGTGGCGATCCTGCCGCTGTTCATCCTGCTGCGCGGGATGGGGCTGCTGGACAACCCGCTCGGGGTGATCCTGCCCCAGGCCGCGTTCGGACTGCCGATCACCATCATCATCCTGCGCCAGTTCTTCCGGACCATCCCCGGCGAGGTCGAGGAGGCGGCGACCCTCGACGGCTGCGGCCCGTTCGGGTTCTTCTGGCGGGTGCTGCTGCCGATGGCCCGGCCCGCCCTGGCCACCGTCTCGGTGCTGGCCCTGGTGAGCAGCTGGAACAACTTCATGCTCCCGCTCGTGGTGTTCACCGACCAGAGCTGGTGGACGCTTCCCCTCGGGGTCCAGGCGTTCCAGGGTCAGTACTCCGACGACACCGCCCGGGTGCTCGCCTACGTGGTGCTGTCGATGATCCCGGCGCTGGGCTTCTACGCCATCGCCGAACGTCAGCTCATCGGTGGGCTGTCCGGCAGCGTCAAGGGGTGACCCCGACCTGCTGCGATAGCCTTCTGCGACCGTAGTTCCCACAGACGAAAGGGCGACCGTGGGCTCCGAGAACGGCAGGAACGTCACCATCGCGATGATCGCGCGGTTGGCGGGCGTCTCCGTGCCCACGGTCTCCCGGGTGATCAACGGGCGCTCCGACGTCGCCCCGCAGACCCGGGAACGGGTGGAGGAACTGCTCACCCGACACGGCTACCGCCCCCGCTCGGCCGCCCGGCGTACCCAGTCCGCCCTGGTCGACCTGGTCTTCAACGACCTGGACAGCCCGTGGGCCGTGGAGATCATCCGCGGTGTGGAGGACGTCGCCCAGGCCAGCGGGGCCGGCACCGTCGTCTCGGCCATCCACCGGCGTACCTCGTCGGCCAAGCAGTGGCTCGACAACATGCGTACCCGGTCCACCGAGGGGGTCATCTTCGTGACCTCGATGGTGGAGCCGCCGTTACAGGCCGAGCTGCGCCGGCTGCGGCTGCCGGTGGTCATCGTCGACCCCGCCGGGGTCGCCCCCCAGGAGGCCCCGACGATCGGTGCCACCAACTGGGCGGGCAGCCTGCGCGCCACCCAGTACCTGCTCGGCCTCGGGCACGGCCGGATCGGTTTCATCGCCGGCCCGCCCCAGCTGATGTGCAGCCGGGCCCGGATGGACGGCTACCGGGCCGCGCTCGACGCCGCCGGCCTCGCCGTCGACGACCGCCTGGTCCGGCCGGGCAACTTCTACCACGAGTCCGGCTACACCGCCGGCATGCACCTGCTGGGCCTGCCCGAACCGCCCACCGCCATCTTCGCCTCCAGCGACCAGATGGCGCTCGGGGTCTACGAGGCGGTCCGCAAGCGTGGCCTGCGGGTGCCCGACGACGTCAGCGTGGTCGGCTTCGACGACCTGCCGGAGGTCAGGTGGTGCTCGCCGCCGCTGACCACGATCCGTCAACCGCTTGCCGAGATGGGCATGCTTGCGGCCCGTACCGTGCTGCGGCTCGCCCGGGGCGAGACGATCGAGTCTCCGCGCGTCGAACTCGCCACCGACCTGGTCGTCCGGGACAGCGCCGCCGCACCGCGTAGCCGCTGACCCGACCCGGGTCGGCGGTCGGCCGATCGTCGCCGGAAGCGGTGGGTAGTGGCCGATCGGACGGCCCGGATGGGCCCGATCGGACAGCATTGCATCGACAGTCATCGAATGCCAGACTGTTCTGGCGTCGTCACGCTCGGGAGCCAGCGTGACCACTCGTGCGCCGATCCGTCGGACACGCGAGGTGGCCGCGCCACCCCGCGCCGGGCAGTCCGCGACGGTGACCACCGGTCGGTCGTCCTCGCCCGTCGACCGTGCCGTCCGGTCGTCCGACATCCACCCGGCCATGACAGCCGATGATCGCGCAGCACCTCACCCGCCCACCGCACGGTGGGCGACAGTCCCGGATCCGGCACCCAGGCCCGTCCCGGCCGTCGGTGCCCCCGCAACCCTCGGAGGTACGGATGTTCCGCACGTTCGGCGTGGTGCTGGCGACCACGACCATGACCCTGGCCGGACTGGCCGCGACGATCACCGGCGTCCAGGCGCAGCCGGCCCTGTCGGCCGCCGCCACCCCCACCCCCGGCCCCACCCTGACCTGCCCGCCGGCGCTGCCGGTCTCCGGTCAGTTCCTGTCCGCCACCACCACGAGCATCACCATCAGGTACTCGATGATCCTCAGCCCGCCGTGCGGCTACGACCCGCCGATCACCGTCATCCTCTTCGCGAGCCGGGAGGATGCCACGGCGTGGCGGAACCCGGTGGCCTCGGCGGTGTCCGGCGCGGAACGGTACGGGGACCTGACCGTTGGGGGACTGACCCCGGACAGTGAGTACTGGTTCCGGTTCAGCGCCGGGGACAAGCACGACCCGTACGTGATCAGCGGGCCGGTACGGACCCTCGCCGTCTCGTCGGCGGCGTGTCAGGCGACGGTCACCATCGACAACCGTTGGACCGGCGGATACGCCGCCACCGTCACCGTGCGTAACACGGCCCAGCAGCCGCTCAACGGCTGGCAGGTCACCTGGCGGTGGTCCGGTGACGAACGCATCTCGGCACTCTGGAACGGCGTGGCCAGCACCTCCGGTGCCGACGTCACAGTGCGCAACGCCTCCTACAACGGGACGCTGACGCCGGGTGGCAGCACGACGTTCGGCATGCTCGTCTGGACCAACGCGGCGACCGGCGGGCTGACGCTGACCTGCGGCCGGTGACCGTCGGCTCCGACCGGCAGGTGGCGGACGTGCCGGTCGGAGCCGAACAGGCCGCAACGGGGTCCGCACCGGAGTGCTGCCCTCCACCGGGTGGCGGCGCTCCGGTCGGCGGCCCGGGCGGCGCTGACCGTGCCGACCCCCGGTGATCCAGAAGGACCGGTCGACGCGGTGCGGCTACCGCGCGTCATGCGGGGAGCGACTCCGTGATCCGCGCGTACTCGGCGGCCATCTCCGGCGTGGCCAGGAAGTCGTCGAGCGCGGCCGAGACCCGGTAGTCGACCTCCTCGAGGGAGCGGATGGCGAGTTCGTACAGCTCGCCCCGCCGCTGCTCCTCCAGGTAGGTGGTCCAGTGTTCCAGCGCCGAGAGCACGATCAACAGTCCGGGGTCCATGTCGCCCTCGGCGAGGATGCCCTCGTCGATGCGGTCCAGGTGGGCGCGCAGTTCGGTCGCGTCGGCCGTGGCGATGTGCTCCCGGGCGGTGGTCAGCGCCGCCCAGGCATCCTCGTCGAGGTCGTCCTCACCGGCCTCGTCGATCAGGTCGGCCCGGACCAGGCGGGTGATGGTCGACAACCCGAAGGTGTGCAGGTCGTCCTCGCCGGCCGCGTCGACCAACTCGCGGATGGCCGCTTCGCACTCGTGGTATCGCACCGCGCCAGGGTAGTGCCCGGCCCCGACGACCACCACGTCCGTCGCAGTGGGCACGTGCCACCCGGCGGGCCGCCGACGGTGGCCGGTGCCGGCCGGGACGGAGCGCCCCGGCCGGCACCGGTGACGACTACGGCCGCCAGCGGATGCTCGGGTTCACCTGGCCGGTCCAGTTGAAGATGGCCATGTTGTCCCACTGGTTGCCGGTGCCGTTGATGTTCGCCGGATCCCAGCCGTTGCCGGGCACCGCGTACCAGGTCGGCTCCCAGTAGAAGACCCCGATCGCCCCGGCGTTGCGGGCGGTGTCCTGCACCCAGGAGAACTCGGTGGCCTGGCCGGCCCAGCTCGCCTGGTGGCCCGCACAGGGCTCGCCGCCGTTGATCGCGTTCGCCTCGTTGTCGGCGTTCGCGGCGGTGAACGGGTACGCCGTCTCGGTGAGCACGACGGGCTTGCCGTACCGGGAGCGGACGTCGGTGATGACGTTGTAGAGGTTGGCCAGCGTGCCGTGCCACATGCAGTAGTAGGACAGCGCGGTGAGGTCCCACTGCACGCCCTTGGCGCGGATGCCGTCGTAGAACCAGCGGGCGTGGTCCATGCTGTCCGAGTTGGCGGTGTGGATGATCACCTGGGTCCCGCCGTTGCACTGCTTGGTGGCCTGGTAGCCGGCCTTGAGCAGCAGGCTGAGGTTGGTGAAGTCGTTGTTGACGACCTTGCCGTCGTTCCAGAGCATGCCGACGTTGATCTCGTTGCCGATCTGCACGCTGTCCGGCGTGGTGCCCTGGGCGCGCAGGCTGGTGCAGACGTCGTAGGTGTAGTTGTAGACGTCGGTCTGGAGTTGACCGATGCCGTGGTTGGCCCAGGCCGCCGGCTTGTACTGCTTGCCAGGGTCGGCCCAGGTGTCGGAGTAGTGGAAGTCGATCATCAGCTTGAGGCCCTTGGCCTTGACCGTCCTGGCGTACGCCAGCACCTTCGCCTTGTTGTTCCAGCCGCTGGCCGGGTTGTTCCAGACCCGCAGCCGGACGTAGTTGACGCCGAGGCCCTTGAGGATGTCGAGCGGGTCGCGGGCGGTGCCGGCGGCGTCGTAGTACCGCGCGCCGAGGTCCAGGCTGCGTTGCACGGAGGAGACGTCCGCGCCGAGCATGGTCAACGTGTTCGCGGCCGAGGCGGGTGCCGGCGGGCCGAGCAGGGCGGCGGGCAGGGCGACCGCCGCGAGGAACGCGACGGCCCAGGCTCGCAGGCGGGAGCGGTACGGAGTCATCCGGACCTCCTCGGTGGTGGGGTGGTGGGGATGCGGGTGCGGCGTCACCGACGGCGACACCAATCGACGGTCATGACTATAGCGGGGTGCGGTGGTGCTACGGACCACGCGAAGCGGGCCATCCGGGAAACCCGGATGGCCCGCTCACGCCGCGTAGGTCAGAGGTTCAGGCTCCAACTGTTGAGGTAACCGGTGTCGAGACTCGCCGTGTCCTGGACCCGCAGCCGCCAGGTCCCGTTCGCGGTCTCGGAGGAGAGGTTCACGGTGTACGTCTGGTCGATGTTGTCGGCGCTGCCACCGGAGCGGTTCTGTAGCGTGTACACGCTGCCGTCCGGGGCGACCAGGCTGACCACCAGGTCACCGATGTAGGTGTGCACGATGTGCACCTCGATCTTGCTCGCGGTCGACGGGGTCGCCGCGCAGCCGCTGATCACGATCGCGCTCTCCACAGTCGAGTTGTCGGCGATCGGGACGTCGGTCCCGTTCGTGCCGTTGCAGCCCGGCAACCCGTTCACCGTCAGGTTCAGGGTGGCCGTCCGGGCGATCGAGGGCGAGGTGCCCACCACCGTGATCGCCACCGTGCCGCTGCCGGCAGTGGCGGCGGCGCTGACAGTGACCGTGGTCGAGCCACCCGCGGTGACCGACGACGGCGCGAACGACACGGTCACCCCGGCCGGCAGCGGGCCGGTCGAGAAGGTGACCGTCTCGGCGGTGCCCCGGACGACTGTGGTGGAGACCGTGGCGGTGCCCGAGGTGCCCGGGTCGAGGGTCAGCGTCGCCGGGGTGACCGCGACGGAGAAGTCGTTGGCGGCGCACGACTCGGTGCCGGTCACGTTCACCGCGGTCCAGGCGGCCATCACCGCCTTGTACTCGGTGCTGCACAGGCCGTACAGGTCGGTGGCGGCCGACAGGGTGTGCAGCCGCGCGGTGTTGGTCGGCTGGGCGGTGTTCACGTAGCGGGTGTTCGAGACGAAGTACGCGTCCAACGCGCGGAACCAGATCTTCTCCGCCTTCTCCCGGCCGATCCCGGTCACCGGCGGGGCCGAGCCGCACAGCGGCGAGGTGCCGTACGGGGTGGCCCCGGAGCCCTCGGCCAGGTTGAAGAAGAAGTGGTTGGCCACCCCGGAGGAGTAGTGCACGTCGAGGCTGTTGGTGCTGCTCGACCAGCAGCCGTGCGACGAGCCGTCCAGCGTCGGGTTGTACATGTAGCGCAGCGGGGTGCCGTTGCCGTTGATGTTGATCTTTTCGCCGACCTGGTAGTCACCCGGGTCGACCGGGGTGTTCGCGTAGAACTCCACCATGTTGCCGAAGATGTCGCTGGTGGCCTCGTTCAGCCCGCCGGACTCGCCCGAGTAGGTCAGGCCACCGGGGACCACGTTCTCGGTGACGCCGTGGGACATCTCGTGACCGGCGACGTCGAGCGCGACAAGCGGCTTGGCGTTCCCCGCGCCGTCGCCGTAGGTCATCTGCGCGCCGTCCCAGAAGGCGTTGACGTAGGCGTTGCCGTAGTGCACCCGGCTCGGCACGCCGGTGCCGTTGCCGAAGATGCCGTTGCGGCCGTGCACCTCGGTGAAGTAGTCGAAGGTCGTGGCCGCGCCGAAGTGCGCGTCGACCGCGGCGGACTGCCGGTTGGACGCCGCCCCGGTGCCCCACACGTTGTCGGCGTCGGTGAAGGTCGTGCAGGTCGAGGTGCCGTTGTTCATGTCGCAGGTCCGACCGTTGCCCCGGGTCGGGTCGATCAGGCTGTAGGTCGAGCCGGACTGGGTGGTGTCGATCGCGACCGGGCCGGCGTAGACGCTGTTGCCGGTGCCGACGACGGACTCGATCTCGTCGTACGAGCCGATCCGGGTGCCGGTGAGCGCGTCGCTGATCACGTGCAGCTTGGAGGGGGTCTGCCCGTCCGGGGCCCAACCGGTGACGACGGTCTCCCAGGCGAGTCGGCCGGTGCCGCTGCTGGCGTCGACGAACAGCTCCGCCGCCCCGGTGCCGGTGACCTTGCCGGAGAACTCGGCGATCGCGGCCTTGCGGGCCTTCGCGGCGCTGACCTTCGGGGTGGTGGCGAGGGTCAGCGGGGCGGCCAGGCCGACCGAGCTGCCGGCGTAGTCACCGTCGGCCTCGGTGCGGATGACGAAGTCACCGCCGTAGACGCGGAGCCCGTCGTAGGTGCGGGTGTAGCGGACCGCGCCGCCCCCCTTGGCGTCCCGCCTGCTGCTGTGCACGGCGTAGCGGTCCTTCGCCGAGGACCTGACGGCTCCCGCGTGATCCTTGAGGGCGGTGTCGGCGGCGGCGACCAGCGCCGGCCCGGGGGTGGACGGTGGGGCTGCGGACACGCTCGTGGTGGTGACCACGAGACCGCTGCCGACCAGCATGGTGACGCCGGCCAGCGCTAGGGCTGATCTCAAACTGACCTCCCCAATCCGAGATGCTTTCGCATCCATCGATAGCGAGATCATCGTCGGCGGTGAGGAGTCTGGGAAGACAACTGTCGATGGATATTCATACCGACTTGCCCATCCCAGGAATGCTATGACCGATGAGTTGTGCCCGGGGTGTTCCGTCCCCGTTAAGGACGGAACACCCCGGCAACAATCCGGGTCGTGGTCAGCGCAGGCCGGCGAACAGGTCGTCCTCGGGCAGCGCCGCCCCGGTGGTGTCGCGGACCCGGACGAAGGTCTCCAGGCCCATCAGCTCGACGAACCGGTCCCGGCCCAGGCGCAGGAAGAAGATGTTCTCGGTCTGGCTGGCATGGGCGGCCAGCGCGTCGAACTTCTGCGCGCCGTGACTGCTGGTGTCCACCCAGGTGGTGATCTCGTCGTCGGGCAGGCCGAGCTGCGGCCCCGGCTCGTCCGCCGCGTCCGGCTCGGCCCACTCGACGCCGATCTCCTTCATCGCCCGGCCGAACTCCGCGAACGCCTTACGCGGCACGGTGGTCCAGTAGACCTTCGCCGGGATGTCGGTCATCGCGACGGCGGCCATGGTGATCCGGTGGGCCTGGATGTGGTCCGGGTGGCCGTAGAACCCGTTCTCGTCGTAGGTGACCACGACGTCCGGCCGGTAGCGGCGGATCAGCTCCGCCAACCGGTCGGCCGCCTCCACCACCGGCGTGGTCCAGAACGCGCCGGGCAGGTCGTTGTTCGGCCAGCCCATCATCCCGGAGTCGGCGTAACCGAGGGTCTCCAGGTGGGTGACCTTCAACGCCGCACAGCTGGCCTCCAGCTCCTCCTGCCGCATCGCCACCACGGCGGCCGGATCGTGCCCCGGATCGCCCGGCTTGACCCCGCCGGGACCGTCGCCGCACCGACCGTCTGTGCAGGTCACCAGCACGGTGGTGATGCCCTCCGCCGCATACCGGGCCAGCACGCCACCGGTGCTCGTCGCCTCGTCGTCGGGGTGCGCGTGCACCGCCATCAGGGTCAGGCCTCGCTCAGTCATGCCCTCACCCTAGGCGTCGCACCCGGCAGCGCCCGGTACCGGTGCGACGCCGGCTCCCACCGGCGCGGAACACCGGCCGGTCCGGCCGCACCATCGGCCCGGCCCGGTTGGTAGTTTGATCATTCAGCACCTCACCTGGAGACGACATGACCACCACCTGGACCGTGCCGGGCCTGCCGTTCGCCCTGACGCCGTACCCCGAGACGGCGTGGACGGTCGCCGCGGCAACCGGCACGGTGACGGTCGCGGCGGCCCCGCACAGCGACATCTTCCTCGACCCGGGAGCGGGCGACCCGCTCAACGCCGAGTCGATGCTCAACGCGGCGACCCTGCTCGGCCTCCCCCCGGACGGCGACTTCCAGCTCAGCGCCCGGGTCACCGTCGAGTTCGCCGCGACCTACGACGCGGGGGTGCTGCTGTTCTGGGTCGACGAGCGGCACTGGGGCAAGCTCTGCTTCGAGTTCTCCCCCGACGGCGAGCCGATGATCGTCTCGGTGGTCGCCCGGGGGGTCGCCGACGACGCCAACGCCTTCGTCGTCGACGGCCGTACGGTGTGGTTGCGGGTGTCCCGGATCGACCACGCCTTCGCGTACCACGCCTCGCTCGACGGCACGACGTGGCGGATGATCCGGTTCTTCGCCGTCGACGGCGCGGCCACCGCCGCCACGATCGGCTTCGAGGCGCAGTCGCCGACCGGTGACGGTTGCCGGGTCGTCTTCGACGACATCCGCTTCACCCGCGACCGCCTGGCCGACCTGCGCGACGGCTCCTGACCCGCGCCCCGGTCGCCGACGCTGGCCCTTCGGGCTGGTGCGGGCGTTCGATCCGGACGGCGTCGCCCCGGACGAGTTCGTCGTGGATGCGCCGGCGGGCGGCGGTGACGGCGCGGCCGGCCCGCTCGTCGCCGTCGGCGAGACGTTGCCGCAGCAACCGCAGCGCGACGGCGCGATTGAGGCTGAACTGCCGTTCGGTGTCGACCACGACGACGAGACCCGAGGGACGGTGGGTCGCCCGTACCGCCGTGCTTGCCTTGTTCCGGTGCTGGCCGCCGGGACCACCTGTGCGGCAGGCGACGATGTGCACGTCGGCCTCGGTGAACGTCGTGGTCGGGATGTCCACCTGGCACGGCCGGGCGGTGACGTACCAGTTCCGGCGACCCGTCGTGGGCCGGTAGGGGCTGGGCGCCTGCCAGCACAGGGTGCCGGTCCACCCGGCGGTGAACGTCTCCACGTCGGCCCCGGTGAGCCGCACCAGGACCGAGCGGTAGGTGGCGTGCCGGTCCCCGGCGACGGTCCCGACCCGGTGGGTGGTCACCCGGTGCCGGACGGCGTCGGCCTCCAGCCGGTCCAGGAGCCGGGCCGCCGCCCAGGCACACTCCTGCGGACCCCGCCCGGCGGACAGCAGCAGGTGGACGCTCATCACCGACCTCGCCGTCGGCGCTCGTCCCGGCGGGCCGGTCGGGGACCGGACCCGAGGTCGGGCGTCTTGTAGGTGACAAGCGGGACGGTGCTGGCCACGGGGGTGGCCAGGTCGTGGCCGACCAGGTCGGCGAGCACCTGCTCGATGCGTTTGTAGGCCGTCGGCGCCTCCTCGAAGAGCAACTGCCGGTCGCCGCACACCACGAGCGAGCCGACAGGCGTACGCCGCAACTCCTCGACGGTGTGCTTGGCCCGACCCCGACGCAGCGCGTCGGCGCGGGACATCTTGCGACCCGCGCCGTGGGCCACGGAATGGTTGGCCGCCGGCCCCGCGTGGCCGGCGACGAGGTAGGAGCGGGTGCCCCGGGTGCCGGCGACCAGCACGTCGCGGCCGTCGCCCGGGGCCGCGCCCTTGCGGTGCAGGTAGCAGCCGTCGCGGACCTCGACCAGGTTGTGGCACTGGTCGACGACCGGTGCGGTGGGCTCGGCCCCCAGCGCGTGGGCGACCCGGGCGGCCAGCAACCGCCGGTTGAGCGCACCCCAGCGGACGGCCTGGTCGTGCCGTACCAGGTAGTCGGCCGGATCGGGGGCCGGCCCCGCCCCGTGGACCTCGGTGTGCGCCCGCAGGATCCGCTCGCCCAGGCCCCGGGATCCGCTGTGCACGACGAGCACGAGGTCACCGGCGGTGAGCCCGAGCCGGGCCGCGTGGTCCGCCGCGAACACGGTCTCGATCCGGGCGAGTTCCACGAAGTGGTTGCCCCGACCGACCGTGCCGAGGCCCTCGACATGACCGGCGGGCGGATCGCCGGCCGCGACGGCCCAGGCCGGATCGTCGGCGTCCCGCCCGGGGGCCAGCGCCCGGTCGAGGTCGGGGAACCGCGCGGCGAGCCGCTCGGGTACGACCCGCCTGAGGCTGATCGGGAAGACGGCGATGCCGCACCCGATGTCGGAGCCCACCAGGTGTGGGTAGAGCACGGTGGAGGACATCGCGGCGCCGATCGGGGCACCCTTGCCCGGGTGCAGGTCGGGCATGGCGGCGACGTGGCGCATGCCGTCGAGGGCGGCCACCTGGTGGCACTGCCGGACGGCGTCGGACTCGATCCAGCTCTCGGGGGAGGCGAAGACGGTGACGGTGGCCATGGTCGACGGCGGCAGGGAACCCTGCCGTGGGGGGTGCTCGGACACGGACGCTCTCTTCCGGAACGGGATGGACGGACGGCGCGAGGGCACGACGACGCGACCGGGGCGTCGTGGGCCTACGGGTGCGGGTGGGGTGTCCGTCAGAACGTCATGTCCACCAGCCTGCCCCGGCGGACCGGGTACGCCAACCGGTTTTCCGGCCGGCCGGGCGCTCAGCCGACCCGGACGCCCAGCGGGTCGGCGAGCAGCCGGGCGAAGCCGAGCTCCGCCGCGCCGACCACTGTGGCGTCGTCACCGAGGGCGGAGACCCGCAGTTGCGCCCGGGTGCGCGAGACCGGCAGGACGTTCGCGGCGATCCGGTCCCGGACGTGCACCGCCGAACCCCGGTACACCTCCCGCAGCATGCCACCGAAGATCACCATGCCGGGGTTGAACAGGTTGATCACGTTCGCCACCCCGATGCCCAGCCAGTCGCCGATGGTCCGTAGTGCGTCGCGGGCCGCCGGTTCGCCGCGACCGGCGGCCTCGACCACCTCGCGGACCGCGTCCCGGCCGATCAGGTCGGCGGGTCGACCGGCCGCGTCGAGCAGCGCCCGCTCGCCGACCTCCGCCTCCAGGCAGCCGCGCGAACCGCACCCGCACGGTCGTCCGTCGTACGGGTTGACGAGCATGTGACCGACCTCGGAGCCGTACCCGCCGTCGCCGCCGAGCAGCTCGCCGCCCACGATGATCCCGCCGCCGACCCCGACGTCGCCGTGCAGGTAGACCAGGTTCCGTACCCCGACGCCCACGCCGCGCTGGTGCTCGGCCAGCGCGCCCAGGTGGGCCTCGTTGCCGACCAGGACCGGCAGCCCGAGATCGAGCCGACGCTCCAGCTCCGCGCCGAACGCCTGGTCCACCCAGCCCAGGTCCGGGCCGAACCGCACCATCCCGTCCCCGGGTCGGATCATGCCGCAGTACGACGCGCCGATCCCGACGCAGACCGCCCCCGGTGCCGCCGTCCGGTGCAGTTGACGGCCGAAGTCGGCCAGCACCCGGACCACGGTGTCCAGGTCGACGCCCGCGCGGGCCCGGTGTGCCTCCCGCCGCTGCTGGATCTGGCCACCCAGCCCCACCCGGGCGGCCACCAGCCGGTCCACCGCGATGTCGAAGGCGAGCACGTACACCCGGTCGGACGCCGGCCGGACCACCAGGGACGGTCGTCCGGCCCGGCCGGTCAGCTCCGGAAAGCCCTCGTGCACCAGGCCGGCCGCGACGAGTTCCGTGGTGAGCGCCAGGACGGTGCTGCGGTTGACGCCCAGCCACTCGGCCAGCCCGGCGCGCGACACCGGGCCGCCGAGGTGCACCCGCCGGAGCAACGTCCCCAGGCTCCGGCGGCGGCTGTCACCAGGCGACTGCCCGTCCACTGTCGGACTGTTCGGCATCACGAGGCGGACCCTGTCGATCGGCGGCGGACTACCCGTCGAGCGTAGTTGCCGGCACCGCCGTGAGTCACCTCGCCCGCCGGGGACCCCGCGCCGTAGCGGCGCGGAGTCCCGTCCCGTCGGGGGACCGGTCAGCCGTCGATCCGGGTGATGTTGCGGATCTTGTTCACCGCGTCCAGGGCGGCGACCTTGTACGCCTCGGACAGGGTCGGATAGTTGAAGACCGTGTCGATCAGGTAGTCGACCGTGCCGCCGCAGCCCATCACCGTCTGCCCGATGTGGACGATCTCGGTCGCGCCGGTGCCGAACACGTGCACCCCGAGCAGCCGGCCGTCCTGCGGGGAGACGAGCAGCTTCAACATGCCGTACGAGTCGCCGACGATCTGCCCCCGGGCCAGCTCGCGGTAGCGGGCGATGCCGACCTCGAACGGGGTGGAGCTGTTGGTCAGCTCCTCCTCGGTCTTGCCGACGAAACTGATCTCCGGAATCGTGTAGATGCCGATCGGCTGCAACTCCTGGAGCTCGCGGGACGGCTCGCCGCAGGCGTGCTGCGCGGCCATCCGGCCCTGCTCCATCGAGGTGGACGCCAGCGCCGGGAAGCCGATCACGTCGCCGACCGCGTAGATGTGCTCCACGCTGGTGCGGTAGTGCTCGTCGACCGAGATCCGGCCGCGTTTGTCGGCCTCCAGGCCCGCCGCGTCGAGGGCCAGGTCGTCGGTCTGCCCCTGCCTGCCGGCGGAGTACATGACCGTGTCGGCGACGATCTTCTTGCCGCTCTTGAGGATGCACAGCGCGGCGTTCTGGTGCTTCTCCACCGCGGCGACCTCCTCGCCGAAGCGGAACGTCACCGACAGGTCGCGCAGGTGGTACTTGAGCGACTCGATGATCTCCTCGTCGCAGAAGTCGAGCATCCGGTCGCGGCGTTCCACCACCGTCACCTTCGTGCCCAGGCCGGCGAACATGGAGGCGTACTCCATGCCGATCACGCCGGCGCCGACCACGACCATGCTGCGCGGCACGGCCTCGAGGTTGATCACCCCGTCGGAGTCGACGATCGTCCGGTCGTCGAAGTCGACGCTGTCCGGCCGGGCCGGCCGGGTGCCGGCGGCGATGACGGCCTTGTCGAAGGTGATCCGGGTGTCGTGCCCGGAGCCGGCGTCCACCCAGACCGAGTGCGGGTCGGCGAACCGGCCGGTGCCGGTGATCAGCGCGACCCGGTTGCGGGCCAACTGGTTGCGGATCACGTCGGTCTGCCGCTCGATCACGTGCTGGGTGCGGGCGGCCAGGTCGGCGACGGTGATCTCCTCCTTGACCCGGTAGCTGCTGCCGTAGAGGTCCCGCTGGCTCAGGCCGGTCAGGTAGAGCACGGCCTCCCGCAGTGTCTTGGAGGGGACGGTGCCGGTGTTGATGCACACCCCACCGATCATGTCGCGGCGGTCCACGATCCCGACCCGCCTACCGAGCTTGGCGGCGGCGATCGCCGCCTTCTGACCGCTGGGCCCGGAGCCCAGCACCAACAGGTCGTAGTCATACACGGCTCCTAGCCTCGCAAGCAGCCGCAACATCCGCCAGTCGTGATCGTCCCGCCGCTGCGGGGTCAGGCGTGTGCGGGCACGCTGGTGGCGACGGGCTGCGGGCGGCCCGGCAGGAACAGGCTCGCCAGGGCGACGATCACGGCCCCGGCGACGGTCCACCAGAACGCGCCGTCGAAGGCGTCGGCGGGGGAACGGCCGTCGGTGAGGCCGCTCTGCACGATGAGCGCCACCATCGCGACGCCCAGGGACGCGCCGATCTGGTTGAGGATGAACAGCGTGCCGGTCGCCCCGCCGATGGCCTCGGCGGGCACGGTCCGGTAGACCGCGCCCATCGTCGGCGCGCCGACCAGGCCCATGCCGAACCCGGTCACCAGCTGGGCGGCGGTGAGCAGCACCTGCGAGGTGGCCGGGTCCGCCCCGGTGTAGACCAGGGCGCCGAACCCGATCAGCACCGCCCCGGCCGGTACGAGTCCCCGGGGGCCGAACCTGTCGGCGAGTTTGCCGGCGATCGGCATCCCGAACATCGTCCCCAGCCCCAGCGGCATGAGCAGCAGGCCGGCCGCGAGGACGCTCTCACCGCGTACCTGCTGGTAGAACAGCGGAAGCAGGAACAGCAGCGAGAACAGCATGCTGCCGAGCAGGAACATGGTCACCACGCTCGAGCTGAACCCCCGGCTGGCGAACAGGCGCAGGTCGATCAGCGGATGCGCGGTGCGCCGCGCGTGGGCGACGTACCCGCCGGTCAGGAGCACGCCCAGCACGATCCCGAGCACGACCCGGGTGGCACCGAAGCCGGCGGTCCCCGCCTGGGACAGGGCGTAGACCAGGGCGGCGAAGCCGGGGGAGAGCAGTGCCACGCCGAGCACGTCCAGGGGCGGGGCATTGCCCGGTGCGGGTCGTTCGTCCCTGAGTACCACCACGGCGAGCACGATGGCCAGCAGCGCGATCGGCACGTTGACCAGGAAGATCCACTGCCAGGTCAGGTTCTGCAGGATCAGGCCGCCGACGATCGGGCCGAGGACCGGCCCCAGGGTGATCGGGATCGAGATCAGGCCCATCACCCGGCCCATCCGGCCGGGACCGGCGGCGGTGGCGACGACGGTGAGCATGATGGGTTCGAGCAGGCCGCCGGCGAAGCCCTGGAGCACGCGGAACGCGATCAGGCTGCCGACGTCCCAGGCCAGCGCGCACAGGGCCGAGCCGACCAGGAACAGGGTCAGGGCCGTCAGCCAGACCCGCTTCGCGCCGAAGCGGGCCACGGACCAGCCCGCCAGGGGGATGGCGACCGCCACGGCGAGCAGGTAGCCGGTGGCGACCCAGGAGATCGTGCCGAGTGAGGTGCTGAACCGGGCGGTCAGGGTCTCGACGCTGACGTTGATGATCGTCGCGTCGAAGTAGGACATCACGCCGCCGAGCACCATCACGCCGAGCAGGCGCAGTAGCGGGGCGTCAAGTCGGTCGGACTGGGGTGGGGTCATGGCCGTCTCCGGATTGGTCGGATCGGTTCGTTAGATTGAACTGGCCAGTTCATTTTGACGCACTGGACGGTAGCATGGCGACATGACTGACGGCGAGACCCCGACCGCACCGCGCGGCAGGCTGGACAAACGGCAGGCGATCATCGGGGCGGCGCTGCGCGTCTTCGCCCGTGAGGGCTACGGCCAGGCCAGCATCGACGTGATCGCGGCCGAGGCCGGCGTGGCCAAACCGACCATCTACAACCACCTCGGTGGCAAGGAGAACCTGTTCCGCCACGTCCTCGCCGAGATCGCGGCCCGCTCGAACGCCAAGACCCTGGCTGCGCTCCAGACCTTCCCCACCGATCCGCAGGACCTGCGCAATCATCTGAACACCGTCGGCCTGCGGCTGGCCGAGTGCTTCGTCGACGAGCAGTCCTCGGCGCTGCGCCGGTTGCTGCACGCCGAGATCGGCCGGTTTCCCGATCTGTTCGACGCCGTCCTGGACAGCGGGCCCAACCAGGCGACCGAGGCGCTGGCGGGGCGGTTGGCGAGGCTCGCCAACGCGGGTTACCTGACCATCGAGGACCCGATCCGGGCCGCCCGGCAGTTCGTCGCCCTGCTCACCGACGAACTGCCCGCGATGAGTGCCCTCGGCACCCGCCCGGTCGACCCCGACGACCTGGAGCGTGCGGTGGCCGCTGGAATCGACACCTTCCTGCGCGCCTTCGCGAACCCGCCGGCCGGGCCGGGCCGGGCGGCCGCACCCGGACGGCCGGTGGCCCTGCCACGCTGACCGGTGGGCCGCACCGGAGGCGGCACGGACACCAGGGTCACGACGCTCGCCTGCCGTGCCCTCTCTCATGATTGCGGCGGTGGCCACCGGCGCGTACGCCGACGTCCGCCTCCGTCACCTACGGCCCGAGCGACAGTCCGGATATCGCGCGACTGCCCGGTACCGGGCAGTCGGTCGGCGCTACGGTGGCACGGTCGCCTCGGCACCCTGCCGTGGTCGGCACCCCGCCGGGGAACGCGCGCACAGGCGACGAGGGGATCAGGTGACGGCAGCGTCATGACCGACTACGGACACGAGTTGCTGTTCGGCGGCTTCCTCACCCCCGACGCCCGGCGCCCGGAGCAGGTCGTCGCCCGCGCCAGGTTCTGCGAGCAGGTGGGCCTGGACCTGGTCACCTTCCAGGACCACCCCTACCAGCCGGGTTTCCTCGACAGCTGGACGCTGATGTCCTACCTGGCGGCGGCGACCAGCCGGATCCGGCTGGCCGGCAACGTGCTCAACCTGCCGTTGCGGCAGCCGGTGGTGCTGGCCCGCAGCGTCGCCAGCCTGGACCTGCTCAGCGGCGGTCGGGTCGAACTCGGCCTCGGCACGGGCGCGTTCTGGGACGCCATCGAGGCCAACGGCGGCCGGCGGCTCGCCCCCGGGCAGGCGGTGGACGCGCTGGACGAGGCGATCCGGATCATCCGCGAGGTGTGGGCCGCCGACCGGCGTGGCGGGGTACGGGTCGACGGTGAGCACTACCGGGTGGTCGGCGCGAAGCGCGGTCCCGCCCCGGCGCACCCGGTGGGGATCTGGGTCGGCGCGTACAAGCCGAGGTTGTTGCGGCTGGTCGGCCGGACGGCGGACGGCTGGCTGCCGTCGCTTGCTTACCTGCCGAAGGGGCCGGGGGAGTTGGCCGACCTCAACGCGCTCGTCGACGAGGGCGCGACGGCGGCCGGGCGGGACCCCGCCGAGGTGCGGCGGCTGCTCAACATCTCCGGCCGGTTCACCCGCACCGGCGCGGGGTTCCTCGACGGTCCGCCGCAGCAGTGGGTGCGGGAGCTGACCGAGCTGGTGCTGGAGCACGGCACCTCCGGGTTCATCCTCGGCGCCGACGACCCGACCAGCATCGAGCTGTTCGCCCAGGAGGTCGCCCCCGCCGTCCGCGAACTGGTCGCCGCCGAGCGGGCCGGGTCGACCGCGCCCAAGCCGGCCACGCCGACGGCCGGCCCGGAGACGCCGGTCCCGGGTGGACCGGCGGGGGAGCAGCGCGAGGTCGCCCGGACCGGCGGCATTGCGGGGCTCGCGGTGACCCCGACCCCCGATCCCGGGGTACGACACAGCGACCACCGCCTCTGGGACGAGTCGACCCGGCCGGTCGCTCCGCCCGCCCCGGCCGGGCACGTCTACTCCCCGCAGGCGCAGGCCGCCGGTGGGCACCTCGTCGACGTCCACGACCACCTGCGTCAGGAGCTGAGCCAGGTACGCGACCTGCTCGACCAGGTCCGGCAGGGGGTGCTCTCCGCCGGGGACGCCCGCGGGGTGCTCAACCGGATGACCATGCGGCAGAACAACTGGACGCTGGGGGCGTACTGCGCCGCGTACTGCACGATGGTGACCCAGCACCACGGGCTGGAGGACGACGCGATCTTCCCGCACCTGCGGCGGGCCGACCCGGGGCTGACGCCGGTGATCGACCGGCTGGAGCAGGAACACGTCGTCATCCACGACGTCGTCGAGGGCGTCGACCGGGCGCTCGTCGCGCTGATCGGGGACCCGGGGCGGCTCGCCGGGCTCCAACAGGCGGTGGACCTGCTCACCGACACGTTGCTGTCCCACCTGTCGTACGAGGAACGCAACATCGTCGAACCACTGGCCCGGTACGGCTTCTACCCCGGGCAGCTCTGACCGCCGCGACCGGCGGCCTGCCGTCGCGCTACACCTCCGCTGCGGGGGCAAGGACCCCGGTGCCGGACCAGTCGATGTACTCCTCGCTGATGGACCGGTCCGGTTCACCGTCCTCGTCGAGGGTGCCGAACGCGGCGTGGAAGCGGCCGAAGCCGTACCCGCAGGCGGCCAGGGTGGCCAGCGCCCACGGCCGGAGGTTGGCGGGCAGCTTCTCCGGAAAACGGCGGTCGACGGTGACCTGGACGACGCCGAGCAGGTCGTAGGACTGCTCGAAGGTGCCCGCGTCGAGCACCCGGCACAGCGAGAACGCGTGCGGAACCCGCTCCTGCTGGTACACCCAGCGACCCACCTGTTCCATGGCCGTTCCTCCCTGGTGTTGTCGGTGTGTTTTCGAGGATGCACCCGAGAGTGCTTGATATCAAGTGTGTCGGCCTGAATACTCATCGTCAATGTTGGTGGCGGGAGGAGTGGTCATGTCCGCAGGGTCCTCGGCATCGTTCGACGGTCGAGAAGGGTTGGCGCAGTTGGCGTCCTCACCGGTGGTGCAGGCATGGGAGTTGGGCATGCGCCTGCGCCAGCGCCGCGAGGAGGTCGGCTTCACCGCCGCGGCGGCCGGTCGCGCGATCGGCATCATCCAGGCGTACGTCTCCGGTGTGGAGGCCGGGCGGGTCAAGCTGCCGGCCCGACGGCTGGCCCAGATCGTCGAGGCGTACGAGCTGGAGCCGGAGGAGGCCGCCGAGTTGGAGCAGTTGCGGGCCGGGGCGGCCCGGCGTGGCTGGTGGCACGAGTACTCGCAGCTCTTTCCGGCGGAGTTCCTGCGTTTCCTCGGCTACGAGGCCGGCGCCGACCACATCCGCAGCTTCCACCCGGAGGCGATACACGGCCTGTTGCAGACCGAGGAGTACGCCCGCGCGGTGATCCGGGGCGGCACCACCACGATCCGACTGACCGAGGTGGACCGGCGGGTCGCCGTCCGGATGGCCCGGCAGGCCCGGCTCGACGGCGCGCACCCGCTGCGGATCAGCGCGGTGCTCAGCGAGGGCGCGCTGCGCCAGCAGGTCGGCGGCCCGGAGGTGATGCGTGCCCAGCTCGACCATCTCGTCCGGCTGGCCACCGAGCGACCCGGGCAGATCGAGATCCGGGTGCTCCCGTTCACCGTCGGGGCCCACCCGGCATTCGGTGGCCCGTTCGAGGTGCTGTCGTTCCCGTCGCCCCGGCTGCCGGACCTGGTCTGGCAGGAGAACCTGACCTCCATCGACATCATCGACCAGTCGATCCGGGTGACCGACTACGTGGTCACCTTCGCCGAGACCCGCGAGTTGGCGTTAGGCTCGGACGACTCGGTCGACCTGATCCGCCGGATCGCCAAGGAGATGATGTGACCACCTCTCGTCGTGACTGGTTCAAGTCGTCCCGCAGCTCCAGCAACGCCAACTGTATCGAGGTGCGGTTCGGCGAGAGCGGGGTGGGCGTCCGCGATTCCAAGGATCGCCACGGTCCCACCCTCGCCTTCGCCGGTGCTTCCTGGGTCAGCTTCACTTCCGCGCTCAAGCGACGTGCGGTCCCGCCTTCCTGATCGGTGGTCGTCCTTCCTGGAGCCGATGTCAGGTTTCGGATAGTGAGCGCCCGGCACCTGATCGGCTACCTTGGCGGTCCGTCACTCTCGCCAAAGGACAACACGTGGAACCGGGTTCGCTCGCATCCGATGCAATCGGCCTGCTGGCCGCACTCGCGCAGGGAACGCTTCAAGGGGTGGGAGCGCAGGCCGGCGAGGAACTGTACGACCTGGTGGCCGCTCAGATGCGCACGGCCGGTGAGCGCCCGGCGCTCGAAGCGTTCGAGGAGGATCCCACCAACACCGCGATCCAGCGGCGGTTCCGGGCCGCACTCGCGCACGAGTTGGCGGCCGACCCGCAGTTCCGGGCCACCGTCTCCCGCATTGCCGAGAAGGCCGTCGACGGGAATGCATCGGTGTCATTCGGAAACACCGTGAATTCGCCCACCAACATCCTCTCCGGCGAGGCCCAGCAGGGGGACAGGTACAACTACGGCCACCAGGGCAACAAGATCAATTTCGGTGGCATCCTGATCGCCGTGGTGGCGGTCGTCGCGCTGTTCTTCGCCGGTCGGGCGATCTACGTCAGCGTCGGTGGCGACTCCTCGGGCGGTACGGGCCTGAGCGAGAGCAGCACCTGCACCGAATACCTGTCCAAGGACGATGCCACCCGCAAGGAGACCATGCGCAGGCTCTACCTGGAGGCGGGAAAGGCGGACCGGGCGGGTGACGCGTTCATCCTGCAGAACGCGGACTACGAATGCGGGCAGCGACCGAAATCCACGCTGGCGCAGATCGTCGGTTGATGCGATGACATTGACCGCGGAGGACCGTACGGCCATCACGGATCTGATCAACCGGCACGGCCACCTCACCGACAGCGGCGAGTTCGACCGGATGCCGGAGCTGTTCACGGCGGATGTGGTCTATGACGTCACGGCCCTCGGCGGGGGCGTGCTCGTCGGGCTCGCCATGCTGCGGGACGCCGCGCTCGCCCTGGGTGCGGGCAACCCCGTCGCCCACCACGTCACCAACATCGTGCTCACCGCGGTGGCCGAGGACCGGGTGCACGCGCTGTCGAAGGGCATCGGCATCACCGTGGACGGCACCGTCGGCAGCGTGACCTACGAGGACACCGTCGTACGCGGCGACGACGGGTGGCGCATCAGCCACCGCACGGTGCGCCCCCGGCGGATCCCCCTGACGCGCTGATCGCCGCAGTGGGCCGGCGATGCCTGTCGGTACAGGGGTGCCGGAGTTCGGCGCGCGGTGCCATAATCGTGACGGTGCCCGTGGCTGTCGCCGCCGGCTCCGGGGGGCGCCTCCGCACCGCGCGGACGGCGGGGACAGACTCCCCCGGAGGCCACCGTGGACACCATCCCTCTCGCCGATCTCGTCGACCTGCTCGACGGCCTGCTGCAACTCGGCGCGGCGGCGCTCGGTCTCGCCACCGCCGTCGTGGTCGCCCGTGCCGGCCGGTCGCGCCGACAGCGTGACGAATGACCAGTGACCGGGCGTGTCCGGCCATTGACACGTCTCATGGTCCGAACCATCGTCTGGGGAACCGTCTCTCGCGTCGAAGGGCTCCCCGATGGTCGACACCGCGCACACGTACGTCATCGTCGGAGCCGGCCCCGCCGGCCTGCAGCTGAGTTACCACCTCCAGCAGCAGGGCGCCGACTACCTGACGCTCGAACGCAGTGCCGAGCCGGGCGGGTTCTTCCGGCGGTTCCCCCGCCACCGTCGGCTGATCTCGCCCAACACGGTGCACACCGACAGCACCGACCCGGAGATCCGGCTGCGGGGGGACGGGAACTCGTTGCTCAACGACTCGGCGGAGCTGCTGTTTGCGAACTTCAGCGAGGAGTACCTGCCGTCCGCCGACGACCTGGTGCGCTACCTCGCCGAGTTCCAACGGGTCCACCAGCTCCGGGTCCGCTACGGCACCACAGTCGAGCAGATCAGCCGCGAGGACGACGGGTTCCGCGTCCGCACCGACCGGGGTGGCGTACGGGCGCGCTGCCTCGTCGTGGCCACCGGCTGGGGCAGGCCGTTCGTGCCGGAGATCACGGGCATCGAGCACGCCACCGGGTACGAGGAGATGGACCTCGATCCCGATCGGTACGCCGGCCGGCGGGTCCTGATCATCGGTAAGGGCAACTCGGCCTTCGAGACCGCCTCGGCCCTGCTCGGCAAGGCGTCGCTGGTGCACCTGGCCAGCCGGCAGCCGGTGCGGTGGGTCCGGGACACCGGTCACCCCGGCGACGTCCGGGGCCAGTACGGCGCGATCGCAGACGGCTACCCGTCCAGCGCGGTGCTCGACTGCACCATCGACGCGATCCGGCCGGTCGACGGGGGATTGCGGGTCTCCGTCACCCATCCCCACGGCGGGACCGCCGAACTGGACTACCACGAGGTGCTGCGGTGCACCGGGTTCAGGATGGACACCGCCCTGTTCGACGCCTCCTGTACTCCGGAACTGGTGCGCGACGGCCGGCTGCCCGCACTGCGCCCCGACTGGCAGTCGCGCAACGTCGACGACCTCTACTTCGCCGGCACCGTCGCGCAGGCGCGGGACGTGCGGCACGCCTCGTCGTCCTTCATCGCGGGCTTCCGGTACAACCTGCGGACCTTCACCCGGATGGTGCGGGAACGCTACGACGACGTGCCGATGCCCGGCACGACGACCCCGGGTGAGCCGGCGGCGCTGGCGAAGGTGATGCTCGACCGGGTCAACTGGAGTTCGGCGCTGTGGAACCAGGCTGGGTACCTCTGTGACGTCTTCGTCCGCGACGACGCCACCGGGGACTTCCGGCACCACGAGGACCTGCCGGAGGACTACGCCGTCGAGCGGTTCGCCGACGCCGCCCACTGCTACACCCTCGCCCTGCGTCGGGGCCGCCACGATGAGAGCTCCGCCGTCGACCGGCCCCCGACGGGAGAGAGCGCCCTGCTCCACCCGGTCATCCGGCGGTACCGGCACGGGGAACTGCTCGCCGAGCAGCACCTGCGGGAGGATCTGCTGGCCGAGTGGCGGCGGCCGGACCGCCACGTCCAGCCGCTCGTGGAGTTCCTGATCGGGGACCTCAACGGCGGATGACGGCGGGTGCGTCCGCCACGAACGGCGGCAGGCCAGCCGATCGGCGAACGCCTGCGGGCCGGTCCGACAACCCACCCGCCGGCACCGCCCGACGGCGGTCGTCCGGATCCGTGCTCAGCCGATCGGTCCGGCGAAGGCGTCGACGGCCTGACGCGACACGGCCCCCTGCGTACCGCACAACGCGGCGACCAGGAACTGCGACCGGGCCCGGTTGATCGGGCTGGCCTGACCCGGTGCGGCGTACCGGATCAGGTTCTCGGCGAGGGTGACCTGGCGGCTGCCGTCGGCGCGGTGGAACGTGTACGTGCTGTGCCCGATCACGCCGCCGGTGTGCCCCCAGACCGGCCCGCAGGGCAGCTGCGCCCAGGACAGCCCCAGCCCGTAACCGGCGCTCGGGTCCGCCGGGTTGGCCACCACCGTCTGCATCGCGGCGAGCTGCGCCGGTGGCAGCAGCCGACCCGCCAGGAGGGCCCGGTAGAACCGGTTGACGTCGTGCGGAGTCGACACGATCTCCCCGGCCGCCCAGCCCCAGGACATGTTGTAGACGCTGAAGTCGCCGAGCGTCCCGTCCGTCAGCGGCACGTACGCCAGGGAGTGCGGGCCACGGATGTGGGTCCGGAGGCCGGGGAAGTAGGTGTCGCGCAACCCGAGGGGACGCAGGATGCGCCGGCCCACCTCGGCCGCGACCGTTTCACCGGTGAGCTGTTCCAGCAGCATGCCCAGGACGATGTAGTTGGTGTTGGAGTAGGAGTACGCCGCCCCCGGTGCGTGGGTCGCCGGCAGGGACAGCCCGATCCTCACCAACTCCGGCGGGGTGAACGTGCGGTGCCGCAGCGCCTCGAAGTCGTCCACGGTCCGCAGGATGGCCTCCGGGTAGTCACCGAGGCCGCTGGTGTGGTTGAGCAGCATCCGGACCGTGATCTGCCGGCCGGTCTCGCCGGGGATCAGGTCCGGCAGATAACCGGCGATCGGCGCGTCGAGCCGTACCCGGTGTTCCGCCTCCAGTTGCAGCAGCGCGGTGGCGACGAAGGTCTTGGTGAGGCTGCCGACCCGGTGCTGGAACCCGGGCCGGACCGGGCGGCCGGTGTCGACGTCCGCCACCCCGGCGGCGCCCTGCCAGGTCCGCCGGCCGGTGCGTACCTCGGCAAAGACCCCCGGCATACCGGCGGCCCGCTCGGCGTCGAGGAGCTGTTGCAGGACGCCACCGGTGTCGGGGCGGGTGGTGCCGGGCGCGGCGGCGGCCGGCGGCGCGGTCGGCAGCACCAGCAGCAGCACACCGCTGATCGCGCCAAGGAGGACTCTGTCTCGAATGAGGGATCGCACCGGCGAAGACTATGGACGGGGCCGGTTCGCGGGCATCAGGTGAGTCCCCGACCTCGTCCACCGGTTCGTCTCAGGGGCGCGCTCGACTGTGGAACCGCTGTCGTACCGCAGGGGCCGCTGCCCCGCCGTCGCGCGGTCAGCCGGCGTCGGACAACCGGGCCGCCCGGCCGTACAGGTAACGCTGGCGGGGGAGGTTCGTCGACAGTCGGGCCGCGTGGGCGTACGCCTCCCGGGCCTCGGTGAGTTCGCCGGAGCGTTCCAACAGGTGTGCGCGGGCGGCGTACCACCTCGGGTCGTCGCCGATCCGGGCATCGGCGGCCAGCGCGTCGAGCAGGTGCAGCCCGGCGGCGGGGCCCCGGGCCATCGCCACCGCCACCGCGTGGTTGAGGGCCACCACCGGGCTGGCTGAGATCCGCATCAGCACCGCGTACAGGGCCTCGATCTGCGCCCAGTCGGTCTCCTCGGTGCTCGCCGCCTCGTCGTGCACCGCCGCGATCGCCGCCTGGAGCTGGTACGGCCCGACGTCCCCGCGCGGCAGCACCGTGCTGATCAGGGCCACCCCCTCGGCGATCTGGTCGGCCCGCCACCGACCGCGGTCCTGCTCGGCCATCGGCACCAGTTCGCCGCCCGGGCCGACCCGGGCCGGGCCCCGGGCGTCGGTGAGCAGCATCAACGCCAGCAGCCCGGTCACCTCGGGGTCGTCCGGGAGCAGCCGGTGCAGCATCCGGGTCAGCCGGATCGCCTCGGTGGACAGCTCCACCCGGCGCAGGCGCGGGCCGGCGGTGCTGGCGTACCCCTCGTTGAAGATCAGGTAGAGCACCTGCCGGACCGCGTCGAGCCGGGCCTGACGCGCGGCGGCGTCGGGTAGGGCGAACGGCAGCCCGCTGTCCCGGATGCGCTGTTTGGCGCGGGTGATCCGCCGGGCCATGGTGCCCTCGGGCAGCAGGAACGCCCGTGCCACCTCGCCGGTGCTCAGCCCGCCGACGGCTCGCAGGGTCAACGCGATCTGGGCGGCCGGCGGCAGCGCCGGATGACAGCACAGGAACAGCAGCACCAGACTGTCGTCGCCCGGATCCCGATGGTCGGCCGCCGGGACGAGCCACCGCCCGGCCGGCACCGCCCGGCCAGCGTCGTCCTCCCGTCGGCGGCGGGCCTGCTCGCTGCGGAGCAGGTCGGTCAGCCGGCGGGCGGCCACGGTGATCAACCAGCCCCGGGGGTTGTCGGGCAGGCCGTCGACCGGCCAGCGCGTCGCGGCGGCCAGCAGCGCCTCCTGGACGGCGTCCTCTGCGGTGTCGAAGTGACCGTACCGGCGGACGAGCGCGCCGAGGACCTGCGGCGCGAGCACGCGCAGCAGGTCCTCGACGGCGGGTGGGCCCATGATGACCGGTCAGCCGTCCAGGTCGTCGATGCCGTCGGCGACCGGCCGCACGTCCACGTATCCGCCCTCGGCGTCCGGGTCGACGAAGCGGGCGGCGATCTCGGTCGCCCGGTCGAAGCTGGCGCAGTCGACGACGGTGAAACCCGCAAGCACCTCCTGCGTCTCCGGGTAGGGGCCGTCGGTGACCACCGGCGTGCCCTGCCGCAGCCGCACCCGCCGGGCGTGCACCGGGGCGGTCAACCCCTGCCCGTCGACCAGCTCGCCGGACTCGGCCAGCTCCTCGTGCACCGCCGCCATGTGGGCGTGCATCGCGGCGACCTGCTCCGGCGACATCGGCGGCTGGGCACCGGGGCGACCGGCCATCGCGTCGTAGAAGCGCTGCGTGCCGTACAACATGATCATGTATTTCATGGGTTCTCCTCTCGGCCGGCCGCCGCGCGGCCGGACATCCGAGACGTCGGAGCCGCCGGGCCGACCCGGACACCGGACCCGAGGCTAACCGCCGACGATGCGGGGGACGCCGTGGTTGGCGGCGATTACCTATCGTGGTCCCATGACGACGATGTGGGTGGTGCTCGGGGTGGCGGCACTGGCGACGGTGGGCACCGTCGGTTGGGTGGCCTGGCGCGACCGGGCCCGCGCCGCCGGGGCCGAGGACCGGGCGGCCGGGCAGGACGCCCAGGCCAGAAAGCACCGGTACGAGATGGAGCGGCACCACGCCCAGAGCGAGACGGTCCACCGGAACCAGCGGCATTCCTGACCGGTCGGGCCGGGTCGATCCGGGTCGCCCATGGTCAACGGGACGCCGGCCGGGCATGATCGTTCCACGGTCGGGGTAGCACCGACCACAGGACCGGGACGCCTGGGAGGCACACGGTGACGGCAGGCTCGCGACGCCGCTCGCACGGACCACTCGTCGCCGCGCTGACGGCGCTTGTGGTGGCGGTCGGCTGCGCCGCCGGCGGGGTGGGGGAGAGTAGCCCGCAGCAGCCCCGGGAACCGGCCCCGCAGCGGTCGTCCCGCCCGGCGGCCTCGCCCGAGGCGCAGACCACCCGCGCCGACGGCACCACGAGCGTGGCCGAGTTCAAGAGCGACATCGACGACGCCGTCACCATCGCCGAGCGGTACTGGACCGCCCAGTTCCGGGCCACCGGTCAGCAGTTCCGGCCGATCCGGCGGATCGTTCCCTACCAGCGGGAGGGCGAGGTCTCCTGCGCCGGGCAGGCGCTTCCCCGCAACAACGCGGTCTACTGCTCCCAGGGCGACTTCATCGCCTACGACGTCAACTGGTCGGTGGCGGCGTTCCGGCAGGTCGGTGACGCGTTCGTGTTCTACCTGCTGGGTCACGAGTACGCCCACGGCATCCAGGTCCGGCTCGGCATCCGCGCCGACTTCACCATCCAGCAGGAGTTGCAGGCCGACTGCATGGCCGGGGCGTACCTCGGTGACTCGGTCCGCGACGGCACCCTGAAACTCGACGCCGGTGACCTGGACGAGTTCCGCGAAGGGCTGCTCGCCGTCGGCGACGACCCCGACCAGCCGTGGTTCGCCGAGGGGTCGCACGGCACCGCCGAGCAGCGCACCGACTGGTTCTTCCGCGGCTACGAGAAGTCCCTGGACGCCTGCAACCTCGGCTGAGGAGCAGGTCACGTCCGGGCGGCGTGGCGGCGGGCGGTCCCGGCCGGGCTGGCAGGATCGCCCGGGAGACCACCACCCGACCGCCAGGAGGATCCGCTGAGCAGCCCACACCCCGCCGCCGTGCTCTTCGACATGGACGGCACCCTGGTCGACAGCGAGAAGCTCTGGGACATCGCCCTGTACGAGTTGGCCGCCGAGTACGGCGGCACCCTGACCGGCCCGGCGCGGCGCGCGATGATCGGCACCGCGATGGCCGCGTCGATGCGCATCCTCCACGACGACCTCGGTCAACCCGAGCGGGATCCGCAGGCCAGCGCCGAGTGGATCCAGGCGCGGATCCTGGAGCTGTTCCGCACCGGGCTGCGCTGGCGGCCGGGCGCGCTGGCCCTGCTGCGGGCGGTCCGCGCGGCCGGCATCCCCACCGCGCTCGTCACCTCCAGCGGCCGGTCGCTGGTCGAGGTGGCCCTGGACACCCTCGGGCGGGACAGCTTCGACGCGGTGGTCTGCGGCGACGAGGTGGACTCGGCCAAGCCGCACCCGGAGCCGTACCTGACGGCCGCCCGGTTGTTGGGTGTCCCGATCGGTCGGTGCGTGGCGATCGAGGACTCGCCGACCGGGGTGGCCAGCGCGCTCGCCGCCGGTGCGGCGGTGCTTGCCGTACCGGCGGAGGTGCCGGTGCCGCCGACCGACGGCGTACACCAGTTGGAGAGCCTGACCGCGGCGGACCTGGAGCTGCTGGCGGCGCTGCTCGGCGAGCCACCGGCCTGAGCTGGCCCCACCTGCGGTGTCGGCCGGCATGCGCGGCTATGACGAAGGGGGTTCCGCCGACCGGCGGAACCCCCTTCGCGGTGAGTGGGATCAGTCGTGCGCGATCGCGCCCAGCACGTTGATCCGGGCCGCCCGGATCGCCGGGAGCACCGCCGCCACCACGCCGATGACGGCCGCCAGCAACAGGAACAGCCCCATCTGACCCCAGGGCAGGATCAGGTCGGTGATGCCGTCGTCCTTGAGCGCCCGGACCACCGCCGCGCCGAGGCCGACGCCGACCACGATCCCGAGCAGCGCCCCGAAGACGGAGATCACCACCGCCTCCACGGTGATCATCCGCATGGTCTGGGCCCGGCGCAGCCCGATCGCCCGCAGCAGGCCCAGCTCGCGGGTCCGCTCCAGCACCGACAGGGCCAGCGTGTTGACGATGCCGAGCACCGCGATCACGATGGCCAGCGCCAGCAGGATCTGGATCATCGTGAGCAGGCTGTCCAACTGGCCGGTCTGCTGCGCGATGAACGCTTCCCGGTCGGCCACCGACACCTCCGGGCTGTCGGCGAGCAGGGCCTCCAGCTGCGCCTGTACGCCCGCCACCGGCGTTCCGGGTGCCAGTTGGACGAACCCCTGGTTGGGCTTCGGGATGGCGAAGTCCTGCACCGCCTGCGGCGGCAACTGCACCGGGCTGGTCAGCTCGGAACTCTGGTAGATGCCGCTGACCGTGTAGGTGCGTGGCTCGCCCCGGGAGGCCTGCACGGTCACCTTCGACCCGACCGAGATGTTGCGGGACTCGGCGGTGTCCGAGCTGAACAGCATCTGGTCCGGGCCGAGCCGGCTGATGTCACCGGCGGTGGCCTTCGCCCCGAAGATCCGCTGCAACGCGCTCACGTCGCTGGACGCGGCCAGCCAGGTGACCTTCCCGTCGACCATTCCCATGTCGCCGTACTCGCCGTCGGCGAGCTGGACACCGGGCAGCGCCGCCGCCTTCGCCAACACCGCCGGGTCGAAGCTGGCCGGGCGGGAACCACCCGACGCCCCGGAGATCACCAGCTCGGCCTTGATGGTGTCCCGGGCCAGAGCGCCGATGCTGCCCTTCGCCGAGTCCAGGATCACCGTCACCCCGGTCACCAGGGCGATGCCGACCATCAACGCCGCGGCGGTGATCGCCGTGCGGCGCGGGTTGCGACCGGAGTTGAGCCGACCCAGCTTGCCCGGCACCGACCAGGCGAAGACCGCCCCCAGCAGGGAGACCACCGGTCGGCTGATCAGCGGGGTCAGCAACGCCACCCCGATGAAGGCGAACAGCACCCCACCCAGGATGACGGCCAGCGTGTTGTCGTCGGCGGTGCCGCTGAGCCCGAGGAACAACAGCACCGCACCGATCCCGGTGATCACGCCGCCGGTCACGGTCACCCTGGTCAAGGGCCGGTCCGGGTTGGCGACGTCCTGCATCGCCGCGATCGGCGGGATGCGCGACGCCCGCAGCGCCGGCAGCAGCGCCGCCACCACCGTGATCACCAGACCGACCGCGAACGAGCCGATCACCGCCGAGGACGGCACCCCGATCCCGGCCAGCGTCAGCCCACCCGCCAGGTTGCCGAAGACGTACGCCAGCAGCGCGCCGATGCCGATGCCGGCGCCCAGCCCCAGCACCGAGGCGATCAGGCCGATCGCCACCGCCTCCAGCACCACCGAGCCGATGATCTGCCTACCGCTGGCCCCGATCGCCCGCATCAGGGCCAGTTCCCGGGTCCGCTGGGCCACGATGATCGAGAAGGTGTTGAGGATGAGGAAGGTGCCCACCAGCAGCGCGACGGCGGCGAACCCGAGCAGGATCTTGTTGAAGAAGGACAGGCCCTCCTTCAGGCTCGCCGAGGCGTCCGCCGACAGCTGTGCGCCGGTCTTGACCTCGACGTCGCCGCCCAGCGTCCGGGCCAGGTCGTCGCGCAACGCGGTGTCGTCGACCCCGTCGGCGGCCCGGACCGTGACGTTGGTGAAGACGTCCCGCGCGCCGAGCAGCAACCGCTGGGCCACCGGCGTGGTGAAGGCGACCTCGTTGACCCCGCCGATCGAGTCCCGGTCACCGCTGTAACCGAAGACCCCGACCAGGGTGAAGGTCTCCTTCGGCGACAGCGGGGTCAGCACCCCGACCCGGTCGCCCACCTTCACCTTGCCCGCCTGCGCCAGCGCCGCGTTCACGACGATCTCGTCGTCCGCCCGGGGCTCCCGCCCCTCCCGCAGCTTCACCAGGTCGCTCTCGCCCCGCCAGTTCGCCCCGAGCTGCGGCGGCCCGAACGAGGTGACCACCTTGCCGTTGCTGCCGATCAGCTGGGCCCCGTCGGTGGTGACCACCCCGGTGGCCTCGGCCACCCCGGCGACCTCGCGGACCCGTTGCACAGTGGCCGCCGGCACCGTCGCCGGCACCTGCTCACCCTGCATCTCGCCGAGCGCCACCTTGGGCTTGCCGGCGACGTTGACGTCGATGCCCTCGTACGCGTCGGCGAAGACCGCGTCGAACGAGCGGCCCAGGGTGTCGGTGAGCACGAACGCCCCCGAGACGAACATGACGCCCAGCACCACGGCCAGGCCGGACAACAGCAGGCGCACCTTGCGCGCCAGCAGACTCTTGAGGGTGGCCCGCAACATCAGCCGGCCACCTCGACCGGGGTGTCCAGCTTCTTCATGGTGTCCAGCACCGTGTCGGCGGTCGGCTCGATCAGCTCCGAGACGATCTGCCCGTCGGCGAGGAAGACCACCCGGTCGGCGTACGCGGCGGCGGTCGGGTCGTGGGTGACCATCACGATCGTCTGCCCGTGCTCGCGTACCGAGTTGCGCAGGAAGTTGAGCACCTCCGCGCCGGAGCGGGAGTCCAGGTTACCGGTCGGCTCGTCGGCGAAGATCACCTCGGGGCGGGCGACAAGCGCCCGCGCGCAGGCGACCCGCTGCTGCTGACCACCGGAGAGCTGCGACGGCCGGTGCCCCAGCCGGTCCCGCAGACCCACCGTGTCGATCACCGTGTCGTACCAGGCCGGGTCGGGTTTGCGACCGGCGATCGACATCGGCAGCAGGATGTTCTCCTGGGCGGTGAGCGTGGGCAGCAGGTTGAACTGCTGGAAGATGAAGCCCACCTTGTCGCGGCGCAGCTTCGTCAGACCCGAGTCACCCAGCCCGGTCACGGTGGTCTCGCCGATCTGCACGGTGCCCCTGCTCACCGAGTCCAACCCGGCCAGACAGTGCATCAACGTCGACTTGCCCGAGCCCGACGGGCCCATGATCGCGGTGAATCTGCCCCGCTCGAACTCGGCGCTGACCCCGCGTAACGCGGCGACCTGCGCCTCGCCGGTGCCGTACACCTTCCACACGTCGTTCGCCCGGGCCGCGGCCGGTGATTGCCGGCCTACCGTCACGGTCACGTCATCTACCTCTTCCGTCTGGCTGTGTATGCCCCACCGCCCCCGCTGGTCGGTGGGGTAGCTCCCATCCTCGGTGCCGTCCGGCGCGGATCCGTCCGACCGTGGGTTGACCCGGCGCGGATTTCCCGCTGCGGGTGGGCCCGGAGATCGTCTCAGGGTTCTCCCCGAGCCGTCCGCCGATCGCGCCACACCCCGCAGTGCGCTGGGGTGTCGGCGTCGACGCTAGAGCCTGACGTCACGTCACGGTCAACCGCGCCGCGCCGTCCTCCGTCACGGTAGGTGAGCACGACAACGCTGCCATCGGCCCACCGGCCTCACTGTGGGTACACCCCGGGGCGGACCCGCCACCGGTCGGCTACGCCTTGGGGCGGACCAACCCCGACTCGTACGCCAGCACCACCGCCTGCACCCGGTCGCGCAGCCGCAGCTTGGTCAGCACGTGCCCGACGTGGGTTTTGATGGTCGTCTCGCTTACCGACAGCGCGGCGGCGATCTCCGCGTTGGACAACCCCCGCGCCACCTGGACGAGCACCTCGCGCTCCCGTTCGGTCAACGTGCCCAGCGCCTTCGGCGGGCTCGCCGTCGGGTCCGGCAGCACGGTGGCGAACCGGTCCAGCAGCCGCCGCAGGATGCGTGGCGCCACCACCGCCTCCCCGGCGGCCACCGTGCGGATGGCGGTGACCAGGTCCTCGGCCGGCACGTCCTTGGCCAGGAAGCCGCTCGCCCCGGCCCGCAGCGCCCCCACCACGTACTCGTCGAGGTCGAAGGTGGTGAGGATGAGCACCCGCACCGGCAGCCGGGCGTCGACGATCGCCCGGGTCGCGGCCACCCCGTCCATCCGGGGCATCCGGATGTCCATCAGCACCACGTCGGGCAGCAGCCGACGGGACAGCTCCACCGCCTCCTGACCGTCCCCGGCCTCGGCCACGATGTCCAGGTCGTCCTCGGTGCCCAGCACCATCCGGAACCCGGTACGCAGCAACGGCTGGTCGTCGGCGAGCAGGATCCGCACCGGCCGCCCCGATGTGCGCGGGGAGGCCCGCCCCTCGTCCTGCGCCAAGGAAGGGGCGCCGCCGTGCGTCTCGCCCATCTGCCGTCCCCGTTCCACAGTCATGCCGGGACCGTCCCGACCGGTTCCACCGGAATTCTCGCGTACACCCGGAAGCCGCCGCCGGGTCGTGGCCCGATCCGCAGGGTTCCACCGTAGAGGCCGACCCGTTCCCGCATGCCGACCAATCCGTGCCCGATCCGGTCGGGCCCCGGTTCGGGACCCCGTCCCGTGTCGGTGATCTCCACGGTCAGGCCACCGTCCTCGACCCCCAACCGGACCGTCGCGGTGGCCCGCCCGGCGTGCTTGAGCGCGTTGGTCAGCGCCTCCTGCACGATCCGGTAGACGGTCAGCGACACCCCCTCATCGACCGCCGGCCCCGGCTCCGCGACCTCCAGGGTGACCGGCAGCCCCGCCTCGCGTACCTGCTCCACCAGCGCGGCGATGCCGGCCAGACCGGGCTGCGGGGTGAGGTCGGCGGCCGGCTCCGCGTCGGTACGCAGCACGTCGAGCAGCCGCCGCAGCTCCCGCAGCGTGACCCGGCTGGTGTCCTCGATCGTGGCGACCGCCTCGTCGGCGGCGGCCAGGTCCCGGTGCAGCACCCGCCGTGCCCCGGTGGCCAGCACCCCCATCACGCTGACGTGGTGGGCGACCACGTCGTGCAGCTCCCGGGCGATCCGCCGCCGTTCGTCGGCCACCGCCTGCTCGGCCAGCGACCGCTGGTTCTCCTCGGCCACCCGGGCCCGCTCCCGCAGCGCCCGCAGCGAGGTGCGCCGGGCCCGCACCGCCCGACCCACCGCGTAGGCGAGCAGCGCGGTCAGCAGGTTGTTGAGCACCAGGTACGCCGGGCCGACGTCGAGCCCGGTGTCCACCGGGGTGAGCACGTTGAGCACCGCCACCGGCACCCAGAGAAGCGTCGTGGCGGCGACCGCCGGCAGCACCTGCCAGCCGACCGCCATCGTGTAAGTCAGCACCAGGAACGTCAGGCTCTGGGTGGTCGGGGCGTGCCCGAGCAGCGCCGGCACCGCCAGGGTGGCCAGTGCGGCCCCCACCGCAGGCCACGGGGCGACCCGGCGCAACACCACCGGCGCCGCGCACAGCACGCTCCAGCCCAGCGCGGACGGCAACTGCCGGGGCCAGAACTCGCGCGGGGTGAGCAGGACGAAGGCGACCTCCAACACCACCAGGGCGACGGCGAAGAGGGCGTCACCGGCCAACGGCCGGCGCACCCACCACCGTTCGGCTCCCTCGGTCATACCGCGACGCTAGCCGCCCACCGGGCCGCCCGGTCGTCGCCGACGGTGAACCTCGCCTCATCCTCGCGGATGAGCACGTCTCCGCCCACCGGGCGGATCCGCCGCCGCTACTCGTCGGCGCCGGGGGTGGCCGGTCGGGACCGGGCGTCGCGCAACGGGTCGGCTGCGGCGGCCCGCTCGGGAAACGGCGGCGGGGTGCCGCCGAACGTCGGGCAGTGCACCTGGTGGTTGCACCAGTCGCAGAGCCGACTCGGCCGGGGGCGGAAGTCCTGCCGCTCGGTGGCCTGCTCGATGGCCTGCCAGAGCGCCACCACGGTGCGCTCGAAGCGCAGCAACTCCTCGGCGTCGGGGGAGTAGTCGCAGATCTCGGCATCCTTGAGATAGAGCAGGCGCAGCACCCGGGGCACCACGCCCCGGGTGCGCCACAACACCAGCGCGTAGAACTTCAGCTGGAACAACGCCCGAGCCTCGAACGCCTCCCTCGGCGCCCCGCCGGTCTTGTAGTCGACCACCCGCAGCGCCCCGTCCGGGGCCACGTCGAGCCGGTCGAGGTAGCCCCGGATGAGCAACTCGTCGTCGACCACCGCGGAGATCAGGCTCTCCCGTTCGGCGGGCTCCAGCCGGCGCGGGTCCTCCACCGCGAAGTAGCCCTCCAGCAGCGCCGCCGCCGACCGGAGGAACTCGGCGGTGCCCGCCTCGTCGCCCGGATCGAACAGGGCGGCCAGCTCGGGCTGCTCGGTGACCAGCCGGTCCCACTGCGGCCCGACGAGATCACCGGCGGCGTCCGGGGTGCGCCCGCCCGCCGGCAGGTCGAACAACCGCTCCAGCACCGCGTGCACCAGGGTGCCCCGGGCCTGCTCGACGCTGGTGCGTTCGGGCAGCCGGTCGATGCTGCGGAACCGGTAGAGCAGCGGGCAGGTCTTGAAGTCGGCCGCCCGCGACGGCGACAGCGACGCCCGGATCGTGGCGGGTAGCACCGCCGGAGAATGCTGCTTGTCGACCACCGGTTCCGCCGTCATGCCCCGAAGGCTAGGACACCGGTGTGACAGGGCCGCCCTCGCCGCACCGGAGCATGATCGCGTGGCGCGTAGCATCGTGGCGGTGGAGTCCCGTTCCCGCACGCCGCGCCGGCGTACCGGCCTGACCGTCGGCCGGGTGTTCGGGGTGCCGCTGCACCTCAACGTGTCGATGCTGCTGCTGACCCTGCTGGTGACGGTCACCTACGCCGAGTTCGCCCGGGACCGGCTCGGGTTGTCCCCGCTCGGCGGCTACCTGATCGGCCTCGGCTTCGTGGTGTCGCTGCTCGGCTCGGTCCTGCTGCACGAGTTGGGGCACGCGCTGACCGCCAGGCGGTACGGCATCGGTGTGCGCGGGATCACCCTGGAGCTGCTCGGCGGCTACACCGAGATGGACCGGGACGCCCCGAACCCCCGGGTGGAGCTGCTCGTCGCGCTGGCCGGGCCGGCCGTCTCGGCGGTGCTCGGCGGGCTCGCCGTGGCCGCCACCCTGGCCGCCCCCGATCACACCCTGACCCACCAGCTCGCGCTGCAACTGGCGCTGAGCAACGTCATCGTGGCCGTGTTCAACCTGCTGCCCGGCCTGCCCCTGGACGGTGGCCGGGCGCTGCGGGCCCTGCTGTGGCGGATCACCCGGGACCGGCACCGGGCCACCGAGGCCGCCGGCTGGGTCGGGCGGGCCGTCGCGGTGGGCACCGCCGGGCTGGTCGTGCTGCTCACCGTGCAGCGGGTCCTGGTGCCGCTGGCGTTGCCGCTGATGCTGCTGGTCGCGATCACCCTCTGGCGGGGCGCCGGCCAGTCGATCCGGTACGCCCGGATCAGCCGCCGGGTGCCGCTTATCGACCTGGCCCGGCTGGCCCGGCCGGTCTTCGCCGTACCCACCGGGACGCCGCTTGCCGAGGCGCAGCGCCGGCACGCCGAACAGGGCCCACCCGGGTCCGCCGTCGCCGTGGTCGACGGCGCCGGCCGACCGGTCGCCCTGGTCGACCCGGCGGCGGCGGACGCCGTGCCGCCGGGCCGGCGGCCCTGGCTGGCGGTGGACACGGTGGCCAGACCGCTGGCCGCCCTGCCGACCCTGCCGCTCGGTCTCGACGGCGAGCGGGTGATGGCGGCCGTCCAGGCACACCCGGGCGCGCGGTACGTGGTGACGTCAGGCGAAGATGTGGTCGGCGTTCTGCACATCGCGGATCTCGCCCAGGTCCTCGAACCCACACGGAAGATGAACAGGTGACCGCAGCACATCCCCCCACCCTCCCGGCCCGCGACGGCACACCGGCGTCCACTGCCACCGCCGAGCTGCCCCCGGTGCACCGGGGGCCGTTCCGCCCCGGCGACCGGGTGCAGCTGACCGACCCCAAGGGGAGGATGCACACCGTCACCCTGGAACCCGGCAAGGAGTTCCACACCCACCGGGGCATCCTGGCGCACGACGCGCTGATCGGGCAGCCCGACGGCAGCGTGGTCAGCACCGCCGGCGGCGGGACGGCCTTCCTGGCGCTGCGTCCGCTGCTGTCGGACTACGTGCTGTCCATGCCGCGCGGCGCCCAGGTGATCTACCCGAAGGACTCGGCGCAGATCGTCGCCATGGGCGACGTCTTCCCCGGCGCCAAGGTGCTGGAGGCCGGCGCCGGCTCCGGGGCGCTGAGCTGTTCGCTGCTGCGCGCCGTCGGCACCGGCGGCGAGCTGCACTCCTACGAGGTGCGCGACGACTTCGCCCAGATCGCCCGGCGCAACGTGGAGGCGTTCTTCGGTGCGCCGCATCCCGCCTGGCGACTGCACGTGGGCGACGTCGCCGACTGCCCGGAGACCGGGTTCGACCGGATCATCCTGGACATGCTCACCCCGTGGGAGACCCTCGACATGGTCGAGCGGGCGTTGCTGCCCGGTGGCGTTTTCGTCGGCTACGTGGCGACCACCCCGCAGCTGTCCGAGCTGGTCGAGGCGCTGCGCGAGCGGGGCGGCTGGACCGAGCCGCGGGCCTGGGAGTCGCTGGTACGCGACTGGCACGCCGAGGGGCTCGCCGTGCGCCCCGACCACCGGATGATCGCGCACACCGCGTTCCTGGTCTCCGCGCGTAAGCTCGCTCCGGGCGTCACCGCGCCGCCACGCCGCCGCAAACCCAGCAAGGGTGCCGAGGCGTACGCGGAACGCAAGCAGGCGCTGCGCGAGGCGGCGGCGGCCCGGGAGGCGGCGGCGCTGGCCGCCGTCACGTCGGCCGTCGGAGCCGACGAGGCGGACCGGTCGTGACGGCGGATCGGAGCGGCTGGGCGTGAACGGGCGGATCCCGACGGCCGGTGCGGGCCGTCGGTGTGACCTGGGGGAGAGGGCATGAGTCAGCCGGGTTTCGGCGGCGAACTGCCGGCCGTGTTCCCGGACTGGTCGCCGTACCAGGATCTGGAGTCGGCGGCGCGCGCCTATCTGCGCGACCCGGACATCGCCCTGGAGGCGCTCGGCGGGGTGCTGCGCGGGGCCTCGGTGCTCGGGTTCACCCTGGAACGCTTCGTCAACGAGGTCAACGGGGTGTGGCAGGAGGTCGTCGTCTGTGACGGCAGCCGGCTGGTGCTCTGGCACGGCGAGGACGTGCCGCCGGGGGAGGGGCCGCCCGGGTCGATGACGTCGTCGCTGCGGGTGGTGCCGGTCTCCACGGTCACCGAGGTCGGTTGCCGGCGCCGGCTGACCCGGGCAGAAAACGGCGAGGTACGGGTCGACAGCATCGACGTCTACCTGCTGCTCACCTCGCTGGACGAGGCTCCGCCCGGTGACGAGATGGTCGGTGCGCCCCGACACGACGCGCTACGCTTCGGCAAGACCCTCGACGACGGCGGGGCCGGCCAGATCGCCCGGTTGGAGGAGTTCGCCCGGATGGTCGCCTCGGTCGTCGGTCGGCCACTGCTGTAGTCGGGCCGACGGGTCGGGAGTGACGGTCATCACTTTCGGCCCGTCGGCTCACCACAGAGTCGTCTTTCCGACGGTGGATGTCGGGACGTCACCGGGCCGGGCGGACCGGCGCCGGAGCGGTCAGCCGCCGACGGTCAGTCGTCCTCGGCCTCGGGGCCGGCCACCTCGACGCCGTCGCTGCCGCGCACCACGTGGATGCACTCGCCCGGGCACTCCTTCGCGGAGTCGATGACTTCCAGCCGCAGGTGTTCCGGCACGTCGACCCGGCTACCGGGGGCGAGCCGCAGCTCACCGTCGGTGCCCTTGACGTACGCCAGGCCGTCGACGTCGAACTCGAAGACCTCCGGCGCGTACTGCACACAGAGCCCGTCGCCGGTGCAGAGATCCTGGTCCACCCAGACCTGCAACTGGTCGGTCGCGACGTCGGTCACCCGGCACCCCCCATGTTCTCCCGTCCCACCCCTCGACGGTACCCGAACGGCCGGACCCGCCCCGCAGGCGTCCCTTGGCGATCAAGGTTCGGTGACGAGGGCGTTGCGTGGGACCGAATCGGCCTCATAGCGGCTAGTGTTAGGGCAGAACGTTCAAGCCCCCCGGGGAGGTGGGACGTGGCACGCAGTGACGACGCGGACTCGCGCGCCGCACGGTGGGAGAAGGAGGCCCACGATCTCTCCACGCAGGTCGCGTTCCTTCAGGAGGAACTCGCCCTGGTGCGGCGCAAGTTGACCGAAAGCCCCCGACACGTCCGGCAGCTCGAAGAGCGGCTGGCGGCCACCCAGGCACAGTTGGCGCGGCTCACCGAGAACAACGACCGGCTCGTGAGCACCCTCAAGGAGGCTCGCGCGCAGATCGTGACGCTCAAGGAGGAGATCGACCGGCTGGCACAGCCGCCGTCCGGCTACGGCGTCTTCCTCGCGCGGCACGACGACGGCACGGTGGACATCTTCACCGGCGGACGCAAGCTCCGGGTCGCCGTCTCACCCTCACTGGACGCCGAGGAGTTGCGGCGTGGCCAGGAGGTCCTGCTCAACGACGCGCTCAACATCGTCGACGCGTTCGGCTACGAGCGGGTCGGCGAGGTGGTGATGCTCAAGGAGATCCTCGCGGGTCCCGAGGGCAGCCCGGGCGACCGGGCGCTGGTGGTCTCGCACTCCGACGAGGAGCGCATCGTCCACCTGGCCGACACCCTGATCGGCACGGCGATCAGGGCCGGCGACTCGCTCATGATCGAGCCCCGCTCGGCGTACGCGTACGAGCGGATCCCGAAGAGCGAGGTCGAGGAGTTGGTGCTGGAGGAGGTGCCCGACGTCGACTACACCGACATCGGCGGCCTCCAGTCGCAGATCGAGCAGATCCGCGATGCGGTGGAGCTGCCCTTCCTGCACGCCGACCTGTTCCGGGAGCACCAGCTCCGGCCGCCGAAGGGCATTCTGCTCTACGGTCCGCCGGGCTGTGGCAAGACGCTCATCGCCAAGGCGGTGGCCAACTCGTTGGCCAAGAAGATCGCCGAGCGGTTGGGCAAGGACCGGCACACCAGCTTCTTCCTCAACATCAAGGGCCCGGAGCTGCTCAACAAGTACGTCGGCGAGACCGAGCGGCACATCCGGCTGATCTTCCAGCGGGCCCGGGAGAAGGCCGGGGAGGGCACTCCGGTCATCGTGTTCTTCGACGAGATGGACTCGATCTTCCGGACCCGTGGCTCCGGCGTCTCCTCCGACGTGGAGAACACCATCGTCCCGCAGCTGCTCAGCGAGATCGACGGTGTCGAGGGCCTGGAGAACGTCATCGTGATCGGCGCCTCCAACCGGGAGGACATGATCGATCCGGCCATCCTGCGCCCCGGCCGGCTCGACGTGAAGATCAAGATTGAGCGTCCGGACGCCGAGGCGGCCAAGGACATCTTCTCCAAGTACATCCTCGCCGGGCTGCCGCTGCACCCCGACGACCTCGCCGAGCACGGCGGCGAGCCGAAGGCCACCGTGGCAGCCATGATCGACGCGGTGGTCCTGCGGATGTACTCGGAGACCGAGGAGAACCGTTTCCTCGAGGTGACCTACGCCAACGGTGACAAGGAAGTCCTCTACTTCAAGGACTTCAACTCCGGCGCGATGATCCAGAACATCGTCGACCGGGGCAAGAAGATGGCGATCAAGGAGTTCCTCACCTCCGGGCGCAAGGGGCTGCGGTTGCAGCACCTGCTCGACGCCTGCGTCGACGAGTTCCGGGAGAACGAGGACCTGCCCAACACCACCAACCCGGACGACTGGGCCCGGATCTCCGGCAAGAAGGGCGAGCGGATCGTCTACATCCGCACGCTCGTCTCCGGCGGCAAGGGCACCGAGACCGGCCGCTCCATCGAAACCGCGAGCAACACCGGCCAGTACCTCTGACCGGGAGATCGGACGGGCCCGCGACGCGACGCGTCGCGGGCCCTGTCGTCTGCATCACCCACTGTTAACCGGACCGCCCCCGCGTCCGGCAGGTGGAATGCCGGACTCGTCGTTAGACTTCCCCCACCGCGTAGTCGACTCCGAGGAACCGCGTGCCGCCCGAGCTCTCCGTCGTTGATCCGCCACTGTCCCCGGCGGTGGACCAGACGCCCCCCACCGTCCCGACGCGCCGGCCGGCCCGCCGCTGGCGGTGGATTCCCCTCCTGCTGGCCGCCCTCGTCGCCGCGTGGGTCGTACCCCTCGCCGGGCACGCCCTGCACCGGGAGTGGCTGCTCCCCCCGATCGTGCTGATCGCCACGGCCAGCGTGCTGCGCGGTGGCCGCACCCTGCTCGACCGGCTGATGCTCGCTCTCGGCCTGCTGCTCGGCCTGGCCGCCGTCGGCGGTCTGATCTTCCCGATCTGGCCCTGGGGGATGCGTCCGGTGCCCGTCACCGGGGTCGCCCTCACCGTGCTCGTCCTCGCCGCCGCCGCGCTGCGCCGCCTGCCCCGGTTGCCCAGACCTGGCTGGGCCGACCTGTTCCCGCTGGCCGGGGCCACCGCCATGGTGGCCTACCTGAGGCAGCCCTGGCAGCGCGCCGACGACCTCGCCGACCGGCTCACCGTCCTCGGCATGGGCGAGGACAACTGGCGGCACATGGCGCTGTTCGACGTCATGGGACGCCTCGACGGCTACACCTTCGTCGACCCGGCCGCCGCCCGGGAGCAGATCACCGCCCAACTCGTCTACTACCCGCAGGGCTGGCACCTGATCACCGCCCTGCTCGACGGCTTCCTGACCCCCACCGCGCTGCGCGTCGACGACCTCGTCGCCCACTACTTCGGCTGGACCATCGCCGGCTTCGGGCTGCTCACCCTGGTGCTGATCTGGGCCGCCCAGCGGCTGTCCGGCCCGATCCACCTGCTGCACCGCACGGTGCTCACCGTGGTCGTCGGCGCGGTGGTGCTCGGCACCCAGCTGCCCCGCCTGCTCAACGCCGGCTACCCCACCGAGGTGCTCGGGCTGACGCTGACCGTGCTGATCGCCGCGCTGGTCGCCCGCCCGGTCCCCGGCACCCGGGAGCAGGTCGTGCTGCTGTGCGCCCTGCTCGCCGCCGTCGGGTTCACCTACTACCTGTTCCTGCCGGCCGCCGCCGTGCTGGTGCTGTGCTGGGTGCTCACCCACTGGCGGGAGGCGCTGCGCCGGTGGTTCACCGTGCTCACCGTCGGCCTGGCCGGCGCCGCCCTCGCCCTGATCGCCCCGCTGCTCGGCGTGCTGCGGGCCGGGCAGACCGAGGCGTTGGTCATCGGCTCGTCCCAGGCCGTCGAGGGGTGGCGGGCGCTGATCTGGCTCGGCGGCATCGTCGGGGTGGCCCTGCTCGTCCAGGTCGCCCGCGCCGATCCGGCCTGGCGACGCTGGCTGCTGGTCTGCGTCGTCGGCGCGGCCCTGCCGCTGACCATCGCCCAGCTCAACACCAACTCCGGGGTGCCGCCGGGCTACTACTTCGTCAAGGCCACCCACCTGGCCACCGCGCTGCTCGTCGTCGGCGCCGCCGCGGTGGTCCGGCTGCTGCCGGTGCCCCGGCCCGCGCTGAGCTGGCGGGGGGTCGGCAGTACGACGGCGGGGGTGCTCGCCGCCGCGCTCACCATGACGGTCGCGGTGGCGCTCTGCGGGGTCACCGGGTGGCACCGTAGCCTGCTGCTTGTCGACGAGAAGACCTGGGCGCAGCACTGGGTCCACCAGGACCTCACCCTGCCGTCCAGAGTGGCCTGGGTGTGTGCCGACGCCCAGCAGCGCTACCCCGAGGTGCCGGGCACCACCACCCTGGTCATCGACCGTGGCCCGATGCGGTCGTACCTGATCTCGCTGTGCCTGTCGGCGCTGCACGGCACCACCGCCGCCACCGACCCGGGCATCTACAGCCTGCCGTTCCTCGAACCGGACCGCACCGACATCATCGTCCGGCGGGTGGCCGGTCCGATCCGGTTCGTCACCTCCGACCCCAAGGGGGAGCGTCGGGTCCACCGGATGCTGCGCGACGAACCCGCCCTGCGGCACCGGCTCAGCTGGGTGCCGCTGACCGTGCCGGAGTGCGACGTGGCCCCCTCCGACGAACCGCCCCCGCCGACCCTCGAGACCGCGACACCCGACCCGGCCGAAGTGGCATGCCCCCTTCCCCGGTGAGGCGGACTACGCTCGACGTGACGGCGGACCGGGTCAGGCGAGCGGAGCGGGTAGGTCGATGAGCGTCAGAAGAATCATGGGCACCGAGGTCGAGTACGGGATCTCCGTGCCCGGCCAGGCCGGAGCCAACCCGATGGTCACCTCGTCCCAGGTGGTCAACGCGTACGGCGCACGCCCGGAACTCAACCGTGGCGGTCGGGCCCGCTGGGACTACGAGGAGGAGTCGCCGCTGCGCGACGCCCGCGGCTTCACCTACTCCGGGGCCGCCTACGACCCGGCGGAGGCGCTCGCCGACGAGGACCTCGGCCTGGCGAACGTGATACTCACCAACGGTGCCCGGCTCTACGTCGACCACGCACACCCTGAGTACTCCACCCCCGAGGTGACCAACCCGCTCGACGTGGTGCGGTGGGACAAGGCGGGGGAGCGGGTGATGGCCGAGGCAGCCCGCCGGGCGGCCACCATTCCCGGCACCCAGCCGATCCACCTCTACAAGAACAACACCGACAACAAGGGTGCCAGCTACGGCGCGCACGAGAACTACCTGATGCGCCGGCAGACCCCGTTCGCCGACATCGTGGCGTACCTGACGCCGTTCTTCGTCACCCGCCAGATCGTCTGCGGTGCCGGCCGGGTCGGGATCGGCCAGGACGGCGGGCAGAGCGGGTTCCAGATCTCCCAGCGGGCGGACTTCTTCGAGGTCGAGGTCGGCCTGGAGACCACCCTCAAGCGGCCGATCATCAACACCCGCGACGAGCCGCACGCCGACGCCGACAAGTACCGTCGGTTGCACGTCATCATCGGCGACGCCAACCTGTCGGAGATCTCCACCTATCTCAAGGTGGGCACCACCGCGTTGATCCTCACCATGATCGAGGAGAAGGCGCTCGGTGCCGACCTGGGCATCGCCGATCCGGTCGCGGAGCTGCGCGCGGTCAGCCACGACCCGTCGCTGACCCACCGGATGCGGCTGCGCGACGGCCGTCGACTGACCGCCCTGGACCTCCAGTGGGCCTACTACGAGCGGGTGCGCTCCTTCGTGGACGAGCGGTACGGCGCGGACACCGACGCGCAGACCCTGGACGTGCTGGAGCGCTGGGAGCGGGTGCTGGACCGGCTCGGCCGTGACGTGTTCCTCTGCGCCGACGAGCTGGACTGGGTGGCCAAGTTGCGGCTGCTGGAGGGTTACCGGGAGCGGGAGAAGCTGGGCTGGAGCTCGCCCAAGCTCCAGCTGGTCGACCTGCAGTATTCCGACGTACGGCCGGAGAAGGGCCTCTACCACCGGCTGGTGACCCGGGGGTCGATGAAGACGCTGCTGGACGACGAGCAGACCCGCCGGGCGATGACCGAGCCGCCCGAGGACACCCGGGCCTACTTCCGGGGTCGCTGCCTCGCCCAGTACGCCCCCGAGGTGGTCGCGGCGAGCTGGGATTCGGTGATCTTCGATGTGGGCCGGGAGTCGCTGGTCCGGGTGCCGATGATGGAGCCGGAGCGGGGCACCCGCAAGCACGTCGGCGCGCTGTTCGACAGGTGCGACACCGCCAAGGACCTGCTGGAGACGTTGACCGGCGGCTGACCCGACCGGTGACGGCGGCCCGTCGTGCGTCGGATGCCGGCGCGCGGCGGGCTTTTCGTCGTCTCCGCGAGGTAAGTTCATCGCAGACGATCGTGGAGGAGGCAGCGAGATGGCTTCACAAGAGGGCGGCCAGACCCAGTCGGGCAAGTCGCACCAGGCCGAGGAGATCGACGACGTCACCACCGAGGCCAACCCGGAGGTCGCCGAGCGGCACGCCGAGATCACCGAGGACGTCGACGACCTGCTCGACGAGATCGACTCCGTCCTGGAGGAGAACGCCGAGGAGTTCGTGAGGGGGTATGTCCAGAAAGGGGGTGAATGAGGCAAATGTCCGGTTTGCCGGAGGCGACGGACAAGGTGTGCCCCCAGTGCGGTCGCTCGTTGCCGACGTCGGCCTTCCACCGGAACCGGCGACGCGTGGACGGCTTGTCGTTCTACTGTAAGACCTGCGCGGCGGCCCGCTCCGAGGCGAGCCGCCGCAGGCGCGGGATCGCTCCGCAGCGGAAGGCGGACGTGCCGCTCGCGGACGGTCTGAAGTGGTGCCCTGACTGCGAGCAGATCAAGCCCATGGACGCCTTTCCCCGCACCACCAACGCGAGCGGACGCCACAGCTACTGCAAGCCCTGCCACAACTCACGCGGCAAGGAGACCGTGCAGCGGCTCTACGGTGGCAGTCGCGAGTACCACCTGCGCCGCCGCTACGGGATCGGCGAGCAGGAGTTCCAGGAGCTGCTCGCCGAGCAGGGCGGTGTCTGCGCCGTCTGCGGCGCGGAAGATCCTCAACATGTGGACCACGATCACCGCACCGGATGGGTGCGCGGGATACTCTGCTTCAACTGCAACGGTGGTCTTGGCCAGTTCCGTGACAGTCCCACGAGGCTGGCCAGGGCGATCACGTATCTGAGAGGAACCACGTGGCAGCGGGCTTTGATCCATCCGGGCGTCTACCAGATGTGTTCACCAACGCGGGGACGTCCTCCTTCACCTCGTTCCTGAGCCGGGTGGCCCCCGAGATGCTGCCCGGCCGACGGCCGCTGCCGCCGGGCATGGCCGCCGACCTGGCGCCGCACGCGACCACCATCGTGGCCATCTCGGCCGTCGGTGGCGTGGTGCTGGCCGGCGACCGTCGGGCCACCATGGGCAACCTGATCGCGCAGCGGGACATCGAAAAGGTGCACCCCGCCGACGCGTACTCGCTCGTCGGCATCGCCGGCACGGCGGGCATCGGCATCGAGCTGATGCGGCTGTTCCAGGTGGAGCTGGAGCACTACGAGAAGATCGAGGGCGCGATGCTCTCCCTCGACGGCAAGGCCAACCGGCTCGCCTCGATGATCCGCGGCAACCTCGGCGCGGCCATGCAGGGGCTCGCGGTCGTCCCGCTCTTCGCCGGGTTCGACCTGGCCGCCCGGGATCCGGCCCGGGCCGGGCGGATCTTCAGCTTCGACGTCACCGGTGGCCCCTACGAGGAGACCGGCTACGACGCGATCGGCTCCGGTTCGCTCTTCGCCAAGTCGGCACTGAAGAAGCGGTACCGCGCCGGTGTGTCCGTCGACGACGCGACCCGGCTCGCCGTCGAGGCGCTCTACGACGCCGCCGACGACGACACGGCCACCGGTGGGCCGGACCTGACCCGGCGGATCTATCCGGTGGTGATGACGGCGACCGCCGAGGGCACCCGCCGGCTCACCGAGGCCGAGACGGCCACCATCGCCGAGAGCGTCGTCGCCGGGCGGATGGAGAACCCGGGCGGCTGACCCGTCCCCACCCCACCAGCCTCAGTCGTCGAGACAGCGCCAGAAGGAGAACCGCCGCCGTGGCCATGCAGTTCTACGCCTCGCCCGAGCAGATCATGCGCGACCGCTCCGAGCTGGCCCGCAAGGGCATCGCCCGGGGGCGCAGCGCGGTGGTCCTGAGTTACACCGGCGGGGTGCTCTTCGTCGCGGAGAACCTCTCCAGCGCCCTGCACAAGGTCAGTGAGATCTACGACCGGATCGGCTTCGCCGCCGTCGGCCGGTACAACGAGTTCGAGAACCTGCGCCGCGCCGGGGTACGGATGGCCGACCTGAACGGCCTGAGCTACGACCGGCGCGACGTGACCGGCCGGGCCCTGGCCAACGCGTTCGCGCAGACCCTGGGCGCCATCTTCACCGAGCAGTCCAAGCCGTTCGAGGTGGAGATCTGCGTGGCGCAGGTCGGTGCCACGGCCGACGAGGACGAGCTGTACCGGCTCACCTACGACGGGTCGGTCAACGACGAGCCGGGCCGGATGGCGATGGGCGGCCAGGCCGAGGCGATCACCGGGGTGCTCAAGTCCGAGCACCGGGCCGACCTGTCGCTCGCCGAGGCGGTCAAGGTGGCCATGAAGGCGCTGAGCAGCGTCGGCGGCGAGGGCGGCGCGGCCCGGACGATCGCCCCCAACCAGCTCGAGGTGGCCGTCCTGGATCGCGGTCGGGTCGGGCGTACCTTCCGGCGGATCACCGGGGCGGCGCTGACCGCGCTGCTGGAGGGCGACGCGGCCGCTGACGCCGCGCCGGCCGACGGCCGGGCCAAGACCCCCTCGGTGCCCACCGAGGAGGCGCACAAGCCCACCACCTCGGCCGGCTCGGCGGACCTGGAGGGCCAACCCCAGGAGAAGCCGGAAGCGTAACGGCGACACGCGTAGGGGCCAGGGTGGTGAACCCCGGCCCCTACGCGTGGATTCCGTGCCGACGCCGAGCCGCCGGTGCCGTGCGGCACAGCGGCGGGGCGTGTGGGACGGGTCAGGACTTGCGCAGCAACGGCTTGGCCATGGCCCAGTAGGCGGCGGCGATGACGTTGAAGATGCCCATGCCGGGCGGCGACTCGACGTTCGACGGGTCGACCTTCGCGGTCATCAGCTCGGCGATGACCCCGTCGGGGACCATCCGCTCCTGCTGGAGCTGCCGCCGCCGGGTGCGCACCCAGGCCCGGTTGGTCCAGAGCCAACCCCAGCCGCGTGCCTTCTCCCGCCCCCAGCCGCCGAGCAGCGCGGCCACCAGCAGGGCCGCCTCGGTGAGCAGCAGCATCGGGGCCAGCACCACCAGGGTCCGCGTCTCGTACGCGGTGAGCAGCGAGATCAGCCTGTTGCGTTCCAGCAGGTAGTGCTTGAGCTTGTTGCGGGAGAACTCGTAGTGGTGCACCACCACGGCGTCCGGGACGTACTCCTGGCGCAGCCCGCGCTGCCACAGCCGCAGGCTGATCTCGGTGTCCTCGTGGTAGGCGAAGTACTCGGCGGCGAAGCCGTCCAGCTCCCTCCACAGCGCCCGGTTGATCACGAAGCAGCAGCCGCTGATCGACGGCACGGTGGTCCGCCGGGCGTGCGCGCTGGCGGGTTCGCCGTTGCCGCCGGCCCAGGACAGCCCGATGTAGTGCAGCGGGTTGCCGGAGGTGTTGATCAGGTCGGGGTTCTCGGCGAGCCGGATCGAGGCCATGGCCGCGCCGACACCGGGCTCGCCGGCCACCGCCACCGTCCGGGCCAGCGCGTCGGGGGCGACGACGGCGTCGGAGTTGACGAAGGCCAGCCACTCCCCGGTGGCCTCGGCGGCACCGACCCGGCAGCCGCCGGAGTAACCGGTGTTCTCCTCCGGCCGGACCACCCGTACCCCGGCGAAGCCCTTGACCACGTCGATGCCGTCACCGGTGCAGCCGTTGTCGACCACGATCAGCTCGATCTCGACGTCGGTGCTGGCCAGCACGGCGCGGGCGGCGTCGACCAGGTAGGGCTCGGCGCCGTAGGCGAGCATCACCGCGGACACCTGTGGGCGGGGCATCTAGAGACCTCCGGAGACGCCGGTGGCCACCACGTCGTCGAGTGGCCGGACGGGGGTGGGGGTGGCCGGGCGGGTGCCCCGGCGCAGCAGCAGGACGGCCATGGTGGCGGCCACCACGACGGAGCCGACCGCATAGGCCAGTTCGACGCGGAGCGCGATCGGGGCCGGGACGGCGGTGACGGCGAGCAGGGCGGTCACCCCGATCGTCCAGGAGATCGCCTGGGCGCGGTGCCGGTCCAGGGCGAGCAGGGCCTGGCCGAGGACCATGGCCCACAGGTAGGCGAGGGTGCCGACGGCCAGCCAGGCGAAGTCGCCGTGGCCGAGCACGCCTGGGGCGTCGAAGAGCCGGTGGACCAGCCAGGGGCCGAGCACCACCGCGCCGAGTGCCCCGGTGACGCCGAGGGCGGTGACCACGCCGAGCGCCCGGCGCAGCAGACCGTGGAAGCCGGTGACGTCGCCGGTGGTGGCGGTGGTGGCCAGGCCGGGCAGCAGGGACGCCTGCATCGAGCCGAAGACGAACAGCGGGATGCGGACCAGCACCAGGGCGGAGAGCAGCGCGCCGGCGGTGGCCACGTCGGCCGGGTCGAGCAGCCGCGCGTTGATCACACCGACGTTGACCACGACCTGGGAGAGCAGGCTGGAGACGGTGAGCAGGCCGAGGCCGCGCAGCAGGGTTCCCCAGGCGACGGGGACGCCGCCGCCGACGACGCGCAGCACCGGTGGGAGGGTCACCAGCACCGACAGCAGCGGGGCGACGACAAGCACCGCGCCGTACCAGACCGGGTCGGTGACGCCGCCGAGGCCGAGCCCGGCGACCAGCGCGATGCGCAGCCCGCCGTCGACCCCGAGCTGGGTGCCGTACCAGGGGAAGAGTTGCAGACCGGACAGCACGCCCCGGGTGGTGTAGGCGACGGCCATCGCCACCAGCGCACCGATCAGCACGGCGACCATGGTCCCGTCGCCGGCGAAGAGCCGGTCGGTCAGCGCCCGGTGGCCGGCGATGGTGGCCACGACCAGCAGCCCCAGCACGACGGTGGCGACGATCGCCCCCCGGGCCAGCACCGGGCCGGGGGGCAGCCCCTGGCTGCGGCGGGCGGCGACGACCCGGGCCACCTCCTGCTCGACCGGGATGAAGACGCCGATGCCGAGGGTGAACACGATCGACCAGAGCACCGACAGCGAGGAGTAGTCGGCGAGGTCGAGGGCGTGCCCGGCGACCGCGAGGTGCACGTAGGAGGCGAGCCCGAGCAGGGCCAGGCCGCCTCCGACGGCGAGGGTGCCGGGCGGGACGAGGTGGAGCAGTCGCCGCATCACCGGCGGATGAGCGCCAGGGTGAGCACCGCGAAGGCCCGGCCCAGGTAGATCATCGCCTTGGCGGGGGAGTGGCTGGGGGTGCCGGCCATCCGCTTGCGCATGGCGACCGGCACCTGACGGATCCGGTAGCCGCGTCGGGCGGTGTGCACCAGGGTCTCCACCGTGTCGCCGAGGTACTCGGCCGGGTACCAGCCGGCGAACATCTCGATGACCCGCCGGTTGGCGGCCCGGAAACCGGAGGTGGTGTCGGTCAGCCGGGTCTTGGCGACCCGGGAGAGCACCCCGGACAGCATCACCATCGCCCAGCGCCGGGGACCGCGCACCGAGTAGTCGCCCTCGCCGGCGAACCGGGCGCCGATGACCAGGTCGTTGTCGTCGAGCAGGTCGACCAGCTTCGGCACGTAGCGCGGGTCGTGCTGGCCGTCGGCGTCGATCTGGATGGCGACGTCGTAGTCGTTGTCCCGGGCGTAGCGGTAGCCCAGCCGCATCGCCCCACCCACCCCGAGGTTGTACGGCAGCTTGGCCACCAGGGCACCGGCGGCGGCGGCCACCGCGGCGGTGCGGTCGGTGGAGCCGTCGTCGACCACCAGCACGTCGACGCCGGGCAGTTCGCCACGGACCTCGCCGACCACGTCGGCGATCGACCCGGACTCGTTGAGCGCCGGGATGATGATCAGGACGCGCTTGCCGTTAACCATCGTGGGACACCAGTTCGTCTCGGGCGGCTGCGCCGGTCCGGGCGGTTTCGGCGAGGCGGGCGGCGCGCTCCGCCTCGATCTGGGCGCGGAGCAGGGCGAAGTCCTCGGCCAGGGTGCGGGTCTCCTCCTCCAGCGCGCTGACCTCCCAGCTCAGGTGTACGCAGACCAGCAACAGGAAGACGATGCCGAGGAAGAGCACCAGGCTGACGCCGGAGACCACCCCGAGAAAGCCGGCCACGTTGTCCAGCAGCCGGGGGAACAGCGACAACGGGATCACGATGACCAGGACGCCGAGCCAGAGCATGCCGTACTTCTCGCGGAGCTGCCGGCGGCGCAGCAGCTCGACGATGGTGGCGAGCAGGATCAGGCCGGTCAGACCGGTGACGAGGGTGAGCTTCATGCGACCTTCCACGGGGCGGGTGCAGTGGGGGAGTCGAAGGCGGCGGACAGCGCGTCGCGCCATTCCGGCAGGGGGGACAGGCCGGCCTCGGCCCAGCGGTCGTGCCCTAGCACACTGTACGCCGGTCGCGCGGCGGGACGCGGAAACCGGTCACTGGTGGTGGGCCGGACCCGGTCCGGGTCGAGCCCGGCGAGGGTGAAGGCGGCGCGGGCCAGGCCGTACCAGGTGGTCCGGCCGGTGCAGGTGCCGTGGTAGATCCCGGCCGGGGCCCGTCCGGCCAGGGCCGCGTCGGCGAGCGCCACCAGCTGGGTGGCCAGCGCGTACGACCAGGTGGGCTGGCCCTGCTGGTCGTCGACCACGTCGAGGTGCTCGCGGTTGGCGGCCAGACCGATCATCGTGGTGACGAAGTTTCGCCCGTGCGCCCCGTAGAGCCAGGCGGTCCGTACCAGGTAGCCGGTTTCGGGGAGGAATCGGACCACGGCCCGTTCCCCGGCGAGCTTGCTGCGGCCGTACGCGTTGACCGGGGCGGTGGGGGCGTCCTCGGCGTACGGGGTGTCGGCGTCGCCGGCGAAGACGTAGTCGGTGGACACGTGCACCAGCCGCGCGCCGTGCTCGGCGCAGGCGCGGGCGAGGTGGGCGACCGCGTCGCCGTTGACCGCGGTGGCCGCCGCCTCGTCCCGTTCGGCCCCGTCGACGTCGGTCCACGCGGCGGCGTTGAGCACCACGTGGTGACCGGCGACGGCGGCCCGGACCGCTCCGGCGTCGGTGATGTCCAGCTCGGGGCGGGTGACGGCGGTCACCTCGAGGTCGTCCCGGGCGGCCAGCACGGCGAGCAGGTCCCGGCCGAGCATGCCGCCCGCACCGGTGACGAGGACCCGGGTCATGCGGCAGGTGCCGTCTTCAGCGGCTCCCACCAGGCCCGGTTGTCCCGGTACCAGGCGACCGTCTGGGCCAGGCCCCGGTCGAGGTCGATGCTCGGGGCGTACCCCAGCTCGGTGTTGATCTTGCTGATGTCCAGCGAGTAGCGGCGGTCGTGGCCCTTGCGGTCGGTGACCGGGACGACCCGGTCCCAGCCGGCGTCGCAGGCCTCCAGCAGCCGCCCGGTCAGCTCCTTGTTGCTCAGCTCGGTGCCGCCGCCGATGTGGTAGACCTCGCCGGCGCGGCCGGCGTGCGCCACCATCGCGATGCCCCGGCAGTGGTCGTGCACGTGCAGCCAGTCCCGGACGTTGCCGCCGTCGCCGTAGAGCGGCACGGTCCCGCCGTCGAGCAGGTTGGTGACGAACAGCGGGACGACCTTCTCGGGGTACTGGTACGGGCCGTAGTTGTTGGAGCAGCGGGTGACCACCACGTCCATCCCGTGGGTCCGGTGGTAGGCCAGCGCCAGCAGGTCGGACCCGGCCTTGGCGGCGGAGTACGGCGAGTTCGGCGCGAGCGGCCAGCTCTCCGTCCAGGAGCCCTCGTCGATCGAGCCGTACACCTCGTCGGTGGAGACGTGCACGAACCGGCCGGTGCGGTGGCGCAGCGCGGCGTCCAGCAGGGTCTGGGTGCCGAGCACGTTGGTGGTGACGAACGGGGCGGCGCCGGTGATCGAGCGGTCGACGTGCGACTCGGCGGCGAAGTGCACGATCACGTCGTGCCCGGCCACCACCTCGTCGACCGTCGCCGGGTCGCAGATGTCACCCCGGACGAACCGCAGCCGGGGATCGTCGCGCACCGGGATCAGGTTGTCGAGGTTGCCGGAGTAGGTCAGCTTGTCCAGCACGGTCACCGCGGTGGGTTCGACGGCGGGCACCCCGGCGGCGTCGCCACCGGGCGCACCCAGCAGCATCCGTACGTACTCCGACCCGATGAATCCGGCTCCGCCGGTGACGAGAATCCTCACGGGGACGGAAGTGTACGCGCATCGGCCCGCCCGCCCGGGGAGCACGACCCCGGTGTCCGGTTCGCGTCGGTCCGGGTAGGCTCCCCCGGTGCGTGGAATCCTTCTCGCTGGTGGCACCGGGTCGCGGCTGTGGCCGCTCACCCGTGCGGTGTCCAAGCAGCTGATGCCGATCTTCGACAAGCCGATGGTCTACTACCCGCTGTCGACGCTGGTGATGTCCGGAATCCGGGAGATCCTGGTGATCACCACACCGGAGGACCAGGACCAGTTCCAGCGACTGCTCGGCGACGGTAGCCAGTGGGGGTTGCGACTGGAGTACGTCGCCCAGGCCCGCCCGGAGGGCATCGCGCAGGCGTTCGTCCTCGGCGCGGACTTCGTCGGCGACGACTCGGTGGCGCTGGTGCTGGGTGACAACATCTTCCACGGCGCCGGCCTGGGCCGGCAGTTGGCCGACAACGGCGACCTGGTCGGCGGGCGGGTCTTCGCGTACCCGGTGGCCAACCCGCAGGCGTACGGGGTGGTCGACTTCGACGCCGACGGGCGGGTGCTGTCGATCGAGGAGAAGCCGGCCCGGCCGAAGTCGCGTTACGCGGTGCCGGGGCTGTACTTCTATGACAACCGGGTGGTCGAGATCGCCGGCAAGCTCACCCCGAGCGCCCGGGGCGAGCTGGAGATCACCGCGGTCAACGAGGCGTACCGGGTGACCGGGGAGCTGTCGGTGACCGTGCTCGACCGGGGCACCGCCTGGCTGGACACCGGCACCTTCACCTCGATGATGCAGGCCGGCGAGTTCGTCCGGGTGATCGAGGAACGGCAGGGGATGAAGATCGGTTGCGTCGAGGAGGTCTGCTGGCGGGCCGGCCTGATCGACGACGACCAGCTCCGCGCGTTGGCCGATCCGCTGCTCAAGAGCGGTTACGGTGACTACCTGCTCGAACTGCTGGCCGACAAGCACGACGAGGTGGTGCTGCGCGGCGCGCAGCCGGGAACGGAGAGGGAGCGGTGAAGATCCGTCCGCTGAGCATCGAGGGCGCCTTCGAGGTCACCCCGCAGCAGCACGGCGACTCGCGGGGCCTGTTCATGGAGTGGTACCGCTTCGACCACCTCGCCGAGGCGGTGGGCCACCCGCTGCGGCTGGCCCAGGCCAACCTGTCGATCTCCGGCCGGGGGGTGGTGCGCGGCATCCACTTCGCCGACGTTCCGCCCGGCCAGGCCAAGTACATCACCTGCGTACGGGGCGCGGTGCTCGACGTGGTGGTGGATGTGCGGATCGGCTCGCCGACCTTCGGCCACTGGGAGGGTGTCCGGCTCGACGACACCGACCGCCGGGCGGTCTACCTGGCCGAGGGGCTCGGGCACGGCTTCTGCGCGCTGACCGACGACGCCACCCTGACCTACTTCTGCTCGACCACCTACAACCCGACCGGGGAACACGGGGTGCACCCGCTCGACCCGGAACTGGGCATCGAGTGGCCGGCCGAGACGCCGCAGTTGTCCGCCCGGGACGCGGCGGCGCCGACGTTCGCGCAGGCCCGCGCGGCGGGGCTGTTGCCGGACTACGCGTCCTGCCGGTCGTTCGTGGCCGGATTGGGACCGGACGGAATGTCGTACTCGGACGGGATCTGAGCGCCCGGACGACACGACCTGTGCTGTGACAGTGACGAACCGACCCTCCGGGCGGCTAGTGTCACATCATGGAGCGGCGAATCTTCGGCCTCGAGACCGAGTACGGCGTCACCTGTACCTATCGCGGGCAGCGGCGGCTGTCCCCTGACGAGGTCGCCCGGTATCTGTTCCGCCGGGTGGTCTCCTGGGGTCGGTCGAGCAACGTGTTCCTGCGCAACGGGGCACGGCTCTACCTGGATGTCGGGTCGCACCCGGAGTACGCCACTCCGGAGTGCGACTCGGTCACCGATCTGGTCGCCCACGACCGGGCCGGTGAGCGCATCCTGGAGGGCCTGCTCGTCGATGCGGAGAAGCGGCTGCACGACGAGGGCATCGCGGGTGAGATCTACCTGTTCAAGAACAACACCGACTCGGCCGGCAACTCGTACGGCTGCCACGAGAACTACCTGGTGTCCCGGCACGGCGAGTTCGGTCGGCTCGCCGACGTGCTCATCCCGTTCCTGGTCACCCGGCAGCTGATCTGCGGGGCCGGCAAGGTGTTGCAGACCCCGCGCGGTGCGGTCTACTGCCTGTCGCAGCGGGCCGAGCACATCTGGGAGGGCGTCTCCTCGGCGACCACCCGCAGCCGACCGATCATCAACACCCGCGACGAGCCGCACGCCGACGCCGAGCGGTACCGCAGACTGCACGTCATCGTCGGCGACTCCAACATGAACGAGGTCACCACGCTGCTCAAGGTCGGCTCGGCCGACATCGTGCTGCGGATGATCGAGGCCGGGGTGGTGATGCGCGACCTGTCCCTGGAGAACCCGATCCGGGCCATCCGGGAGGTGTCGCACGACATCACCGGCCGGCGCAAGGTGCGGCTCACCTCCGGCAAGGAGGTCAGCGCGCTGGAGATCCAGCAGGAGTACCTGGCCCGGGCCACCGAGTTCGTCGAGCGCCGGGGCGGCGACCAGACCGCCAAGCGGGTGGTGGAGCTGTGGGGCCGGGTGCTGAACGCGGTGGAGAACGGCAACCTGGACCCGGTGGCCCGGGAGATCGACTGGGTGAGCAAGCTCCGGCTGATCGAGCGTTACCAGCGCAAGCACGACCTGCCGCTGTCGCACCCCCGGGTGGCGCAGATGGACCTGGCCTACCACGACCTGCGCCGGGGTCGGGGCCTGTACGGGCTGCTGGAGCGGCGCGGTCAGGTCGACCGGGTGGCCACCGACCCGGAGATCTTCGAGGCCAAGGAGACCCCGCCGCAGACCACCCGGGCCCGGCTGCGCGGTGAGTTCATCCGGCACGCCCAGGAGAAGCGGCGCGACTTCACCGTCGACTGGGTGCATCTGAAGCTCAACGACCAGGCGCAGCGCACCGTGCTCTGCAAGGACCCGTTCCGGGCGTACGACGAGCGGGTGGAGCGGTTGATCGCCAGCATGTGACCGGGTGGGCCGGCGGCCGACATCGACCGTCGGCCCCACCGGTACGCTGGCGGGGCGATGAACGACTCCGAACCCACCGACCGTGAGCGCGGCGACGCCGAGCGGCTCACCTGGATCGAGCGCCGCCGGGCGAAGATCCGGGACGAGGTCGCCCGCAACCGTCGGGGCGAGTACACCGTGCCGACCTGGGTGCTGGCCGTGGCGCTGGTCGCCATCGTGGGCGGCTGGCTCGCACTGGTCTTCCTGGCCGGATGAGTCTCTTCCTGGCCGGTTGAGTCGTCCCGGTCGGGTCAGCCGGCCAGCGCGGCGGCGTGCCGTCCGGCGGCTGCCGCCGCGAGGAAGTAGGCGTGGTCGGCGTCCAGGCCACGGCCCATCGTGGACAGCTTCACCGGACACCCGCGCAGCGCGGCGTCCAGGCCCTCGGTGCCGACCCGGACCAGGGTGTGCCGGGCGGCCAGCGGGGCCAACGCGGCGTCCACCTGGGCCGCCAGTGCGACCGGAAGGTCGCCCGGCACCACCAGGTCCGCCGGGGCCAGCGCCACCCGGCCGTACGCGGTGAGACTGTGGTGCGAGACGCCCCGGTGCCGGGGGCGGGCGTCGGCGTCGGAGATCCGTAGTGAGCCTACCGGCCGGCCACCGAGCACTGCCACCGCGTTGACCGCCTCACCGACGGCGACCCCGGAGAATCCCCACCGGGTGCCGGTGCCCAGGTTGCCGGGGCCCTGCGCGACGATCGCCACGTCGGCGCGGAGCACGTGCCGGGCGGCCAGCAGACCGGTGTGCAGGGTGGTCGCCTCCAGGTCCCCGCCGAACGCCTGCCCGACGCTGATCGTGCCGACGAGCGTGTCCCGCAGCCCGTCGAGGGTGCGGGAGAACCAGGCCGGCAGCGCGCCACCGTCGGTGAGCAGGTACGCGACCCGGGCCCGCGGGGCGTCGGCGTGGATGCCGGCGAGGACGGCAGGCAGGGCGGAGTGCAGGTCGGCGGTGACCACCGGCAGGCCGTCCAGGGTGTCGACGTCGGCGAGCAGCGCGTGGTGCGGCGACGCCTCCTCGTCGACCCCCAGCAGGATCGGCTGGAGCGGGGTGTACCGGGCCTTGACCAGGTGCCCGGCGTCGCGGGTGTCGCCGGCCTGCGCCGGGTCGGCGGGCAGCCGGTCGGGCAGGGCCACCACCAGGGCGTACCCGCCGGTGCCGAGGCCCATCAGCAGCGCCCCGGCGTTGAGCAGCACCCGGTCGCCGGGCTCCGGGTCACCGACCAGCTCCGGGTAGGCCAGGGCGCGCATGGCGGTCCCGTCGGGCAGGGCGACGTCGATCTCCACCGCGCCGGCCCACCGTCGTCGTACCGCCGTGACCGTTCCCGACCGCCATCGCACCATGCCCGGCACGCTATCGGCGGCCGCCCGGGCGACCGCGTGCGGGTCCGCCGTCACTCAGGCCGGCCCGGCCATGTCCTGGTCGGACCCCTGCCCGGCAGGTCGGGCGTCGGCGGCGGGGTCGGTCCGTTCCCGGGTGATCCGGGCCTGCGCCGTCGAGTCGCGCTCTTCCTGGGTACGCCGGGCGCGTCGGTCGGTGACGCCGGGCAGCGACCGGGTGGGGTCCAGGAAGACGTATCCGATCTCCGGATAGCGGCCGGTGAGCCGCCGCTCGGCCTCGTCGGCGGCAGCCTCGATGTCGGCCCCGGTCGCCTCGTCCCGGAAGTCGACCTTGGCAGCCACCAGGATGTCCTCCGGACCGAGCTGCATGGTCAGCAGGGTGTCGATCCGGTCCACCGTCGGCAGGGCGGCCAGTTCCGCCTCGATCTCCTGGTGCAGCCGCTCGGGCACCGCCCGGCCGACCAGCAGCGAGATGTTGCTCTTGGCGAGGATGCCGGCGACGACGAGCAGCAGCAGACCGATCAGGATCGAGGCCAGACCGTCCCACAGCTCGTCGCCGGTCCACTCGGACAGGCCCAGCCCGACGCCGGCGATGAGCAGGCCGATCAGGGCGGCGCTGTCCTCCAGGAACACCGCCTTGACGGTGGTGTCGGCGGTCAGCCGCAGGAACCGGCGGGGGGTGGTCCGCCAACGGCGGGACTCGCCGCGCACCTGGCGTACCGCGCGGGCCAGCGACACCGACTCGATGGCGAAGGAGACAGCCAGCACGACGTACGAGATCAGGTAGTTGCCGCTGTGCTCGTGGACCAGGATGGTGGTCACGCCGTGGGTGATGGCGAAGCCGGCCCCGGCGACGAAGGTGAACAGCGCGGCGAGGAACGCCCAGACGTAGCTCTCCTTGCCGTACCCGAAGGGGTGGCGGACGTCGGCGGGCCGGGCGCCCCGGCGCAGCGCCAGGTAGAGCAGCACCTCGGTGGTGGTGTCGGCGACCGAGTGGGCCGCCTCGGAGAGCATCGCGGCCGAGCCGGAGAGCACCCCGGCGACCAGCTTGGCCACCGCGATGGCGAGGTTGGCCGTCCCCGCCACCACGACGGTGCCGACGCTCTCGGTCTTGACTTCGGCTTCCGACATGCGGTCACCGTAAGTCCCCGGAGCCCGTCCCGCCCGGAGCGGCCGGCCGGCTGGGCGGGGGCTGGGCGGGGGCTGGGCGGGGTGATCAAGAGGTAAAGGTCATGTTGATCTCGGGTGATGACGCAAAGCTCTTGATCAACCGGGAAAGGCGGCGGGGTGGGGGTGGGAGGGGGGAGGAGGGAGGAGGGGGTGGGAGGGGGAGTGGAGGGGGTGGGGGTGGGGGTGGGGGTGGGGGTGGGGGTGGGGGTGGTGGGGACGCCGGGGTGCGGCGTGGGTGCACGGGTTTACGGGCCGGGCTGCTAGCGTTCACCCGTGTCGCGGAGTCGTACCGAACGCCTGGTCAACCTGGTGATCTGTCTGCTGTCCACCAGGCGGTTCCTGACCGCCGCGCAGATCGCCGCGACGGTGCCCGGCTACGAGCACGATCCGGAGGACGCCAAGGAGCACGAGGCGTTCCAGCGTAAGTTCGAGCGGGACAAGGCCGAACTGCGCGAGCTGGGGGTGCCGTTGGAGACCGGGACGGCAAGCGTCTTCGACGCCGAGCCCGGTTACCGGATCGCCCACCGGGAGTACGCCCTGCCCGACATCCCGCTCGCACCGGACGAGGCCGCCGCGGTGGGCATCGCCGCCCGGTTGTGGCAGCACGCCGGGCTGGCCGCCGCCGCCTCCTCCGGGCTGGCCAAGCTGCGCGCGGCCGGGGTGGACGTCGACCCGCAGGCCACCCTGGGGCTGGAACCGATGGTCACCGTCGACCCGTCGTTCGCCCCGCTCACCGCCGCCGCCCGGGACCGCCGCGAGGTCACCTTCGACTACCGGGTGCCGGACCGGGACGCCCCGACCCGCCGCCGGTTGCAGCCGTGGGGGGTGGTCTGCTGGCGGGGTCGCTGGTATGTCGTCGGGCACGACCGGGACCGCGCGGCGACCCGCTGCTTCCGGCTCTCCCGGGTGGTCGGCGTGGTCCGGGCCACCGGTGCGCCGGGCGCCTACGACCCGCCCCCGGGGCTCGACCTGATCAGCCATGTCGCCCGCTGGTCCGGGCCGGTCGAGCGGACCGGCCGGGCCACCGTGCTGGCCGTCGCCGGCCGGGCCGCCGGTCTGCGCCGGTGGGCCGTGCAGAGCGTGCCCGGTCCGGACGGCGACCACCTGGTGCTGCCGTACGCCGATCCGGAGTCGCTGGCCGGCCAGCTCGTCGGCTACGGCCCGGACGTCCGGGTGCTGGAACCACCCGAGGTGCGGGACGCGGTGATCCAACGGCTCAAGGAGATCGCCGCCCGGCACGACGAGCTGGCCGTGGCCGGTGGTGCCCGATGACCCGCCCCGCCGCCCGCAGCGGCTCCCGTACCTCGGCCGACCGGCTGGCCCGGCTGCTGAACCTGGTGCCCTACCTGCTGGCCCGGCCGGGCATCGAGGTCGCCGAGGCCGCCGGTGACCTGGGTGTCACCGAACGGCAGCTACGCGAGGACCTGGAGCTGCTCTGGGTCTGCGGCCTGCCCGGCTACGGCCCGGGTGACCTGATCGACATGGCCTTCGACGGTGACCGGGTGACGATCACCTACGACGCCGGCATCGACCGGCCGCTGCGGCTCACCCCGGACGAGGCGTTGGCACTGGTGGTGGCGCTGCGGATGCTCGCCGAGACGCCGGGGGTGGCCAACCGGGAGGCGGTCGAGCGGGCCCTCGCCAAGATCGAGAACGCGGCCGGTGACCTGGTCGGTGCCCCGGTGGCGGTCCGGCTGCCCGGTGAGGGTCGACGGGAGCAGGAGCTGCGGGCCGCGGTGGAACGCCGTCGGGCGCTGCGGATCACCTACTACACCGCTGCCCGGGACGAGAGCACCGACCGCACCATCGACCCGCTGCGGATGCTGATGGTCGACGGCCGGGCGTACGTCGAAGCGTGGTGCCGCCGGGCCGAGGCGGTGCGGTTGTTCCGGGCCGACCGGATCGACGCGGTGGTCGAGCTGGACGAGCCGGCCGTGGTGCCGCCGCAGGCCCGACCGCACGACCTGCGCCAGGGGATCTTCCGCCCCGCCCCGGACCTGCCGCTGATCACGCTGCGGATCGGCCGGGGGGAACGGTGGATCACCGAGTACTACCCGTGCGAGCGGGTCGAGGTCGACGGCGACCGGTGGGTGGTGTCGCTGCGGGTGACCGATCTCGGCTGGGCCCGCCGCTTCGTGCTCGGGCTGGGCCCGGACGTCACGGTGGTCGCCCCGGCCGAGCTGGCCACCCAGGTACGCGCCCAGGCCGCCGCCGCGCTGGAGGCGTACGCCACCCCGGTCTCGGCCGGCCCGGTGGGCCCGGTGCACGCCCGGTAGGCTGACCGCCGTGGTGAAGTGGATCGTTCTCGCGGTGCTGCTGTTCGCGCTTGTCGTGTTGGCCCTGGCGGTCCGTCCGGTGCTGGTGCGGCTGCCCCGGTTGCGCCGGGCTGCGGTGGCGTTGCAGCGCCGCCAGGCCGACGCGGAGGTGTTGCGGCACAGCGCCGAGGCGTTGCAGGAGCGGGCCGAGGCGCTCCAGCGGCAGACCGGGACGACCCAGCAGCGACTGGAAGTGATCAAGGCCAAGCGCGGGAAGTGATCGACACCGGTCGGTGCACCGCGCGTCCGCTGCGCGCCCGACGTCCGGTTCCCGCAGCTCTGCACCCGTCCAGGTGGTTGACGGGACAGTCAGCGGTGGTCGAGACTTCACCGGCCGGACCGCATCAGCGGTGGCCCGGCGGGTGGCAGTGGCCCGTCACGCACGTACGATGGGCTTCGACACACCCCTCGACACAGAGCGACTGGAGCTTCCCATGGGTGCCCTCAAGCCGTGGCACATCGCCGTACTCGTGGTCGTGCTGATCCTGCTCTTCGGCGCGAAGCGGCTTCCCGACGCGGCCCGTTCGCTCGGCCGTTCGCTGCGGATCATCAAGGCAGAGACCAAGAGCCTGGCCGACGACGACCGCGACCTGGCCGAGAAGGCCGACGCGCAGTCCGGCTACCAGCCGCTGCCGCCCCAGCAGCCGGTGCAGCAGCAGCCGTACGCCCAGCCCCAGCAGCCGTACGCCCAGCCGCAGTACGCCCCGCAGCAGGCTCCGCAGCAGCCGGTCGCCCCGCCGGTCGACCCGGTGCAGCGCGTCCGCGACAACTGACCGAAGGGCCCGATCACCGTGGCCTTCGCGCTCCGTAAACGCGGCCCCAGCACCTTCGAACGGGCCTCCGACGGCTCCATGACCCTCATGGAGCACATCCGCGAGCTGCGGAACCGACTGTTCCGCGCCTCGCTGGCGATCGTGGTGGGCTTCGGGCTGGGCATCTGGCTGGCCGGCCCGGTGCTGCACCTGCTCCAGCAGCCCTACTGCGACCTGCCCAAGGCCCGGCTGGCCAACGGGCTGTGCAACTTCGTCCAGCTCGGTCCGGCCGACCTGTTCCTGCTCCAACTGAAGGTGGGGCTCTGGGTCGGCCTGATCGTCGCCGCCCCGGTCTGGCTCTACCAGCTCTGGGCGTTCATCGCCCCCGGCCTGCACCGGCACGAGCGGCGCTACGCGTACATCTTCACCGCGCTCGCCGCGCCGCTGTTCGCCGCCGGTGCGGTGCTTGCCTACTTCGTCACCTCCAAGGGTCTGGAGTTCCTGCTCAACGTCTCCGGCGGCGGGGACATCACCACCACCCTGGACATCACCCGCTACATCTCGTTCATCACCAACCTGATCCTGTTGTTCGGGGTGGCGTTCGAGTTCCCGCTGCTGGTGCTGATGCTCAACTTCGTCGGGTTGGCCAGCGCCCGGAAGCTGTTGAGCTGGTGGCGGGTGGCGATCTTCGTGTTCTTCGCCTTCTCCGCAGTGGTGACGCCCACTCCCGACCCGTTCGGGATGACCGCGCTGGCGCTCTGCCTCTCCGCGCTCTACTTCGCCGCGGTCGGGGTGGCGTTCCTCAACGACAGGCGTAAGGGCCGGGGCAAGGCGTCCTACGCCGGGCTGAGCGACGACGAGGTGTCACCGTTGGAGCTGGACGACGATCCGGTGGTGGCCACTCCGGAGCTGGAACTGTCCGAGCCGGTGGGCGTCTCCGAGCCGGTGGCCCCGCCCCGACCGATCGACCGTCGTTTCGACGACATGACCTGATCACTGCTGGTTCCGTACCATCCGACGCCGCTCCCGCCCTGCCGGGAGCGGCGTCGTGCGTCCCGCCCCGGGGGCGACACCTTTCCGGGGGAACGTGGGGGCGGCAGGGGCGGCCCTCTCCCCGCCTCCTACCGACGGGTGGGCTGCCCGGCGGTGGTGGGCGGCCGGTGGGGGAGATCGGCGTCGTAGCGGAGTCGGGCGGCCTGCACCTCGGCCAGGTGGGTGGTGGCCCAGGACTCCAGGCCGGAGACGAGGTCGAGCAGGCTGCGGCCCAGCTTGGTGAGGGCGTAGTCGACCCGGGGCGGCACACTGGCGTGCACCGTGCGGGTGACCAGGCCGTCGCGTTCCAACCCGCGCAGGGTCTGGGTGAGCATCTTCTGGCTGATTCCGTCGATGCGCTCGGCCAACTCGCCGTAGCGCCGGTCGCCGGCGGCGAGAGTCAGCACGACGAGCACGCTCCACCGGTCGCCGATCCGGTCGAGGACCTGTCTGCTGCCGCAGTCGCGGTGGAACGGGTCGGGGTGCATCACTTCACTCTCTTTCGGTGCGTCACAAACTTCAAGGTGCCTACTCTCCGAAGGGAAGTATTGCTGATGGCCTGCGTGTTGACCACTACGACAACAGCACCCACCCGAAGGAGAACGCGATGTCCGTCGTCGTCACCGGGGCCACCGGCCACCTGGGCCGCCTGATCGTCGAGTCCCTGCTGCGTCGGGGCGTACCCGCCGGGCGGATCGTGGCGCTGGGGCGGGACGTGGGCCGACTCCGCGACCTCGCCGACCGGGGCGTCACGGTCCGGGCGGCCGACTACACCGACCGCGACTCGCTGCGCGCCGCCTTCGCCGACGCCGAGCAGCTGATGTTCGTCTCCGGCAGCGAGGTCGGCCAGCGGGTGCCCCAGCACCGCAACGTGATCACCGCGGCCCGCGAGGCCGGTGTCGGGCTGGTCGTCTACACCAGCATCGCCCACGCCGACACCTCCGACCTGCTGCTGGCAGCCGAACACCGGGTCACCGAGGAGGAGTTGGGTGCCTCCGGCCTGCCGTACGTGCTGCTGCGCAACAGCTGGTACCTGGAGAACTACACCGGCCAACTGGCCGGCTACCTGGAGCACGGGGTCGCCGGGTCGGCCGGCGACGGTCGGGTCAGCGCCGCCACCCGGGCCGACTACGCCGAGGCTGCCGCCGAGGTGCTCACCACCGAAGGACACGCCGGCCGGGTCTACGAGCTGGGCGGCGAGGCGTTCACCCTGACCGAGTTGGCCGCCGAGGTGTCCCACCAGAGTGGACAGGAGGTGCGCTACACCGACCTGCCGGTGCCGGCGTACACCGCGCTGCTGGTCTCGGCCGGGCTGCCCGAGCCGTACGCCGCGATCCTGGCCGACGCCGACCGGGGCCTCGCCCGGGGCGCGCTGTACGTCCCCGTCGAGGACCTGGAGAAGCTGCTTGGTCGTCGGCCCACCACCCTCGCCGAGGCGCTCCGCGCCGCCCGCTGAACCCGACCGGGGAACACGGAGGCGGGGCGGGATAACCGGTGGGGGCACACCACCGGCCCACCCGACAATGCTCGACATGGATCACCAGACGCTGGTGCGGGTCAGCAAGCGGATCTCGCTGGCCCTGCGCCACCAGCCCGCCCGATTCGGCCTCACCCCCGACCCGGGCGGGTGGGTGCCCGTGGTCGATCTGCTGGCGGCCGTCCGGATCGACCGGGCCGATCTCGACGCCGTCGTCAGCGGCAACGACAAGCAGCGCTTCGCGGTGACCCGGGACGCCGACGGGGTCGAGCGGATCCGGGCCAGCCAGGGTCACTCGTACCCGGTCGACCTGGGGCTGACCGCCGAACCGCCACCCGCCCGGCTCTTCCACGGCACCGGGGACGCCGCGCTCGACTCGATCCGGGCCACCGGGCTGCACCGGGGCGGACGGCACCACGTACACCTGTCGCCGGACGTGGCGACGGCCCGGCGGGTCGGGGCCCGGCGGGGCGGCGCGGTGGTGGTGCTGACCGTCGACGCGGCGGCGATGGCCCGCGACGGGCACGCCTTCTACCGCAGCGCCAACGGGGTGTGGCTCACCGACGCGGTGCCGCCGGCCTATCTGACCTGGCCACCGACGGACCCGGGGGCGTCCCGGTGAACGACGTGGCGTGGTCGGTGGCCCACTGGTGGAAGGTCCGCGCCGGCCTGCCGAGCAGCTCGGACACCGTCGAGGTGACGTGTGCCGGGCGGCCCGTCGCGGCGTTCCAGGCGGCCAGGAGCATGTCCACCGCCGGCCGGGCGGCTTGCGGGCTCTGCTGCCGGAACTCGTCGGGCGGCAGCTCCTCGAACGTCAGCCGGCGGCCCAGCGCGTCGCCGAGGATGCGTACCTGTTCGGCCTGGGTGAGCGACTCGGGGCCGGTCAGGACGTAGTCGCCGCCGACGTGTCCGTCCTCGCGCAGGGTCCGCGCGACGACCTCGGCCACGTCCCGGTCGTCGACCGGGGCGGTCTCGGCCGCGCCGTGGGGCCACCGGACCACGCCGTCGCCACGGACCGCGGTGGCCCACCAGGACAGGGCGTTCGACGCGAACATCCCCGGCCGGACGATCGTCGAGTCGAGGCCGGTGGCCGCGATGAGCCGCTCGATCTCGGCGTGCAGCGCCGCCATCGGGTTCGGCTGCTGGAAGAACGGGTGCGGGGTGCGGTGCGGGGCGGACAGGTGGACGACCCGCCGGGCGTGGGCGGCCAGCCGGTCGACGACGGCCGCTGCGGTCTGTGGCGGAGCGGTCCAGACCAGGAGGACCGTGCTGACGCCGGCCAGCGCGGCGTCGAGCGACCCGGGCACGGTGAGATCGCCGGTGACGATCTCGACGGTGCCGGGCAGCTCCGCGGCAGACTCGGCCCGGCGCACCAGGGCGCGGACCGGTACGCCCGCGTCGGTCAGCAGGTCGGTCACGGCGCGGCCGACGCGGCCGGTCGCCCCGGTGACGAGTATCGGGGGCTCCCCCGGTGGTGTCGGTAGCTCTGCCGGTGTCGACCGGGTGCGTGGGGTGTCGATTCGTGCCATGGTCGCCATCTTTTCGTTACCGAGTTAAAAAGGCAACCAGGTAATAACTGTTACCGTGGCGGAGTGAACGAACCGGTCGGACTGCGTGCCCGCAAGAAGGCGCGGACCCGGGACGCGCTCGCCGACGTGGCGATCTCGCTGTTCCTGTCGCGCGGATTCGACCAGGTGTCGGTCGCCGACGTCGCCGCGACGGCCGAGGTGTCGAAACCGACCCTGTTCCGCTACTTCGCCACCAAAGAGGACCTGATCCTGCATCGCTTCGCCGACCACCAGGGCGAGGCGGCCCGGGTGGTCCGCGATCGACCTCCCGGGATGCCGCCGATGGTGGCGCTGCACCGGCACTTCCGGGCCGGGCTCGATCGCTTCGAGCCGGTCACCGGCCTCAACGACCATCCCGAGGTGGTGGCGTTCCACCGACTGGTGTTCACCACCCCCAGCCTGGCGGGACGGCTCCTGCGATACCTGAACGACGACGAGGACGCCCTGTCCGCCGTCCTCGACCCGGGTGTCCGGGGCCGACTGCTGGCCGCCCAGGTGATCGCGGTGCAACGTGTGCTGGCCCGGACCAACTGGCAGAAGATCGCCGACGGGCGGACCGCAGAGGAGGTGCGGCCCGAGGCGGTCGCCGACGCGGACCTGGCCTTCGCCCCACTGTGCCACTCCACGGGCGGCCCCTAGCCCACCGCGTCCACCCGGACACCGGGCAGCGCCGCCGGGCGGGTGCTCCGGCCGGCTCCCCGCGCCGGCGGGGTATGGTGCGATTGTCGTGCCAGACGGGGTGGCCGGGTGAGCGGGTGGGGTGTCGGCCCACCACATCGGCCGGGGTCGACGCCGCCGACGCCGCCACGCGTCCCCGCCACCCGCCGTACGAGGGACGCCCGCCGGGAAGGAACCGCGCGATGGCACCGCTCCCGCTGACCCCGTACGACGCACTGGCCGAACTCGGCCGCATCCGACTCGACGAGGTCGGCGTGGACGAGGTGTTACGGGTGATCGCCGACCTGGCCCGGGACAGCCTACGCGGGGTGACCGAGGTGTCGGTGACCCTGCTGCGCGGCGGCACGCCGCAGAGCGTCGCCGTCACCGGCGCCGTCGCCCTGCTGCTCGACGAGTGGCAGTACCGGCAGGGCCACGGGCCGTGCCTGGACGCCTCCATCACCGGCGACACCCTTGTCGTGTCCGACACCGCCACCGAGGAACGGTGGCCGGCCTGGGCGGCCCGGGCCGCCGACGCGGGCATCGGCAGCACGCTCGCCAGCGGCCTGCCGATCCAGGAGGCGGTGGTCGGCGCCCTCAACCTCTACGGGCCCACCGCGCACTCGTTCGACACCGAGACGGTGGATCTGGCCCGGACCTTCGCCGCGTACGCCGCGGTGGCCCTGGCCAACGCCCATCTCTATTCCAGTGCCACCACACTGGCCGGACAGATGCGGGCGGCGATGGAGAGCCGGGCGGTGATCGAGCAGGCGAAGGGCATCATCATGGGCCAGCGCCGGTGCACGGCCGACGAGGCCTTCGGCATCCTCGCCAAGCTCTCCCAGGACACCAACCGCCGGCTACGGGACGTCGCCGCCGCCCTGGTCGGCCGGGCCACCGCGGGTACCCGCTGAACCCCGCGCCTCAGCGGTCGGCAGCGGTGGGCTGACCGGGCACCGGCCGGACGACCTGCTGCACGAGGGCCTCCGCCACGTCCCGCAGCTTGCGGTTGGAATTCTGGGAGACCCGGGCCAGCATGGCGAACGCCTCGTCGGCCGTGCACCGGCGCTGGCCCATGATGATGCCCTTCGCCTGCTCGATCACCGCCCGGTTGCGCATTGCTGTCTGCATCTGCTCGGCCAGGGTGGCGGTGCTGTCGTACAGGTGGGCGTTGGCCAGGGCCACCGCGGCGTGGCCGGCGAACGTCCGGGCCGACTCGGCCACCCGGCCGAAGGCGTCCGGCCGGGTGCCGTAGAGGTTCAGCGCGCCGACCACCGCCTCCTGGATCGGCAGGCCGATCGACATCGAGGAGCACACCCCCGCGGCGTGCGCCAGTGCCGCCCACTCCGGCCAGCGCCGCTCCTCGGTCATGTCCGCGACGATCAGCACGGCGCCGGTGGTGGCCGCGTCCAGGCACGGGCCGCGACCCTGCTCGTACTGCCACCGGTCGAGTCGGAGCGCCAGGTCACCGGTGTGGGCCGCGGTGTTCGCCTCGGTGCCGTGCACCAGGGTGACCGTGACTTCGGCGGCCCCCGGGAGGCTGGCCCGGGCCAGCTCGGTGATCCGGGTCAGGACGGCGTCGAGGTCCATCTCGTCGTGGCGGATGGACCCCAACCGGAGAACAGCCTCGGTGAGGTCGAGCGGTGACTGCGGCATGCGTCTGACGTCCTTGCGAACCGGCGCGAACCCGCCGGCGACGCCGGCAGCGCGTGACGATCGGTCCGTGCCGGGGGCCGCGGGGTGCGGCTCCGCCAGGACGGACCGTGGACCGCGCCGCTGCTTGACGCTCGCTCGCGACACCCCGTGGGGCGTCGAATGCGGAGCACCACTGTACCGGTCGACAGGCGGCGGCACACGGCGGACACCACCGCAGCGTCGACTTACCGGTGGTGTCCGGGCCAGACACCGGGGGATGATGACGTCCGACGACGACAGGGGAGTGGACGGATGACAGTGGAGATACCGCGTGGCGGTCGGGTGCTGTTCATCGGCGACAGCATCACCGACGCCGGGCGTGACCGGGCCGACGAGGCCGACCTGGGGGTGGGCTGGGCGATGATGGCCGCCGCCTGGTTCACCGCGCGGCACCCGGGCCACCGGGCGACCTTCCGCAACCGGGGCGTCGGCGGTGACCGGGTACGGGACCTGCGGGCCCGCTGGGCGGACGACTGCCTGGCGCTGGCCCCGCAGGTGGTGTCGGTGCTGATCGGGATCAACGACACCTGGCGGCGGTACAGCAGCGGCGAGGTCACCATGGTCGAGGAGTTCACCACCGACTACCGGCACCTGCTGGCCACCACCCGGGACGCGCTGCCCGACGTGCGGCTGGTGCTGATGGAACCCTTCCTCATCCCCGTCGACGACCTCCAGCGGCGCTGGCGCGACGACCTGGACCCGAAGGTCGACGTGGTACGCAAGCTGGCCGCCGAGTTCGACGCGACGCTTGTCGCCGTGGACGCGTTGTTCGGCTCCGCCGACGCCGACGACCGGGTGTGGACCGACGACGGGGTGCACCTGACTGCGTCCGGGCACGCGGTGCTGGCCCAGCAGTGGCTGGCGGCGGTCACCCCGGCCAGCTGAGGTCGTACCGCACCGGGGGAGGCCGTGTCCCGGGCCGGCTCACCGGCCGGGCCGGCGTTGCCACGGCCCGGGTGATCCTCTACGGTCGGTGCAGCGGTTGGCGGTGCGGTCCTTTCCAACCCCCACCGCCGAGCGGCCCCGTGGCGGGCCGGGGCCGGTGGGGCCCCGGAGTGCCCCGCCGGTGGCCCGACGGCGGTCCCGTGTGTCCTCCTGCCCCCTCGTCGGTCCGCGCCCCTGCGCGCGTTCGGAGTCGGTACGGTGGGAAACACGCCGAGCCGCCCCGGGAGATCCCGTGTTCCTCACACCCCACGAGCAGGACCGCCTGCTCGTCCACGTCGCCGCGGACGTCGCCCGCCGACGACGCGAGCGCGGACTGCGCCTCAACTATCCCGAAGCCGTCGCCATGATCACCGCCTTCCTGCTGGAGGGTGCCCGGGACGGCCGGACGGTCACCGACCTGATGGTCGCCGGCCGCACCGTGCTCAGCCGCGACGACGTGCTCGACGGAATCCCCGAGATGCTGGGGGAGGTGCAGGTGGAGGCGACGTTCCCGGACGGCACCAAGCTGGTGACGGTGCACCACCCGATCCCGTGATCCCCGGGGAGATCCTGCCCGGCGACGGGCCGGTCGAGATCAACGTGGGTCGTCCGGTGACCACCCTGCTGGTGGTCAACACCGCCGACCGGCCGATCCAGGTCGGCTCGCACTACCACTTCGCCGAGACCAACCCGGGGCTGCGCTTCGACCGTTGCGCCGCGTACGGCCAGCGGCTCGCCGTACCGGCGGGGACGTCGGTGCGGTTCGAGCCGGGGGTCAGTCGTACCGTCGACCTGGTGCCGCTGGGCGGGGCGCGGATCGTGCCGGGGCTGCGCGGCGAGGTCGCCGGCCCGCTCGACCGGGAACCGGGCCCGCCCTTCGGGGAGCCCGACCCACCCGCCGGCAGGTCCGGCCCGGGTTCCGGGGAGGCCGGCCGGTGAGCACCGTGGACCGGCGACGCTACGCCGACCTGTACGGCCCGACCACAGGCGACCGGATCCGGCTGGCCGACACCGACCTGCTGATCGAGGTGGAGGTCGACCACTGCGTCGGCGGGGACGAGGCGGTCTTCGGCGGTGGCAAGGTGATCCGCGAGTCGATGGGCCAGTCCCGGGCCACCCGGGCCGAGGGCGCCCTGGACACGGTGATCACCGGCGCGGTGGTGCTGGACCACTGGGGGGTGGTGAAGGCCGACGTCGGCCTGCGCGACGGGCGGATCGTGGCGCTGGGCCGGGCCGGCAACCCGGACACCATGCCCGGCGTGCACCCCGATCTGGTGATCGGACCGTCGACCGAGGTGATCGCGGGCAACGGGCGGATCCTCACCGCCGGGGCGGTGGACACCCACGTGCACTTCATCTGCCCGCAGCTCGTCACCGAGGCGCTGACCTCGGGGATCACCACCCTGGTCGGTGGGGGCACCGGCCCGGCCGAGGGCACCCGGGCCACCACCGTCACCCCCAACGCCTGGCACCTGGCCCGGATGCACGAGGCGCTCGACACCTTCCCGGTGAACGTGCTGCTGCTGGGCAAGGGCAACACGGTCTCCACCGAGGCGCTGTGGGAGCAGTTGCGGGCCGGCGCGGGCGGGTTCAAGCTGCACGAGGACTGGGGGACCACCCCGGCGGCGATCGACGCCTGCCTGCGGGTCGCCGACGCGTCCGGGGTGCAGGTCTCCATCCACACCGACACCCTCAACGAGGCCGGCTTCGTGGCCGACACGCTGCGCGCCATCGCCGGTCGGGCGATCCACTCGTACCACACCGAGGGGGCGGGGGGTGGGCACGCGCCGGACATCATCACGGTGGCCGGGGAGCCGAACGTGCTGCCGTCGTCGACGAACCCGACCCGCCCGTACACCCGCAACACCCTCGCCGAGCATCTCGACATGCTGATGGTCTGCCACCACCTCAACCCGTCGGTGCCGGAGGACCTGGCCTTCGCGGAGAGCCGGATCCGACCGTCCACGATGGCCGCCGAGGATCTGCTGCACGACCTCGGCGCGATATCCATCATCGGCTCCGACTCGCAGGCCATGGGGCGGGTCGGTGAGGTGATCACCCGGACCTGGCAGAGCGCGCACGTGATGAAGCGGCGGGTGGGCGCGCTGCCCGGCGACGGCCCGGCCGACAACCACCGGGCCCGCCGCTACGTGGCGAAATACACCATCTGCGCGGCGATGGCCAACGGGCTGGAGCGGGAGATCGGCTCGGTGGAGCAGGGCAAGCTCGCCGACCTGGTGCTCTGGGACCCGGCGTTCTTCGGCGTCCGGCCGCACCTGGTGATCAAGGGCGGGATGATCGCGTACGCGCAGATGGGCGACGCGAACGCCTCCATCCCCACCCCGCAGCCGATGCTGCCGAGGCCGATGTTCGGCGCGTACGGCGTGGTGCCGGCCGCGACCAGCGTGGCGTTCGTGGCGCCGGCCGCGCTGGAGGCCGGCCTGCGGCTGGACGTGCGCCGCCCGCTGGTCCCGGTGGCCGACGTGCGGTCGCGGGGCAAGGCCGACCTGCCGGAGAACGGTGCGCTGCCGCGCATCGAGGTCGATCCGGACACCTTCACCGTCCGGATCGACGGGGTGGTGGTCGACCCGGAGCCGGTCTCCGAGCTGCCCATGGCACAGCGGTACCACCTGTTCTGATGATCCCGTCGAGCATGGTGCTGCTGCTGGCCGACGGCAGGTTCCCCGCCGGGGCGCACGCCCACTCCGGTGGTCTGGAGGCGGCGGTGGCGGCCGGCCTGGTCACCGATCCGGCCACCCTGGCCGAGTTCCTGCGCGGCCGGCTGGCCACCGGCGGGCTGGTCACCGCCGCGTTCGCGGTGGCGGCGCACCGGGCCGCCGGCACGGCCGACCGGCGGGCCGCACTGGCCCGGCTGGACGCCGAGCTGGATGCCCGTACCGCCTCCCCGGCACTGCGGACGGTCTCCCGTCGGCAGGGCCGGGCCCTGCTGCGGGCCGGGCGGGAGCTCTGGCCCGCCGGCGGCTTCGACGCCCTGCCCGTCGGCCCGCCCGGGCCGCACCAGCCGCTGGTGCTCGGCCTGGTCGCCGCCGCCGCCGGCCTCGACCCGGTCGCGGTGGCCACCATCGCCGCGTACGGGTCGATGACCGGCCCGGCCAGCGCGGCGGTGCGGCTGCTCGGCCTCGACCCGTACCGGGTGCACGCGGTGTTGGCGGCGCTGGCCGTCGACTGTGACGCCACGGCGTCCCGTGCGGTCGCCACCGCCGACGACCCACCCGAGCGGTTGCCGGCTCCGGCCGCACCGCTCACCGATGTCCACGCCGAAGTCCACACCACCTGGGAGGTGCGTCTCTTTGCGTCCTGAAACCGTATCGAAGACTCCGCACGCGCAGATTCCGCACGACGAGACCGTGCCGCACAGTCATCCGGAGCCGGGGGTCGACCCGCACGCCCCGCTGCCGGCCACCGCCCGCCCGCTGCGGGTGGGCATCGGTGGGCCGGTCGGCTCGGGCAAGACCGCCCTGGTCGCGGCCCTGTGCCGGGCCTTCGCCGGTGAACTGCGCCTGGGCGTGGTGACCAACGACATCTACACCACCGAGGACGCCGACTTCCTGCGCCGGGCCGGGGTGCTCGACCCGGCGCGGATCCGGGCGGTGGAGACCGGCTGCTGCCCGCACACCGCGATCCGTGACGACATCGGCGCCAACCTGGACGCCATCGACGAGCTTGTCGACGGCGTCGGCCCGCTGGACCTGGTGCTGGTGGAGAGCGGTGGGGACAACCTCACCGCCACCTTCAGTCGAGGGTTGGTCGACCGGCAGATCTTCGTGGTCGACGTCGCCGGCGGCGACAAGGTGCCCCGCAAGGGCGGCCCCGGGGTGACCTCCGCCGACCTGCTGGTCATCAACAAGACCGACCTGGCGCCGATGGTCGGCGCCGACCTGTCGGTGATGGACCGCGACGCCCGCGCCCGGCGCGGAGACCTGCCGACGGTCTTCCTGTCCATCGTGGCCGACCCGGTGGCAGCCCTCGTGGCGGACTGGGTCCGCCACGAGTTGGCCCACCACCGTGGCCAGCTGGTCGTCGGCTGATGCGCGCGGTCGCCCGGCTGGTGGCCGTGGCCGACGGTCGGGGCGGCACCGTGCTGCGCGAGCTGCGGGGCGAGTCACCGCTGCTGCTGCGGCAGGCCACCGCCGAGGCCGGCGTCGCCACGGTGTACGTCGTCGGCGGGGCGGCCGGCCCGTTGGCCGGTGACGACCTGCGACTGACGATCGAGGTGGGGCCGGGGGCGGCGGTGCGGGTGCGTACCGTCGCCGCCTCGGTGGCCCTGCCCGGTCGGGCCGGGGCAGTCTCCCGGATGCGGGTGGAGGCGGTGGTGCACGCCGCCGGCGCCCTGCACTGGTTGCCGGAGCAGTTGGTGGCGGCGGCCGGCTGCCACCATGTCGCCGAGTCCCGGGTGGAGCTGGCCGACGGGGCCCGGTTGAGCTGGCGCGAGGAGCTGGTCTGCGGCCGGTACGACGAACCCGCCGGTGACGTCGTCGTGGCCAGCTCGGTCGACTACGCAGGTCGACCGCTGCTGCGGCAGTCCCTGGCGGTCGGTCCGACGGCACCCGGCTGGGCCGGGGCGGCGGTGCTGGGCGGTGCGACGGCGACCGGCTCGCTGCTGGTGGTCGACCCGGACTCCCGCCCCGGCCCGGCCATGGCGGACGCGGGCGGCGGCAATGCCCAGGGTCGGGTCCTCCAGACCCGTCCGGGCGAGCTGGCCGCCTGGCTGCCGCTGACCGGGGGCCCCGCGGCCCTGCTCACCGCCACCGCCGCCGATGCGCACGGCCTGCGCGTCCTGCTCAGTGCCACCGCCGAGGGCGGTGCCGGCCCCGTCGCGGGCGCGGCGGTGGCAGGCCCGCTGCCCACCACCACCATGACGACCGGCCGCCCGGGGAGCACCGCGCGGGTGGACGCCGTCGGCCAGCGCTGAGCTGTGGCCGCGGGGCCGGCCGGTCAGCCGGCCGCGACCGGGTGCCGGCGCGGGTCGAGCCGGGCGGCCAGGTCGACGAGCTGACCGGTCAACGCCACGTCGTCGAGGATCCCGGCCAGCTCGGCCCGGACCAGGGCGTCGACGCGGTCCTGTTCGCGGCGGCCCCGGGGGGTGAGGTAGGCCCGGATGCGTCGCCTGTCGAACGGGTCGATCCGGCGGTGGACCAGGTTCTGGTCGACGAGCTGGTCGACGAGCTTCGTCAGGGTGCCCGGTGGCAACGACTCCTCGGTGGAGACCTCGCTCATCGGGTGCCCCTGCCCGTCGGCGAGACGGCACAGCACCCGCCACGCCTCGACGGTGAGCCCCTCGGTGGCGAGCACCGCGCCGACCCGCCGGGCGAGCAGCCGTTCGGCGCGGGTGAGCGCACGCATCAGGTCGACGGGCGTGGCGGGAACGTCGGCCATGTCTCTCCCCGGTCGGTGGGTTGCCATGTTACCGAAGCGTCCCGGTTTCCGGCCGGGTCTGGTGGCCCACCAGGGTTGCCGGCAATCATGTCAGCATGTCCGTGCCGCTGCCGCGCCCCCGCGGTGTGCCGGAGTCGGTCTCCCACGGTGTGCCGGAGTCGCGTCCCCGCGGTGTGCCGGAGTCGACTTCCCACGGTGTCCCGGAGACGCGTCCCCGCGGTGTGCCGGAGCCGTTTCCCCGGTCGGGCGGCGCGGCCGGCCCAGTGCCCTGGCTGACCGTCGACCGGTCGGTGGTCAGTGTCGCACTGGTCTTCCCGATGCGCGGGCCGGCGGGCATGTTCGGCCCCACCTGCGAGCTGTGTGCCCAGTTGGCGGTGGAGGAGGTCAACCGGGCCGGTGGGGTGCTCGGCCGGGAGCTGCGGCTGGTGCCTGTCGACGGTGGGGCGCCACCGGCGCAGGTGGCCGCCGAGGTGGAGGCACTTGTGTCGACCGGTGCGGTGCAGGGGGTCACGGGTTGGCACATCTCCTCGGTCCGGCAGGCGGTGGCACCCCGGATCGCGCACCGGGTGCCGTACGTCTACACCGCCCTGTACGAGGGCGGGGAGCGTACCGAGGGGGTCTTCCTGACCAGCGAGACGCCCGACGCCCAGCTCCGGCCGGCGATGCGGCTGCTCGCCCAGGAGCAGGGCGTACGCCGCTGGTACGTGGTGGGCAACGACTACGTCTGGCCGCGCCGCACCGCGCGGGCCGCCCAGCGCTACGCCCGTGACAGCGGGGCGTCGGTGTGCGGGCGGGCGTTCCTGCCGCTGGGCACCGAGGACTTCGGCCCGGTGCTGCGCCAGGTCGAGCGTGCCGAGGCCGACGGGGTGCTGATGCTGCTGGTGGGCGCGGACGCGGTCCGGTTCAACCGGGCCTTCGGCCGGTCCGCCCTGGATCAGCGATGTCTGCGGCTGAGCACCCTGATGGACGAGAACATGCTGTTGGCCAGCGGGGTCGGCGGCACCCGCCGGTTGTTCAGCACGGCCGGGTTCTTCGCCGGCCTGGTCACCCGGGAGAACCTGGACTTCCACGGCGCGTTCGCCAGCCGGTTCGGGGTGGAGGCGCCGCCGCTGGGCAGCCTGGGGGAGTCCTGCTACGAGGGGGTGATGCTGCTCGCCGCCCTGATCGCGCAGGCCCGCACCCTGGACGTGCGGGCGATCGGCGCGTCGGCCGACGCGGTCACCTACCACGGCCCCCGAGGCGAGCTGCACCTGCGCCACCGCCACGTCCGCCAACGCATCTACCTGGCCGAAGCCGACGGCCTAGATTTCACCGTCCTCTCCGAACTCTGACCCACCCCACCCCACCCCACCGCCCCCGCCCCCGCCCCGCCCACCCCTGCTCCGGTGATCAAGAGATTTACGTCACCTCCGCACAGAAGATTGACCTATACCTCTTGATCACCCACCTCAACCCACCGCCGCAGCCGGGACGGCCTGCATCCGGCTCGGTGATCAAGAGGTTTGCGTCAGGTTCGACTCCCCTTCTGACGTAATCCTCTTGATCACCCAAGACCACCGCCGCCGGGGTGGGGTGATCAAGGGGTTTACGTCGTCCGGCGGTCGGCTGGTGACGTAAACCTCTTGATCACCGTCGAGGGTGGAGCGGGTGGAGCGGGTGGGGTGGAGGGGTGGGTGGGGTTCCGGGCGGGTGGGTGGTTGACAGGGGGGTGGGTGGGGGTTCTAGGATGCTTCCTGCGTGAAGTATTCGCCATTCCTGCCATTGTCGAGAGTGAGTTCGGGCGGTTAGCGCTTTGCCTGGGCCGGGTGGGTGGCGGGTTCCTGCCATGCATTTCTCTTGAGCCATCGTCTGTGATGACGGTGGCTTTTTTGTGCGCGGCGATCGGTTCGGGAAACAGTCAATTAAGGGCTGGGAAACGTGGCGGCAATCAAGCGGGCAGAGTCTTTCCCTGCCCGTAAGTCCACTGCGGATCGCCGTGGCGACGTCCCACCCGTCGCCCGGGGGCACCGCCGACGAGTAGTACTACCGCACCGCCTGCCAATCATCGACAGCAATACCTGCCGGCCAGTGCGGGTCGGCACGGATATCATTCGGCGAACATCGCTCCGCAGGGAGAATGAATGTCACAGTTCCGGGGCCGCCGCATTCTGGCGGGCGCCATGACCCTGATCGCCGCGGCCGCCCTCGCGGGTTGTGGCAGTAAGACCTCCGATGGGAAGGCCACCGCCGGTGTCAGCGCCGACGTATCCGGCGATACCGTCAAGGTCGGTCTGCTCAACTCGCTCTCCGGCACGATGGCCATCAGTGAGGTCACCGTACGGGACTCCATCATGCTGGCCGTCGAGGAGATCAACGCCGCCGGTGGTGTGCTGGGCAAGAAGATCGTGCCGGTCGGTGAGGACGGCGCCTCGGACTGGCCCACCTTCGCCGAGAAGGCCGAGAAGCTGATCTCCCAGGACCGGGTCGCCGCCGTCTTCGGTTGCTGGACCTCGGCCAGCCGCAAGGCGGTCAAGCCGGTCTTCGAGAAGAACAAGGCGCTGCTGTTCTACCCGGTGCAGTACGAGGGGCTGGAGCAGTCGCCCTACATCTTCTACACCGGTGCCACCACCAACCAGCAGATCGTGCCGGGCCTGGACTACCTCAAGGCGCAGGGCAAGAAGTCGGTCTACCTGGTGGGTAGCGACTACGTCTTCCCGCGTACCGCCAACAAGATCATCAAGGCGTACGCGGCGGCGAACGGGATGACGGTGCTCGGCGAGGACTACGCCCCGCTCGGCTCCACCGAGTTCGGCACCATCGTCAACAAGGTCCGCTCGTCGAAGGCCGACGCGGTGTTCAACACCCTCAACGGCGACAGCAACGTGGCGTTCTTCAAGGAGTACACCTCCGCCGGGCTGACCGCCGCGCGCATGCCCGTGGTGTCGGTGTCGATCGCCGAGGAGGAGGTCAAGGGGATCGGCACCCAGTACCTCGCCGACCAGCTGACCGCCTGGAACTACTACCAGACCACCCCCGGCGCGGCCAACCAGAAGTTCGTCGCCGCCTACAAGGCGAAGTTCGGCGCGGACAAGCCGACAAGCGACCCGATGGAGGCCGCCTACGTCGCGGTGCACCTGTGGAAGGCGATGGTCACCAAGGCCGGCTCCTTCGATGTGGAGAAGGTCCGGACCGCCTCCGGCGGCATCACCTACGACGCCCCGGAGGGCCTGGTCACCGTGGACGGCCCCACCCAGCACATCGCCAAGACCGCCCGGATCGGCAAGGTCGGTGGCGACGGGCTGATCACCGAGGTGTGGAACTCCGGCAAGCCGATCACGCCGGACCCGTACCTGAAGAGCTACCCCTGGGCGAGCGGCCTGAGCTGACCGATCCCGGCCCGGGCGGGAGGCACCCCCGCCCGGGCCGACCCACCACATCGGAGCGCGAACGTGACAGTCCTCTTCGGCCAGCTCTTCACCGGCATCAGCATCGGCGCGGTGCTGCTGCTCGTCGCCCTCGGCCTGGCGCTGACCTTCGGCCAGATGAACGTGATCAACATGGCGCACGGCGAGTTCATCATGGCCGGCGCCTACACCACCTACGTCCTCCAGCAGACCGTGACCGCCGCCGGCTGGTCGCTGCTGGTGGCACTGCCTGTCGCCTTCGCGGTGGCCGGCACCATGGGCGTGCTGCTGGAGGTGCTGCTGATCCGCCGCCTCTACGCCCGTCCGCTGGACACCCTGCTGGTCACCTGGGGCGTCTCGCTGATGCTCCAGCAACTGGCCCGGGACGTCTTCGGCAGCCCCAACGTGCAGACCCGGGCCCCGGCGCTGCTGACCGGCAACGTGGCTCTGCCCGGCGGGCTCACCGTCGCCAACAACCGGCTGTTCATCCTCGCGCTCGCGCTGGCCGCAGTGCTGGCGCTGACCCTGGCCCTGCGCCTCACCCCGCTCGGGCGGCGGATCCGCGCGGTGGTGCAGAACCGCGACCTCGCCGCCGTCTCCGGCATCCCCACCGCCCGGGTCGACCGGACCACCTTCTTCATCGGCTCCGGGCTGGCCGGCGTCGCCGGGGTCGCGCTGACCCTGCTCGGGCCGATCGGCCCGACGATGGGCACCAACCTCATCATCGACGCCTTCCTGGTCGTCGTGGTCGGCGGCATCGGCCAGCTCAAGGGCAGCGTGATAGTCGCCTTCGCGCTGGGCGTGCTCCAGGCCACCGGCGAGTACCTCACCACCCTCAGCGTCGCCAAGGTGATCGTCTTCGTGGCGATCGTGGCGTTCCTCCAGTGGCGGCCCCAGGGGCTGTTCACCCTGCGTACCAGGAGCCTCGCATGAGCGCCGCGCCGCTGGTCGGCACCGATCCCGCCAGCGTGGCCGCAACACCTCCGGGCGGCCGGCGGGGCCGGCGGTTCGACGGCCCGGCGCGGACCGCCGTCGGGTTCGCCCTCGGTGCGGCGCTGCTGTTCGCCGTCGCCCCGCTGGCCCTGTCGGACTTCCGGCTGTCGCTGCTGGCCAAGTACCTCTGCGTCGCGATGGTCGCGGTCGGCATCGGCATCGCCTGGGGCCGGGGCGGCATGCTCACCCTCGGCCAGGGGGTGTTCTTCGGCCTGGGCGGCTACGCGATGGCCATGCACCTCAAGCTCGCCGACGCCGGCCCCGGCCAGCTGCCCGACTTCATGCAGCTCTACGGCCAGCTCGACGAGCTACCGCTGTGGTGGCGGCCGTTCGCCAGCCCCTGGGTCGCCCTGCCGGCCACCGTGCTGCTGCCGATGGCTGTCGCGTTCGGCCTCGGCTCGCTGGTCTTCCGCCGCCGGGTACGCGGCGCCTACTTCGCCATCCTCAGCCAGGCGCTCGCCGCCGCGATGGTGATCCTGCTGGTCGGCCAGCAGGGCACCACCGGCGGCACCAACGGCCTCACCGACATCCAGGGCTTCTTCGGGTACGACCTGGACGACCCGGTCAACCAACGGATGGTCTACTTCGTCATCGCCGCCAGCCTGCTCGCGTTGCTGGCGCTGGCCCGGCAGCTCATCCGCAGCCGCTACGGCGAACTGCTGGTCGCGGTCCGCGACGGCGAGGAGCGGGTCCGCTTCCTCGGCTACGACCCGGCCGGCGTCAAGCTCGTCGGTTACGTGGTCGCCGCCGGGATGGCCGGGCTGGCCGGGGCGCTCTTCGTCCCGGCGGTGGGGATCATCTCACCGGCGCTGATCGGGATCGTGCCGTCCATCGAGTTCGTCATCGGCGTCGCGGTGGGTGGCCGGGCCACCCTGCTCGGCCCGGTGCTCGGCGCGGTCGCGGTGGCCTGGGCGCGTACCGCCCTGTCGGAACGTTTTCCGGGCACCTGGACGTACCTGCAGGGGTTGCTGTTCGTGCTGGTGGTGGCGTTCCTGCCGGGCGGCCTGGCGTCGCTGTGGGCGCTGGCCCGGCAACGCCGGTCGGACCCGGTCGGCGCGCGGCGGTGGCGGCGGTCCCGGCCGGCGGACCCGGCCGAGGCCCGGACGGAGGTGTCAGCGGCATGACCGGCGAACAGCTCGACGGCCTGTGCGTACGCGACCTGCGGGTCACCTTCGACGGGTTCACCGCCGTCGACGGGGTCGACCTCGACGTGCCGCCCGGGGACATCCGCTTCCTGATCGGCCCCAACGGTGCGGGCAAGACCACAGTGGTCGACGCCGTGACCGGGCTGGTCCGGGCCACCGGCTCGGCCCGCTTCGGTGACCGGGAACTGCTCGGCCGGGACGTGCACCGCATCGCCCGGCTCGGCATCGGCCGCACCTTCCAGACCGCCTCGGTCTTCGAGGAACTGACAGTGGTGCAGAACCTCGACATCGCCGCCGGGGCCAGCCGGAGCTGGTGGACGTTGGCCCGCCGGCGCAACCGGATCCCCGACGAGGTGGCCGCCGCGCTGGAGACGATCGGGCTGACCGACCGGGGCGACCAACCGGCCGGTGCGCTGGCGCACGGGCAGAAGCAGTGGTTGGAGATCGGCATGCTGCTGGTCTCCGACGCCCGGCTGCTGCTGCTCGACGAGCCGGTCGCCGGGATGAGCCACGAGGAACGCGACGCCACGGGCGCCCTGCTGGAGACGGTCAGCCGGGACCGCACCGTGGTGGTCATCGAACACGACATGGACTTCCTGCGCCGCTTCGCCCGCAGCGTGACCGTGCTGCACGCCGGTCGGGTGCTCAGCGAGGGCACCGTCGCCCAGGTCCAGGCGGACCCCCGGGTGCAGGAGGTCTACCTCGGCGTCGACACCGCACCGGAGGCGTGATGTTGGAGTTGCGCGGCGTGCACGCCGGCTACGGACGCAGCGAGGTGCTGCACGGGGTGGACGTGGCGGTCCCCACCGACGGAGTGGCCGCCGTGCTCGGCCACAACGGCGCGGGCAAGAGCACCCTGCTGCGGGTCGCCGTCGGGCTGCTGCGCCCCCGCACCGGCACGGTCACCCTCGACGGCGAGGACGTCACCCGGCTCGCCCCGCACCAGCGGGTCGCCCGGGGCCTGGCGTACGTGCCGCAGGGGCAGCAGTGCTTCCCGCACCTGACGGCGGCGGAGAACCTGCGACTGGTGGCCGACGGCCGCCGCGACGGGGCCGCCGCCACCGCCGAGGCGCTGGACCTGTTCCCGGCGCTGCGGACCCTGCTGCGGCGGCGGGCCGGGCTGCTCTCCGGCGGCCAGCGCCAGCAGTTGGCCATCGCCCGCGCGCTTGTCACCCGGCCCCGGCTGCTGCTGCTCGACGAACCCACCGAGGGCATCCAGCCCTCGGTGGTCGCCGAGATCCAGGACCGGATCGTCGAGCTGGCCACCCGGGCCGGCATCCGGGTGCTGCTGGTGGAGCAGCACCTCGGCTTCGCGCTGCGGGTGGCGACCCGGCACTACGTGCTGGAGTCCGGGCGGGTCACCGCCACCGGGGACGGTGGCAGCGGCGCCGAGCAGGCGGTCCGCCGGGCGCTCGCGGTCTGAGCGGACGCCGGTGCGGCCGATCCCGGTCGGCCCGGTCCCGACCGGTCGGAGTGCCGGTACGGACGCGGGATCCTGGACACTCACCGTTCGCCGCGGACGGTGAGCGTCCAGGATCCCGCCCGTTTCGATCGCGACGGGAGGACCCGCCGGGGTGTGGTCACGCGAGCCGTACGGCGTCGCCCTCCACGGAGATGGCCTTGGCGGGCAGTGGCTGCCGGGCCGGGCCGCTGCGGACGGCGCCGTCGGCGATGTCGAAGACGCTGTTGTGGCAGCCGCAGACGATGGTGCCGTCCTTGACCGAGGTGACCGTGCAACCCTGGTGGGTGCAGGTCGCCGAGAACGCCTTGAAGGTGCCGGCGGCGGGCTGGGTCACCACCACCCCCTCGGTCTTGAAGATCTTTCCACCGCCGACCGGGATGTCCGCCACCGCGGCCAGGGCGGCGGGCGCGGGCGGTGCCGCCCCGGGCGCGGCCGGCGAACCGGACGCCCCTCCCGCCGACGGCGCGGCGGAGGAGCCGCCACCGGAGGGCCCGGCGGCCGGTGCGGAGGCGGCGGGCGCGGAGGCGGCCGGTGCGGAGGTCGGCTCGCCGTACGTCTGGCACCCGGTGAGCAGGGCGGCCACGCCCGCGCCGCCGGCACCGGCCAGCAACGTCCGCCGCGACGGGCAACCGGTCGTACGTTCGTCGCACATGGCTGTGCCGTTCCTCTCCCGGATCACGTGCCGACCCCGAACGTGGTGAAGTACCACAGCGAGGAGGTCACCCAGATTCCCATCAGGACGGTGAAGAGCAGGCCACCGGCCACCGGCAGTACCCACCCGGCCAGCCCCTGCTTGGGCAGCGCCAGCATCTTCATGGTGAACACGCCGAAGAACAGGCAGCCGAACAGCGAGTGCAGCAGGGTCCGGGCGTCATAGTCGGCGAAGCCCAGCGCGTAGAGACAGTGCACCGCCACCGGAACGGTCAGCAGGAACGCCACGCGTCCGCTCCACCGGTGTGCCGCGCCCGCCCAGGAGGGCGAGAAACCGCCGAGCCGGCCCCACATCGCCATCGCGGAGAGCAACTGCACCACGGCGAACAGCGCCGCGCCGCTGCCCAGCCAGACCTTGACCGTCATCGGGCTGGAGAAGCCGGCCACGCTGACCGCGATCCCGGTGGGTTCGTGCATCCGGGCGTACGCCCCGATCGCGACCGTGACCGCCGCCCCGATCAGCAGCGGTACGACGAGCGAGGCCGGTGGTGCGCCGGTCGGGACGGGGGGGATCACGACGGGCGGGCGGTCGGGCAGCACCCGGACGGACGGTCCGTCGTCCATGTCGCGTCCGCCGGTCTCGAACCTCTGGCGGGCGTTCATCACTCACCGGCATCCGGGTCGGCCGTCACCGGCTGCGCGTCGAGGGTACGACCATCGAGGATGGTGGTGCCGAACGCCGGGTCCAGCGGCGGGGCGGGCACCGGCGTGCCGTCCCGGGTGACCACCCCGATCTGGCTGCCGTCCGGCAGCATGATCCAGCCGCCGTCGACGCCGGCCCGGCGCTGCTGTGCGGTGGCCCGGTAGAGCACCGGGTCGGCCTTCTTGGTCTGCTTGGCGGTGAACTTCCACCGTCGTTGGCCCACCACCATCTCACCGGAGGCTGTGCCGTTGGCGAACGTGCCGGTGAGCACGGCGCCCTGCTTGCCGGTCAGCTTCATCCGACCGTCGGCCGCGGTGCCGTCGAGCCACACCTCCAGGCTCTTGCCGTCACATACGTACGCCTTGGCCTTGCCGTCGGTGACGGTGATCGCGATGGTCGCGCCGCCGTCGAGCCGGCCGGTCCAGTTGGAATCCGCTCCGGCAACCGGTGCCGCCCTGGTGGGCGCCGGCGCGGCGGGCGTCGCGGACGCGCCCGGTTGTCCCCGCTGCTCCGCCGGGGCGTCACCCGGCGCCGACGGCTCGGCCGGGGCATCGCCCGGCGGTGCGGTGGACGGGGCGGCAGCCTCCGGCGCGACCGAGGCGGTCGCCGCCTGCGGTTCGGCCGATCGCGGCGCGGCCTTTGCGCTCATCGCGAACAGGACGGCAGCCATGCCGGTCCCGGTCAGCAGGGTGAGCAACGGGGTCATGCGCTTCATGAGCAGCTCCCTTCACCGGGATGTACGCGGTCGGGGCGCCTGTCGTTCAATTTTCGTGGAGATCATCACGGACGGACGGACGCGTGGTCGGCTCGTCGCCAGGAGTCACCAGCGTCGTCGTGGCCCGCGGGTGCGGGCATCCCGCCCGGGGGATGGCGTGACGGCCGGTCCCGGTCCGGCCGGCCGATAGGGTGTCGGGCATGGCCGCCGTGTTTACGTACCCCTGTGCGGCCCGGTGACCGGGTCCGGCGTGCCCGCACCCGGACAACGGCGGCCCCCCGGCCCCGGGGCTGCCGGCCCGCCCGGCCTGGCCGAGCGGTGTGCCCGGATCACCCGGTCGCGTCCCTTCGAGGCGGCGATCGTGGTGCTCATCATGGCCAACGCGGCGGTGCTGGGGGTGGAGACGTACCCGGATCTCGGGGTGGCCCGGCCGGTGCTGCACTGGCTTGAGCTGGCCTTCCGGGTCGCCTTCGTCGTCGAGATCGTCGTGCGGGTGCTGGCGTACGGGCGTCGGCCGCAGGACTTCCTCCGGCACGGGTGGAACGTGTTCGACCTGGTGGTGATCGCGGCGATCTTCCTCCCCGGGTTGCACGGTGACTCGGCGTTGCTGCGGGTCGTCCGGGTCGCCCGGGTGCTGCGGCTGGTGCGTTTCTCACCGGGACTGCGCACCATCGTCGCCGCGCTGTGGCGCAGCCTGCCCGGCGTCGGCGGGTTCCTCGCGCTGGCCATGGTGACCCTCTACGTGTACGGCATGGCCGGGTGGTTGATCTTCGGTCGGGCGTACCCCGAGCAGTACGGCGACATCGGCCGGTCGTTGCTCACCCTGTTCGTGCTGCTGTCCCTGGAGACCCTGCCGGATCTGGTCGAGCAGGGCCTGGCACTGTCGCCGTGGACCCTGCTCTACTACGTCAGCTACGTGATCATCACGGTCAACCTGCTGCTGAACATCCTGATCGCGGTCATCGTCAACTCGATGGAGGAGGCCCGCCGGCTGGAGATGACCGAGCGGCTGGCGCCCGGCTACGACGGCGACGGCGACGGCATCCCCGACGAGGTGGACCGGATCGCCCTCACCCAACGCCTGGACGACCTGCGGGCGGTCATCGCCGAGTTGGAACGGGAGCTGCGCATCGACCGCGACGAGCCACCGGGCCGCCACCGGCCCGTCACCGGCCGCACCGACGCCCGCTGACCGGCCGCTTCCCCGATCCGTCGCCGGCCGCACCGACGCCCGCTGACCGACCGCTTTCCCGATCCGTCGCCGGCCGTCCGCTGCCCCGCCGACCGCCCCTCGGTGGTGGCCTGACGTCCCACTCTCCCACCTGGTGGAACGGTGGCGGTGGGCGTTCGGGTCCTGATCATGATAGGGATGAAGGGGCGCGCGGCCGTTACCGGCCGACGCCCCTGGCGATGGTGGGCGAGGGAGGTCGGCATGCGGTTCGAACGTACGGTCATTCCCGGGGTCGGACTCTGCCAGCGCTTCGCCACCGCGCACGGCCAACAGGCCGGCGTCATCTCCCACCCCGGTGGGCGGCGCGACGTGGTGATCTACCACCCGGAGGACAGCGACACCGCGCTCTGCACGCTGGTGCTCGACCGGTCCGAGGCGCAGGCCGTCGCCGGGGTGCTCAACCAGGCGGTCACCGTCGACCACCTCGCCGAGCTGGAACGCCAACTCCCCGGCGTCACCGTGGTCCGAATACCCGTCACCGTCGGAAGTGTGGGCGACGGACGGCGCTGGCGGGACACCGCACTGTCCCGCCGACCGTTGTCGCTGCTGGCGGTGGTCCGTGCCGGCCGGGTCGTCCCGACCCCCGGCGACGACTACGTCCTGCTCGCCGGCGACGAAGTGGTCGTCGCGGGTGCGGAATCGGCCACCACGACCGCCGTGGACGTGCTCGCCGGCCACTGACCGGGCACTGCGACAAACCGACCAACCAGGTGACGCCACCACTGCGGTGGCCGCGCGACCCGAGGACGTCCGTCCCCGCGCCGCCGGTCCCGCACAGCCCCGAACGGGTGGGTGGCTCCCGACACTGATCTTCGAGGAGGGTGTGTGCTGGTCCTGGTGGCCGTCCACGCACTGGCAGCCGTGGTCGCCCCGGGGCTGGTACGCCGTTTCGGACGCCGCGCGCTCTATGCCGTCGCGTTGGCCCCGGCGGCCACGCTGGTCTGGGCGCTGACCCGTGCCGGTGGGGTCCGGGCGGGTGAGCCGGTGGTGGAGACCTGGCCGTGGGTACCCCGGATCGGGCTGGAACTCGCCCTGCGGATGGGCACCCTGTCCTGGCTGATGGTGGTGCTCGTCGGCGGGGTCGGCGCGCTGGTGCTGGCGTACAGCGCCCGCTACTTCCGGTCCGACGACCCAGGGCTGGGTCGCTTCGCCTCGGTCTTCGTCGCCTTCGCCGGCTCCATGCTCGGCCTGGTCGTCTCCGACGACCTGCTGCTGCTCTACGTGTTCTGGGAACTGACCACCGTCTTCTCGTACCTGCTGATCGGGTACGACCCGGCGAAGCGGGCCAGCCGGCGGGCCGCCATGCAGGCGTTGCTGGTCACCACCCTGGGCGGGCTGGCGATGCTTGCCGGTTTCGTGATGCTCGGCCAGCACGCCGGCAGCTACCGGTGGTCGGTCGTCGCCACCGACCTGCCCGGCGGCGGTTACCTGGTCACCGCGCTGATGCTGATCCTGCTGGGGGCGCTGAGCAAGTCGGCGATCGTGCCGTTCAGCTTCTGGCTGCCCGGCGCGATGGCCGCGCCCACCCCGGTCAGCGCCTACCTGCACGCCGCCGCGATGGTCAAGGCCGGGGTGTTCCTGGTCGCCCTGCTCGGCCCGGCCGTCGCCGGGGTCACCGCCTGGCGGATGGTGCTGCTCGTCGCCGGCCTGGCCACCCTCTTCCTCGGTGCCTGGGTGGCACTGCGCCAGACCGACCTGAAACTGCTCCTCGCCTACGGCACGGTCAGCCAGCTCGGGCTGCTGATGGTGGTCCTGGGCGCCGGCACCCGGGACGCCGCCCTGGCCGGTGCGGCGATGGTGCTGGCACACGCCCTGTTCAAGGCCACCCTGTTCCTCGTCGTCGGGATCGTCGACCACACCACCGGCACCCGGGACCTACGCGAACTCAGTGGCCTCGGCCGGCGCGCGCCGGCCCTGGCCGGGGTGGCCGTGCTGGCCGCCGCGTCGATGGCCGGACTGCCGCCGATGGCCGGCTTCGTCGCCAAGGAGGCCGCCTTCGAGGCGTTCCAGCACGGCGGCACGGCCGACCTGCTGGTGCTGGCCGGGGTGGTGGCCGGCTCGGCGCTGACCGTGGCGTACACCCTGCGGTTCCTCTGGGGGGCGTTCGCCGGCAAGCCCGGTGTCGCGGCGACCGACCCGCACCCGGTGGGCTTGTCGTTCCTCGCCGCACCGGCGTTGCTCGCCGTGGCCGGGCTGGCGGTCGGCGTCGCCGCCCCGGCGCTCGACGGGCTGCTCGCCCCGTACGCCGACGGTTTCTCCGCCGCCGGGCCCGGCTACCACCTGGCGCTGTGGCACGGCCTGACCCCGGCCCTGGGGTTGTCCGCCCTCGCGGTGGCCGCCGGCGGCGCGCTGTTCCTGCTGCTGCACCGGGGACGGCTGCGGGCGACCCGGCGGACGCCGCTGGACGGCGCGGCCGGCTACGACCGGGTGGTCGCCGGGGTGGACCGGCTCGCCGTGGAGCTGACCGGCGCGACCCAGCGCGGATCGCTGCCGTTCTACCTCGGGATCATCCTGGTGGTGCTGGTGGCGCTGCCGGGCGGAGCATTGCTCACCGGCGGGCCGTGGCCCCGGCAGTTCCGTGCCTGGGACACCCCGTTGCAGGCGGTCGTCGCCGCACTGGTGATCGTCGCCGCGGTGATGGCCGCCCGCGCGTTGCGCCGGCTCACCGCGATGATCCTGGTCGGCGTCGCCGGCTACGGCACCGCCCTGATGTTCGTCCTGCACGGCGCGCCGGACCTGGCGTTGACCCAGTTCCTGGTGGAGACCGTCACCATCGTCATGTTCGTGCTGGTGCTGCGCCGGTTGCCGGTGAAGTTCTCCGAGCGGCCGATCCGGGCCAGCCGGCGCGGCCGGATCGCGATCGGGGTCGCCGTCGGCGCGGTCGTGTCCGGGATGGCCTGGGTCGCGGCGAGCGGTCGGCTGGCCGCCCCGATCTCCGACCGGTTCCCCGACGAGGCGGTCTCCTACGGCGGCGGCAAGAACGTGGTCAACGTGATCCTGGTCGACATCCGGGCCTGGGACACCATGGGGGAGATCGCCGTGCTGGTGGTGGCCGCCACCGGGGTGGCCAGCCTGATCTTCCGCCGCTCCCGGGACCTGGACCGGCGCAGCGCCTTCCCCGGCCCCCGGCCGACGACCGGCGGGCCCCGCTGGCTGACCGCCGGCTTCGAGGCGCACCGGCACTCGGTGATCCTCCAGGTGGTCACCCGGCTGCTCTTCCACGCCATCGTGCTCTTCTCCGTCTACCTGCTCTTCTCCGGCCACAACGCCCCCGGCGGCGGGTTCGCCGCCGGACTGGTCGCCGGCCTGGCCCTGGCCGTGCGCTACCTGGCCGGTGGCCGCCGGGAACTCAACGCCGCCGCACCTGTCGACGCCGGCGCGGTGCTCGGCGCCGGGCTCTTCCTCGCCGTCGGCACCGGAGTGGTCGCGATGCCGCTGGGCGGGGAGTTCCTGCAGAGTGCGGTGCTCGACCTGCACCTGCCCCTGCTGGGCAAGGTCCACTTCGTCTCGTCGGTCTTCTTCGACGTCGGCGTCTACCTGATCGTGGTCGGCCTGGTGCTGGACATCCTGCGCAGCCTCGGCGCCGAGATGGACCGCCAGCAGGAGGACGCCCGCGACGACGTACGGGACAAGGAGCTGGTGTGACCCCCAACCTCACCTACATCGTGGTGGTCGGTGTGCTCTTCGCCGCCGGGGTGACCCTGCTGTTGGAACGCAGCCTCACCCGGGTGCTGATGGGCGTCATCCTGCTCGGCAACGGGGCCAACCTGCTGCTGCTCACCGGCGGCCGGGCCGGTGGCCCGCCGATCGTCGGCACCTCCGACCAGGCGGAGATGAGCGACCCGCTGCCCCAGGCGATGGTGCTCACCGCCATCGTCATCACCCTCGGCATGACCGCGTTCCTGCTGGCGCTGTCGTACCGCAGCTGGCACCTCAACGGCCACGACGAGGTGCAGGACGACGTGGAGGACCGCCGGATCATGGACCTGGCCGACCGGGACGAGGGGCCGGGCACCGACGACGCCGACCAGCCCGACTCCGACGACCAGCCCGACCCCGATGGCCGGCCCGATCCGGACAGCCGCCGGCCGTCGGCGGCCTCGGTCGCGGCGGTGGCCGCCGAGCGGGGGCGGGACGCGTGAACTACCTCGTCCCGCTGCCGGTGGTGATGCCACTGCTCGGCGCGGCCCTGACCCTGCTGCTTGTCAGCCGGCCCCGCGCGCAGCGCTGGGTCAGCCTCACGGTGCTCACCGCGACCGTCGCGGTGGCCGCCACCCTGCTGGTCCGCGCCTCGATCGACGGGCCGCTCGTGGTCGAGGTCGGCGGCTGGGTCGCGCCGCTGGGTATCGTGCTCGTCGCCGACCAGCTCGCCGCGCTGATGCTCGTGGTGTCCGCCGCCGTCACCCTCTGCGTGCTGGTGTACTCCATCGGGCAGGGCATGGCGGACGGGCACGAGGACACCCCGCTGTCCGTCTACCACCCCACCTACCTGGTGCTCACCGCCGGCGTGTGCAACGCCTTCCTCTCCGGTGACCTGTTCAACCTCTACGTCGGCTTCGAGATCCTGCTGGTCGCCAGCTACGTACTGCTCACCCTGGGCAGCACCGAGACCCGGATCCGGGCCGGCACCACGTACGTCGTGGTCAGCCTGCTGTCGTCGTTGATCTTCCTGGTCGCGATCGGGTTGGTCTACTCCGCCACCGGCACGCTCAACCTGGCGCAGCTCGTCGACCGGCTCGACGCGCTGCCGGACGACCTGCGGCTGGTGCTCCAGGGGATGCTGCTGCTCGCCTTCGGGATCAAGGCGGCGGTCTTCCCGCTGTCGGCGTGGCTGCCCGACAGCTACCCGACCGCGCCCGCGCCGGTCACCGCCGTCTTCGCCGGCCTGCTCACCAAGGTCGGCGTGTACGCCATCATCCGCACCGAGACGCTGCTGTTCCCCGGCGGCCGGACCGCCGACCTGCTGCTGGTGGTGGCGGCGCTGACCATGCTGGTCGGCATCCTCGGCGCGGTCGCCCAGTCGGACATCAAACGACTGCTGTCGTTCACCCTGATCAGCCACATCGGGTACATGCTGTTCGGGGTGGGGCTCAGCTCGTCGCTCGGGTTGGCCGCCGCGATCTTCTACGTGGTGCACCACATCACCATCCAGACCACTCTCTTCCTCGCCGCCGGCCTGGTCGAACGCCGGGGCGGCAGCACCGCGCTGGACCGCCTCGGCGGACTGGCCCGGCTGTCGCCGCTGCTCGCCGTGCTGTTCTTCGTCCCCGCGCTGAACCTGGCCGGAATCCCACCGTTCTCCGGCTTCCTCGGCAAGCTCGGCCTGGTCCAGGCCGGGGTGGACGACGGCGGCCCGCTGGCCTGGGTGCTGGTCGCGGGCGGGCTGCTGACCAGCCTGCTCACCCTCTACGCCATCGCCCGGGTGTGGAACCTGGCTTTCTGGCGTCGGCCGCACCCCGAGATGCCCGAGCCGCAGGACAGCGTGCACACCGTCCGCACCGACGGGGTGGAGCAGCCCTACCGGGGGCCGGACCGTGACGCCCACCCGGGCGCGATGCTGCCCCGCCTGATGATCGCGCCGACGGTCGCCCTGGTGGTGCTCGGGCTGGCGTTGACAGTGGTGGCCGGGCCGCTGTTCGACCTCAGCTCCGACGCCGCCGACGACCTGCTGCGGCGCACCCCGTACGTCGAGGCCGTCTACCCCGGGGGTACCCCGTGAGCCACGATCAGTCCGCCGAGGTCAGGTCGCCGCAGCCTTCCGGGGAGCCGCCATCGCCGGAGCATCCCGAGGACCTGCCGCTGACCCCGGCGGCCCGACGCCGTAACCGGGCAGTCGCGATGGTCGTCCTGGTCACCGTCTGGGTGCTGCTCTGGGGGACGCTGAGCTGGGCCAACGTGCTCGGTGGGCTGGTCGTGGGGCTGGTCGTGCTGACCGTCTTCCCGCTACCCCCGGTGACCTTCGCCGGGCGGCTGCACCCGCTGCCGTTGCTGCGGTTCACCTGGCGCTTCCTGCGCGACCTGGTGGTGGCCAGCGTCCAGATCGCGGCGCTGGCGTTCCGCTTCGGGCACACCCCGCAGGGTGCGATCATCGCGGTGCCGCTGCGGGTCCGCTCCGACCTCAACCTGACCCTGACCGCCGAGGCGCTGTCCCTGGTGCCGGGCAGCCTCATCGTCGAGGTCGACCGGGACACCGGCACCCTCTACGTCCACGTCCTCGGGGTGCGCACCCGCGAGGAGGTCGAGCGGTTCCGGGACGGGGTGCTGGAGTTGGAGGCCCGGTTGATCGAGGCGATCGGCTCGACGCAGGAACTGCGTCTGGTCCGCGAGCACACACCGTCCGCCGCCCTGGAAGGGACATCGAGATGACCGCTGTCGCCGTGATCGTCACCGTGCTGCTGGCGGTGGCCGGCGCGCTCACCCTCATCCGGATCGTCAGGGGGCCGTCCGTGCTCGACCGGGCCGTCGCCACCGACGTGCTGCTGGCCATCGTGGTCGCCGCCGTGGCGACCGAGGTCGCCTACAGCCGGGACGCGACAGCGCTGCCGATCCTGGTGGTGCTGGCCATCCTCGGCTTCGTCGGCTCGGTCAGCGTCGCCCGGTTCGCCACCCGCCGGGACGACAGGTGAGCGTCGACGCGGTGCTGGACGTGGTGGCCGCGGTCTGCCTGCTCGGCGGCGCCCTGCTCAGCCTGGCCGCCGGGGTCGCCCTGGTCCGCTTCCCCGACCTGCTGTCCCGGATGCACGCCGCCGCCAAACCCCAGGTTCTCGGCCTGCTGCTGGTGCTGCTCGGTTGCGCGCTGCGGCTGCGGACCGGGGTGGACGTCACCACGCTGGTGCTGGTCGGCGTGTTCCAGCTCGCCACCGCGCCGGTCGCCGCGCACATGATCGGCCGGGCCGGTTACCCGCACGACCGGATCCGCACCGACCTGCTGATCACCGACGAACTCGCCGCCCACCTCGACCGGCTCCAGGCCGACCGGCGGCCCTGACCGGGGCGGCCGGGTCGGGGGACCCGGCCCGCGACGGTCAGGGTGCCTCGACGACCTCCCGGCCGAGCGGCCAGAAGGCCGCCGGGACGAGCTTGAAGTTGGCGATGCCGAACGGGATGCCGATGATCGTGACGCAGAGCGCGATCCCGGCGAGCAGGTGGGACAGCGCCAGCCACCAACCGGCCAGCAACACCCACAGCACGTTCGCCAGCCCCGACGGCACACCGGCCCCCGGCTTGGCGACCAGGGTGCGGCCGAACGGCCACAGCGAGTACGACGCCAGCCGCAGCGAGGCCACCCCGAACGGGATGGTGATGACGAGGACGAAGCAGATCACCGCGGCGACGAAGTAGCCGAGCGCCAGCACGATTCCGCCACCGAGGATGAGCCACAGCACGTTCAGGACGAAGCGAATCATTCCTCCATAGTGACCAGCGCCCGCCACCGTGCCGACAGGGCCGGGCGGAGATCCGTCGACCGGGCTCGAACCGGCGTCCAACCGGTCCCTAGCCGGCCGCTCCACCACTGAGCTACGACGGATCTCCGCGGTCCCACCGACTGGGCTCGAACCAGCGTCCACCCGGTGAAGAGCCGGGCGCTCTACCGCTGAGCTACGGCGGGGCACCAGCGATGCTGCCGGATCAAGGAGTCGACTGTCCACCGGATTGTGGTAACTCACGGAGGACCACGTCGGCCGGTACCTGGATCGCGCTGCCGTGCATCGGGCGGCCGGAGAAGACGCCGGCCGAGCGCAGTGCCGCCGCCCACACCGGGTCGACGACGGCCACCCCGTGCACGAGTTCCGGTGTCGGCCGGAAGGTGCCGACCGCCCCGGCCGGTCGGGGCGCCAGCCACCCGCACCGCTCGCCGTCGACGCCGGCCTCGGCGCAGGCCGCCGCCACGTCCGCCCGGGTACAGGTGGCGGTGCCGTCGAGGACGTCCCAGGGCAGCGGCAGCCGCGCCCAGACCGTCGTGTCGGGGTGCAGGCCCCCGCCGGTGGACCGGTGCCAGGCCGCGAGGTCCGCCGCGATCAGCAGCATCGCCTTGCCCGGACAGGCCGCGTCGAGCAGGTCGAGGCTACCGGTGGCGGCCAGGGTGGCGATCCACGCCGTACGGGCGGTGTTGTATGCGCCGCAGAGCAGGTTCCACGTCGACGAGTCGTTGCCCCGGCGGACGACCATCGTGGCCCGGTCGAACTCGCTGGCCGACCAGATCCGGGCCAGCAACTCGGCGACCTGGCGCATAGTGGCCCACCAGCGACCCAGCAGCTCACCACGTTGCCGGTCGGTGAGCCGGGCGAGGACCTCCGGGGTCGGATGGACCTGCGCGATCATCCACCAGTCCGTGTCGGGGGCGGCAACACACTGCCGGAACAGCAGATCGGCGATCTCGTCGTACGGGTTGTCCCGTCCGGACAGGGTGAACTCGCGGCGCAGCTTGCGCCGGGCGGTGAGGTACGCGACGAAGCAGGCGGCCCAGGGATCGGCCACGAAGGTCGCCAGCGGGAGACCGGCGGCGAACCCGGAGCGGGCCACCAGGGTGAGCTGCCGCCGGGTCTGCCCGGCTCCGAGCCGTCCGGCCTTGGCGGCCACCCGCCGGGTCACCCGGAACCGCCGGTTGTACTGCCGCTTGGACAGCTCGATTCCGGCGGCGACCCGGTCCGCCCGGTTCAGCCGGTCCCGCTGGAAGTCGAGCCGGTGCTCGTCCCGCACGCCGAGGGACTCGCCGAGCCGGCGGGTGAAGTCGAGCAGTGACGTCGGGTCGTCCGGGTCGACGCCGTCGTCGGGCAGCGTGAACAGTCGCCGCGCCGCGTCGACCTGGCGGGTGCCGCCGACCGGGCGGGCGAAGTCGTCCGACATGGAGCTCTCGCCGTGCCACCGGGATGCCGCGCGGGCGGCTCGACCCAGCAGCATGCGGTCCCGCTGGTCGAATCGGTCGCCGACGGCCCGGAACACCAGGTGGGCGACCTCCTCCGGTCGGGGCCGCCGGTCGAGGGTGGCGTACAGCGCGATCAGCGCGTCCGACGGGGACAGTTCGGCGAGGGACATGCGGGTGATGGTGACAGCGGCCGGAGCGGTCGGGCAATCCGATTCGCCGGCGCTGCGGGCCGTTTCTCCCACGTTGGCGCTGCGGGCCGTTTCTCCCACGTCGGCGCTGCCCCCTGGTGGCACGGTTGACCGTCACCTCGGCCGGCCAATCATGATCTTATGTACCGATGATCAATCCCACTCCTCTCATGAGTCTCGTCGCCGGCGTCTGGGGCTTCAAGACCCTCGCCGTCGGGGTCGAGTTCGGCCTGTTCACCCGGTTGGCCGGCGGGCGGACCATCACCGTGGCCGAGGCCGCCGCCGAGTTCGGACTCGACGAACGCCCGGCCGACCTGCTGCTGGCCGCCAGCGCGTCGCTCGGGCTGCTCGACAAGGCCGGCGACGGCTACCGCAACTCCGAACTGGCCGAGCAGTTCCTGGTCGAGGGGCAGCCGTACTACTTCGGCGCCCAGGTCCGCTACTCCGACCTGCGCACCTACCTGCCCTGGCACCGGGTGGGGGAAGCGCTGCGCGGCAACCGGCCGCTGACCTGGGACCCGCAGCAGCAGAAGTCCCTGTTCGACACCGCCGACTCGGAGCTGGTGGCCCAGTTCTGGGATGCCATGTTCGCCACCTCCCGGTTCACCGCCCGCGCGCTGGCCGACGCGTACGACTTCGGCCGACACCGTCGGCTGCTCGACGTGGGCGGCGGGGCCGGGGCGTTCCCGATCGAGTTCTGCCAGCGGCTACCGCAGTTGCGGGCGACCATCCTGGACCTGCCGCACGTCTGCGTCCGGGCCGAGGAACGGATCGCGGAGGCGGGGCTGACCGGGCGGATCGGCGCGGTCGCCGGTGACTTCCTCGCCGACCCGGCCCTGCCGGAGGGGCACGACGTCATCCTGCTCAGCATGATCCTGCACGACTGGGACGAGCCGACCAACCGGGCGCTGCTGGCCCGCTGCCACGCCGCGCTGCCACCCGGTGGCGCGATCGTCGTCTCTGAGTTGCTGCTCAACGACGAGCGCACCGGCCCGCCGGAGGCCGCCCTGATGGGCATGAACATGCTCATCGAGACCGAGGGCGGCAAGAACTACTCCGGCGCGGAGTACACCGCCTGGCTGGTCGACGCCGGCTTCGTCGACGTCCGTACGGTGCCCTTCGACGCACCCGGCGCCAACGGCGCGGTGGTGGCCCGCCGGCCCTGACCGCGTGCTCCGGCCCGCCGCCCGGACACCGGTGCGGCGTGCCGGCGGCGACCCGTCGGCGCGGACGGCATCCGCGCCGACGGGTCAACGCCGACGGGGTCAGCCCGGCTTGTACGCGGTGACCAGCTCCCACCCGCCGGGCAGCACCGCCACCCGGGTGAAGCCGACCTCGGCGAGCAGTCCGGTGTAGAACTCGACCTCCCGCAGCCGGCTCACACAGCTGTCCACCCCGATCAGGAAGTAGCTCCAGAAGAACTGCACGGCCAGCCGGTCCGGGGTGCGGAACTCCTCGCCGATCAGCAGCAGCCCGCCCGGCTCCAACGCCGCGTACGCCTGCTCGACCAGGTGTCGGGCCACGTCGTTGGGCCAGTCGTGCAGCACCCGGACGAACGCCATCGCGTCGTAGCCCGACGGCAGCGGCCCGGCCAGGAAGTCGCCGCCGACGAACCCCAACCGGTCGGGATGACCCCGGGCGATCCGGGTGGCCGTCACCAGAGGGGACACCGGCGGCAGGTTGAACACGTCGGCCCGCAGGTCGGGGGCGGTGTCGAGGATGTGCGCGGCGAGCGTGCCGTCGCCACCGCCGACGTCCAACAGGCGTCGCCGGTCCGGCCAGAGCCGGTCGGCGTGCCGGTGCAGCGTCTCGATCACCGGGCCGAGCCCGGCGGCCATGCTGCGTTCGAAGTCGGCGGTCTGCGCGTCGGTCTTCGGCGGCCAGGCGAAGTCGTCGTCGGTCATGCCGACCTCACCGCGCAGGCTCTCGGCGAGCCGGCCGTGCAGCACCCGCCACGGGTAGCGGTCCCGGTCCCGTTCGATCGCGTCCGGGCCGACCGCCGCCACCACGGCGTCCCGCAGCCCCGGCACCGCCCGGTAGGTGGCGGCGGCGATGTCGTCGCCGGGCTCGTGCCGGGTGACGCAGCCGAGGGTCTCCAGACAGTCGAGGAACTTGTAGAGCCGCAGCGGGCGCACCCCGAACCGGGCGGCCAACGCGTCGAGGCGTACCGGGCCGGGTTCCAGCGCGTCGAGCAGGCCGAGGGCCAGCGCGGTCTCCAGCACGTCGACGGCCTTGGGCCCGTTGAAGAGCAGGCTCATCAGCGCCCGGGGCGACAGGGTGACGGTCACCGGCACAGCTCCTCGTCCAGCGCGTCCATGAACGCGTCCACCTCGTCGAGGGTGTTGTAGACGTGCGGTCCGACCCGCAGCCAACCCCGCCAGCTGCAGATCATGCTCCGCGCGGCCAACCGCCGCTTGACCGCCTCGCCGTCGGCGACGTCGAGGCACACCACCCCGCCGCGACGCTCCGGGTCGGTGGGGCTGACCACCGTGATACCGGCCGCCGCCGCCCGGTCCAGGACCCGCTGGGTGAGGGCCAGCGAGTGCCGCCGGATCGCCGCGGTGCCGACCCCCGCCAGCAGGTCCAGGCCGACCTGGGAGGCCAGCGAGGTCAGCGGGTACGGCGTACCGCCGGCGAAGCGTTGCGCTCCCGCCGCCCAGCCGGTCGACGGGCGGAAGGTCAGCGCCCGGTCGCCGGCCTGCCAGCCGGTGGCCGCCGGTGCCAGGCGCTCCACCAGGTCGGGGCGGACGTAGAGGAAGGCGGTGCCGACCCCGCAGAGCCACTTGTGCGCGCCGCCGAGGACGATGTCGACGCCGAGCGCGGTCACGTCCAGCGGGACCACCCCGACGGTCTGGAAGGCGTCCACCACCACCAGGGCGCCGACGTCGTGGGCGCGGGCGACCAGCCGGGGCAGGTCGACGGTGGCCCCGGAGGAGAAGCTGGCATGCGGTACGCAGACCAGCAGCGTCCGCTCGTCGACCCGGGCCAGCAGGGCGTCCTCGTCGAACCGGGGTCCACCGGTGCCGACCACGTCGAGCCGCGCGCCGTAGCGGCCGAACGCGGTGCCGATGAACGGCACCGTCGGGTACTCCAGGTCGGTGGTGACGATCCGGTCCCGTGGCGGGCGGTAGTCGAAGCAGGACAGCACCCGGGCCAGCAGGGTGCTCAGGTTGGCGTCGGTGACCACGCTGCCGGCGGGTGCGCCGAGCAGCGCGGCCACCGAGTCGGCGTACCGGTCGAGGCCGACGTGCCAGCCCTGCCACACGTCGTCGCGCCAATCGCGCAGGGTCTCCCAGTAGCCGGCGAGCACCTCCTCGACGCCCCGGGGCACCGCGCCGGTCGAGTTGTTGTTCAGGTAGACGCACGTCTCCAGCAGCGGGAACTCGGCGCGCAGGGCGGCGTGGGCGGCGGCGTCGAGGCACCGCGCCGGGAGGGTGTCGGATCCGCTCACTCGGGGCGGCCTCCAATCGGGTCGGTCCGGGATGGACGGGGATCGGTGGACACGGCGGTGAAGACCGGCACGGAGCGGACGGCCGCCAGGTAGGGGGTGCCCTCGGTGTAACCGGTGCCGGTGCGGGAGCCGAGCATCCGGACCGCCAGCCGGTGATGGGTGCGTCGCCAGGTCAGCACGGCCTCGGCGAAGGCCGCCATCTGCTGGCGGACCAGGGTGTGCTCGGTTCCCCGGAGCCGGCCGTCGCGGACCGCCGCCCGGTAGGCCTGGTCGATCGACGGCTGGCCGGCCCGTACCAGGTCGCGCACCTCCGGCACCGACCGGTACGCGGTGGAGTCCAGCCGGGCCGGCTCCGGGGTACGGCACAGCGACTCCATCAGCTTGTAGGAGCGGGACTGGATCGCGCTGGCCCCCTCGGTGTACTCGCGGAACGTCCGGAACGCCGCCGGTTGCATGGTGGCCAGCAGCGAGAACAACGCCCCGGCCCCGCCGATCAGCTCCCGGGCGTACGCCAGCCGGGCGGCGGCCTGGCGGGGTCGACCGGTGCCCAGCGCGGTGATCGTGGCCCGCAGCTCCTCGGCGACCCCGGCGAAGAGGCACTCGTACGCCTGGAGCACCCGGATGAACAGGTACTCGTCGTGGGAGACGTAGACCGGCAACATGCTCAGCCGCAGGACCCGCTCCCGGGCGGCGTCACGACCGGTGACGGCGAGCCGGTGCAGCGCCACCGCCGCGGTGACCGGGTCCGGGTCGGTGACCGTCCCGGCCAGACCGAGCCGGGTGAGGGCGGCGAATCCGGCCCGTACCCCGAGCCGGCACCGCTTGGTCACCAGCATCGGTCCCGGCCGCTGCTCGGGGAGCAGGTCGGTGCCGTCGGTCGAGGCGGCCAGCTCGAAGGCGACGGCGTCGGCGACGAGGTCGACCAGGAGCCGGTCGCGCTCCCGCCGCCCGACGGCCGGTAGAGGGAGCAGGGGCAGGGCCAGGTAGCTGAGGTAGTCGTACCGGGCGTCCCACTTGTCGAGCGCCACGTCGAGGAAGGCGGACAGCTGGCGGTCGGGGGCCGCTCGGGCGTTCACCTGGGCGCGGAGCTGGTCCAGTAGGGCAAGGAGTTCTTTTTTGACGAAGTGTTTACCGACTCGATTGAATTCGGCGACTACCGCGTGGTAGGGGAATTGTTCGGGGTCGGCCGTACCGGACGACCAGTTCGTCAGCTCACGCACGAACCGCACCTCGGATGGGGATCGGTCAGGGACAGCGCCGACGATTCTTCGAGTGGCGCGGCTCGTCATGCCTGTGCGGTGCGGGAATGGGTCGCCGCCGGTACGTCGGTGTCCGGCCGGGCCGACCGCAGCTCGGGGAAGAACCGGTGTCCGATGAGCTTGGCGAGCACCGTCGCCGGGCTCCCCGGAGACCCGGCGGGGGCGTGCCCGCCGACCCGCAGGGCGACCTCGTAGTGGCGTACCCGCCACTGGGAGACCCGCTCGTCCCAGGCGGTCATCGCCTCGGCGAGCCGGCGGGTCGGGTCGGTCGGATCCAGCGCGCCGAGCCTGCCGCCCCGGGTGGCGAGGTGCGCGGTGAAGGCCCGGCCGAGCTGTCGGCTCACCGTCGCCACCCGTCGCCACCCGGGTGACTCGGCGCCGGATCCGTTGCCCAGTGCCGGCTGCATCGCCTGGAAGTCGACAGGTGACAGGTGGCGGAACATCTCCAGTTGGTCGGTGACCAGTCGTACCGCGAGCGTCGCGCGCTCCAGTAGCGACGCTGCGGCCTGCGGGTCGTCGGCCGTGGTCCGGGCGACGGCCTCGGCCAGCTCGGCCTCGGCCAGCTTCAGCCACAGCTCGGCGGACTGGTGCACCACCTGGAAGAGCAGCTCGTCGCGGTGCAGCATGTCCGCCGGGTCGCGTTGCAGATCGAGCAGCTCGTCGGTGCGCATGTAACGGGCGTAGTCCGTAGCGCCGCCGCCCGGCAGCACAGGTGACTGGTCACGTTTCATGAATATCCCTCCGGTGAACGCCGGCGCGGCACGGATCCCGGCGCTCAACGGCGGCAATTATGCAACGAACATCAGCAATGTGTCACCCCCGACTTTTGTATTCTTCGGCCGCCTGTCGAGGGATGAATCACGTTTTTCCGGCCGGATCGCCGGTGCGGGCAGAATGAATTGTGTCCGGCCGGCGTCGATGATTGCCTGCTGAGTGGCGGGTCAAGCGGGAAGTGGGTGCCGGGGTGGACCACGCCACCCTCGTTACCGAGAGTGGCTGCTTGCCTACCTGCTGGTCGTGTGGTGGGGTTCTCCTGACGTGCCGGGCGCGGTCCCGCCGCAGCGCTCTCGGCGGTGGTGGGTGATCTGTTTCGGATTCACGAGGGGGTGCCATGACGACTGCGCCGATCTCCGGCTCGCGGCTGATCGACGGCTTCGGCGAGGTGTCCATCCGACCGGTGGAACCGGACCGGGACGTCGGGCTGATCCACGACTGGGTGACCCGGGAACGGTCCCGGTTCTGGGGCATGGGCGATGCCAGCCGGGAGCGGGTCCACGAGATCTACACGTACCTGGACTCGTCGACCACCCACCACGCCTACCTGGTCCACCGGGACGGCCGGCCGGTGGCGCTGTTCCAGACCTACGAGCCGGCCGCCGACCCGGTCGGGGGGTGCTACGACGTACGCCCCGGCGACTTCGGCATCCACCTGCTCATCGGCCCCCCGGACGGCGGGGTGGAACCCGGCTTCACCGGTGTGCTCCTCGACGCCTTCCTCGCGTTCGTGCTGGCCGACCCGGCCCGGCTGCGCATCGTGGCCGAGCCGGACGCGCGCAACGCGCGGGCCGTCGACCGGCTGGTCCGCGCCGGCTTCGTGCCCGGCCCGCAGATCGACCTGCCGGACAAGCGCGCCCAACTGCTCTTCCTCGACCGGTCGGCGGTGCGCGGCTGAGCGGGGCCGCCACGCCGACCCGGGCCGCCATGCCCGCCATGCTCATGCCATGCCCGCCGGGCAGTCGGGCAGCGGACCCGCCATGCTCATGCCATGACCGCCGGGCGCCTTGCCCGCCGGGGCCGGTCGGGGCGCGGCGCGGAGCGGCGGTGGCGTCCCCGAACGGGGGGCTGGTGGGCCGGGTGGCCATCCACCAATCTGGTTAGGTTAGCCTCACCTACATGTTTGGTGATCGAGTTCGCCCGTCGGGGGAGCGCGCCCGTGCCACGGGCGGCGGGACCGCGACCCTGCCCGTCGCACCGTGGCGACTGTTCGACGTGCAGGTACGCACGGTGCGTCGGCTCAGTCCGTCCTTCCTCCGGGTCACCTTCACCGGACCGGGCCTCGACCGGTTCGCCGACAACGGTTACGACCAGCGGATGAAGCTGGTGCTGCCGTTGCCCGGCCGGCGCGGCGTCCAACTGCCCGGCGGCGTCGACTGGTACGCCCACTGGCGGGCGCTGCCCGAGGACGAACGCTGTCCCATCCGCACGTACACCGTTCGGGCGGTCCGGCCGTACCTGGCCGAGGTGGACGTGGATCTGGTGCTGCACGGTGACAGCGGCCCGGCCGGTCGGTGGGTGCTGCGGGCCCGCCCCGGCGACGAGGTCGGCCTGTTCGGGCCGGACGCCGGTTACCACGGTGACCACGGCGGCCTCGAGTTCCGTCCGCCGCCCGCCGGTCGGCTGCTGCTGGCCGGGGACGAGACCGCCGTACCCGCGATCTGCGCCATCCTGGAGCGCCTGCCGCTCGACGCCCGGGGGCAGGCGCTGCTGGAGGTGCCGGACCGGGCCGACGTACTGCCGGTCGTCGCCCCGCCCGGCGTCACGGTCGACTGGTTGGCCCGCGACGGCGGCGAGCACGGCAGCCGGCTGCTCCCGGCCGTCGCGGCGGCGGCGGAACACCTGCTCCCCACCGGCGGGCCGGTTCCCACTGCCCCGGCCCCCGGCGTGCCTGTCGCGGACGTCGACGTCGACCGGATCCTGCTGTGGGAGGTCCCCACCCCGTCGGCGCCGGTCCCGGTCTACGCCTGGCTGGCCGGTGAGGCCGGCGTCATCCGCGCGCTGCGCCGGCACCTCGTCGCCGAGCGGGGCATGGACCGCCGGGCGGTCGCGTTCATGGGGTACTGGCGCCGGGGGCGCGCGGACCCCGCCTGAGGCGTTTCCTCCGGCTGTGACCCGCGTTACCTCTCGGTGGAGCGGGAATCAGCGAAGCGGATCCGGATTTGAAGCAAGGTGTGACTGTCGCACTGTCCTCCGCCCGGCCGCACCACGACCGGGCGGAGCTTCCCCGATGACCGATGTCGCCCACGACCAGTTGACGAAGGTCGCACCGACGCCGGGTGACCTGATGACCCGGCGGCAACGGGTGCGGCTCGTGCTGGTCCTCGGCTCGCTGATCGCCATCGGCCCGCTGACCATCGACATGTACCTGCCGGCGCTGCCGGCCATCGCCGCCGACTTCGCGACCACCTCGGCGGCGGTCCAGCTGACCCTCACCGGCACGCTCGCCGGGCTGGCCCTGGGCCAGCTGCTGATCGGGCCGTTCTCCGACGCCGTCGGACGTCGTCGCCCGCTGATCGCCGGCCTCACGCTGCACATCGTGGCCTCGGCGCTCTGCGTCGTCGCCCCCACCATCGCGGTCCTCGGCGGCCTGCGGGTGGTGCAGGGCCTCGGCGTCGCCGCCGCCACGGTGGTCGCGATGGCGGTGCTCCGTGACCTGTTCAGTGGCACCGCCTTCGCCACCCTGCTCTCCCGTCTGCTGCTGGTGATGGGTGCGGCGCCGATCCTCGCCCCGACCCTCGGCGGCGGGGTGCTGCGCTGGACCGACTGGCGGGGCGTCTTCGTGACCCTGGCCGTCTTCGGCGTGCTGCTCGTCGTGGTCGCGGTGGTCGGTCTGCCCGAGACCCTGCCGGTCGCGCGCCGGCAACGCGGTGGCGTGTGGCAGACCGTGGGCCTGTACGGCACACTGCTGCGCGACCGCACCTTCGTGGGGCTCGTCCTGGTCGCCGGCCTGGCCATGGCGGCCCTGTTCGCGTACGTCGCCGGTTCGTCGTTCGTCCTCCAGGAGGGGTACGGGCTCGACGAGCAGCAGTTCGCGTTGGCGTTCGGAGCGGGCGCGGTGGGGCTGATCGGGGCGGCCCAGTACAACGTTCGCCTGCTGCGCCGCTACTCACCGCAGCGGATCCTGGTCACCTCGCTGAGCCTCGGGACGCTGGCCGGGTTGGCGCTGCTGGCCTTCGCCGTGACCGGGTTCGGTGGGCTGCCCGCCCTGCTGGTGGCGCTCTGGGTGGTGCTGGGGGCGGCCGGGCTGGCGATGCCGAACGCCCCGGCGCTGGCGCTGTCCCGGCACGGTGAGGCGGCCGGCACCGCGTCCGCCCTGCTCGGTGCCGTGCAGTTCGGCGTCGGTGCGGTGGCCGCGCCGATGGTGGGCGTGCTGGGCAACGGCGCGGTGGCGATGGCCCTGGTGGTGGCCGGCGGCATGGTGGCGGCGCTGGCGGTGCTGTTCCTGGTGGTACGGCCCTCCCGGCTCGCCGACCTGGAGCCGACCTCGGCGGTCGTGGCCGTGCACTGAGCGCTTCGACCCGCCCGCCGCCACGGCGAGGGTCCGGGGAGACCGCGACGCGCGCCGACACGAACCCGCGCTGACGGCAGGGGACGCCATCGGGCCCGGTTGACCCTGACACTGTGGCAGGGGTTTGACTGTGGCCGGGAGGTGGGCCGGATGACCTGGTCGCAGGGGGATACGGAATCGGCGCGCGCGCTTCGGGGGCTGGCGCACGGCGACCCGTCGGTGCGGTTGCGTGCTGCGCTGGCGATCGGCACCACCCCCGATCCGCGGTGCGTCGACGCGCTCGTCGCCCGCTGCGCGGTCGAACCCGACTTCCCGGTACGCGAGATGCTGACCTGGGCACTCACCCGGCACAGTGCCGTGCTGACGGTTCCCCGACTGGTCGCCGAACTGCGCGCGACGCGGGCGCAGGCCCGGAGCCAGGCGCTGCACACGTTGTCCAAGATCGGGGACCGGAGCGCCTGGCCGGCGATCACCCGGGCGCTGCTGACCGACGCCGACGACGAGGTGGCGCGCAGCGCCTGGCGGGCGGCTGTCGCCCTGGTGCCGGAGGGGGCGGAACCCGGGCTGGCCGTGGTGCTGGCGACCCAGCTCGGGCGCGGCGACCGGCAGACGCAGTTGAGCCTCGGTCGGGCGTTGGCCGCGCTCGGCGAAGTGGCCGAGCCGGTCCTGCACGCCGCCACGACGGACCCCGATCCCCGGGTACGCGCGCACGCGCTCGCCACCCGCAGGCTGCTGCGCGACCCGGACGCCGGATTCGTGGTCTCGGTCGAGGAGGCGAAGCGCGTCGTGGCCCTCGGCGACTTCGGCCGGGAGGGGTGAGCAGGGTGCTGATCGGTGACGTGGCACGACGCTCCGGGGTCAGCGCCCGGATGCTCCGGCACTACGAATCGCTCGGCCTGGTACGTCCGACCGGTCGTACCGGCGCCGGCTACCGGGAGTATTCCGGCGAGGACATCCGGCGGATCTTCCACATCGAGAGCCTGCGGTCGCTGGGGCTGTCGCTGCGCGAGGTGGGGCGGGCCCTCGACGATCCCGGCTTCACCCCCTCGGTGCTCGTCGACGACCTCATCCGGCAGACCCGGGCGCGGATCGCCACGCAGACGCGACTGCTCACCCGGCTGCGGCGGATCGGTGCCGTCGAGCCCGACGACTGGGAGGACGTCCTCCAGGCCGTCGCGCTCCTGCAGGCACTGGGTTCGCCGAGCGCGGGAGAGCGCCAGCGCGCCGCCCTGGCCTCGGTCGGTGCGGTGCCGGTGGAAGCACTGGTCGAGGCGGCGTTGGGCGAGCCCGACCCTCACGTGGCCGGGGCGCTGCGGTGGGCGTTGGCGCACTCGGGGGTCGAGGGACTGCCGCTGCTGGCCGACGGGCTCGACTCGCCGGCGGCCGAGGTACGCGAGCGTGCCGTCCGGTGCGTCGTCGAGATCCCGCACGAAGCGGTGACGGCGGTGTTGCGGGACGCCCTCGGCCACCACGACGTGGTGGTCCGCAGGTACGCGGCTCTGGCCCTCGGGGCCCGGGGCGTCGCCGACGCCGTCCCGACCCTGGTCGACATGATCGTCGAGGCGGCGAACGACGTCGAGGCCGCCGACGTGCTGAGCGCGCTGGCGACCGATCCGGTGTCGGCGGACCGGATCGCCGCCGCGCTCATCGAGCGCTGTGCCCACGGCACCGTGGAGCAGTCGGCACGGCGACGGCTGACCCAGGCGCTCGCGGGCATCCCGGGGAACCGGACGGAGCGAGCGCTGGCGGCACTCGTCGGTGACCAGGACCGCTCCGTGGCGCTCACCGCGACCTACATCCGCACGCTACGCACCACCCGGGACGGGGCTTGCTGAGCGGTGACGTGCCGGGGCGGTGCCCCCGTCGGGCGACCGCGCGCCCGGCACCGGCGCGGCCACTCGGGCGGGCCTCGGGTCGCTCCCCGTCACCGGTCAGCGACCGCGACGGTGCCGGACGATCAGCGTTCCCGCGCAGAGCACGGCCACCAGGCCGCACGCGGAGCCTACCCACGGGTTGTCGCCGACGGTGGTGAGCACCACGTTGGCCGCCGCGCTGACGAACAGGACCAGCCACAACAGCGGGCGGAGCAGGCCGTCCGTCCGCTGCGGGGTCTCGGCCGGGGCGTCGGTGACGCGGTACGGATCGGTCATGGCTGCCTCCTCGGTGCGACGGTCGTCGACCTGTCCGACGCTAGGCGGGCGGCGGGTCGCCGACGATCCCGCCAACGCCACCGTCGGTGGTACAGCAGGCTGTACCTTCCGGGCCGGAGGCTGCCGGCCGGGCGTGCGGCGGCCTATGTTGGCGCGGGAGGTCTTCCGATGACGTACCTGCGGGACCGGATCCGCGCCTCGGTCGACGCCCTCGAGCATCTCGTCGGCGGGCTCGGCACCGCGCTGCTGGCGTTGGCGGCGCTGCTCTGGGCGGCGCTCGTGGCGGTGGCCTGTCTGGTCGGGGTGGGGTTGCCGGCGGCGCCCGGCGCGCTGCGGGTGGTCCGTTCGGTGGCCGACCGCGAGCGCGCCCGACTGTCCCGCTGGGGCCGGCCGGTCCCCGCCCCGGGACCGGTGCCGGCCGCGCTGCGGGTGGCGGTACGCGACCCGTTCGTCCGTCGGGAACTCGGCTGGGTCACCCTGCACTCGGTCAGCGGTCTGGTCACCGGGATGCTCGGCCTGGCCCTGCCGCTCTACGCCGTGCAGGACGTCACCTTCCCGCTGTGGTACCGGCTGATCCCACCCGAGGCCGGTGCGCCGGGGATCATCTGGTGGCACATCGACGGGCTGGCCGAGGCGCTCGCGGTCGGCCTGCTCGGGGTGGGCTGGCTGGCCGCCACGGTCGTGTGTGGCCCGGCACTGGCCCGCCTCCAGGCCCGGCCGGGCCGGTGGCTGCTGCCTCCGCCGCCGGGGGTGGACCTGTCGTTGCGGGTCGCCGAGCTGACCGCCACCCGGGCCGCGGCGCTGGACGCCCACGCGGTCGAACTGCGCCGCATCGAACGTTCCCTGCACGACGGCACGCAGAACCGGCTGGTCGCGGTCAACGTGCTGCTGGGCGCGGCCCGCCGGGCGGTACGGCGGGACCCGGAGCGGGCCGACGAGATCCTGGGGCGGGCGCAGGACGCGGCGGAACAGGCCCTCGGTGAACTGCGTACGGTGGTGCGCGGCATCCTGCCGCCGGTGCTGGACGACCGGGGCCTCGCCGGTGCGCTGGCCGGCCTGGCCGGCAGCTGTGCGGTGCCCTGCCGGCTCACTGTCGACGTGGCGGTACGCTGCGCGGTCTCGGTCGAGGCCACCGCCTACTTCGTGGTGGCGGAGGCGCTTACCAACGTGGTCCGGCACAGCGGCGCCGGGCACGTCGACGTGACCGTGCGCCGGGAACAGAGCCGGCTTCGGGTGACCGTGGAGGACGACGGGCACGGCGACGCCGACGAGGCACGTGGTTCGGGGCTCACCGGCATCCGCCGGCGGGTCGAGGCGTACGACGGCCGGTTGACCCTGACCAGCCCACCGGGAGGACCGACGAGAATGGACGTGGAGCTGCCGTGCGGATCGTGATCGCCGAGGACGACCCGCTGCTGCGGGAGGGGCTGGCGCTGCTGCTACGGGCGGAGGACCTGGACGTGGTCGACACGGCGGGCACCCCGGGCGAGTTCCTGACCGCGATCGACGCGTACGCGCCGGACGTGGCGATCGTGGACGTCCGGATGCCGCCGACGCACACCGACGAGGGCATCGTGGCCGCGGTGGAGGCCCGTCGCCGCCAGCCCGGCCTCGCGGTGCTGGTCCTCTCGGCGTACGTGGAGCAGGCGTTCGCCACCGAGTTGTTCGCGGTCGGCGCGGCCGGGCTCGGCTACCTGTTGAAGGAGCGGGTGGGCCGGGTCGAGGAGTTCCTCGCCGCGCTGCGCCGGGTCGCCGACGGCGGCAGTGTGATCGACCCGGAGGTGGTGGGGCAGTTGCTGGCCCGCAACCGCCGGCCGGACACGGCGCTGAGCGAGCTGTCGCCGCGCGAGCGCGAGGTGTTGGGACTGATGGCCGAGGGGCTCGGCAACACCGCGATCGCCGAGCGGTTGTACGTCACCGACGGCGCGGTGCACAAACACATCCGCAACATCTTCGCCAAGCTCCAGCTCCCCCCGGACGACCGGGCCGACCGCCGGGTCACCGCGGTGCTGCGCTACCTCGACGGCGACCGGCGGTAGCGCCTGCTGTACCCCGACCCCGGCAGCCCGCTGGATGGTCTCCGGTTCCCCGGCTCCATAGCGTTCCTGGTGCGCGCAGTCCACCCCCGCTGACACGGAAGAGGCCACCAGGATGCCAGTCCACCCGGCACACCCCATCGACCCCGCGAGGACCGTCGACCGCGCGAGGACCGTTGCTCCCGGCCGGACCCTCGCCCCGGCCGGGGCCGTCGGTACGGCGGTCCGGGTCGCGCAGCTCACCCGGGTCTACCCGGCCGGTCGTACCCCGGTGACCGCGCTGGCCGGGGTCGACGTCGCCTTCGACCGGGGCACCTTCACCGCGGTGATGGGGCCCTCCGGGTCCGGCAAGAGCACGCTGCTGCAGACCGCCGCCGGGCTGGACCGGCCCACCTCCGGTCGGGTCGTCATCGGCGACACCGACCTGTCGGGGCTGTCCGAGACCCGGCTGACCGAGCTGCGGCGGACCCGGATCGGGTTCGTCTTCCAGGCGTTCAACCTGATCGGCGCGCTCACCGTCGAGGAGAACATCGTGCTGCCGCTGCGGCTGGCCCGGATCCGGCCGGACCGGGCCTGGCTGAGCCGGGTGGTCGAGCGGGTCGGGCTCGCCGACCGGCTGCACCACCGGCCGGCGGCGCTCTCCGGCGGCCAGCAGCAACGGGTGGCGATCGCCCGCGCGCTGGCCACCCGGCCGGAGGTGATCTTCTGCGACGAGCCCACCGGGGCACTCGACTCGCACACCGCGGCGCAGGTGCTGACGTTGCTGCGGGCGGTGGTCGACGAGCACGGGTTGACAGTGGTCATGGTGACCCACGACCCGGTCGCCGCGTCGTACGCCGATCGGGTGCTGGTGCTGGCCGACGGCCGGATCGTCGCCGACCTGCCGCAACTCGGCGCGGCCCGGATCGCCGAGCACCTGGCGACGCTGGACGGGCGGGCCGTCCGTTGACCGGGCTGGCCGCCCGCCTGCTGCGGCACCGTGTCGGCCCGGCCGCCGCGACGCTGCTCGCCCTGGTCGCCGGGGTGCTGATCCTGGTCGCCATGGGCACCCTCGTCGAGTCCGGGCTGCGGTTCCGCCCGGAACCGCGGCTCTGGGCGGCGGCTGACCTGGTCGTCGCCCACCGCACGGTCAGCCACACGTTCCAGGAGTTCGGCGGCGACACCAGCACCAGCACCGTCGCCCTTCCCGAAGGCGGCACGGTCGATGCCGCCCTCGCCGACCGGATCCGCCGGCTGCCCGGTGTCGCGGCCGTCACCGCCGACGACCGGGTGCCGATCGGCGCACCCGCAGCCGTCGGGCACGGCTGGGGCACCTACGCCTTCGCCGGTCGGCCGGTCACCACGGGCGTCGCGCCCCGGGCCGACGACGAGGTGGCCGCCGACGCCCGGCTGGGCGCGGTCCCGGGCGACCGGATCGACCTGGTCGTCGGCGGGGTCGGCCGGTCCTACCGGGTGAGCGCCACCGTCGACACCGGCACCGCCTCGGTGTTCTTCACCGACGCGCAGGCCGCCCGGTTGTCCGCCGCCCCGGGGCGGGTGGACGCGATCGGCGTGCGGTTGACACCCGACGCCGACCACGCCGCGGTCGCCGACGCGGTCCGCCGGATCGTCTCGCCCACCGGTGCCACGACCTACGTCGACGCCGACCGGGGGCAGGCCGAGCAGTCGGCGAACCTGGCCGCCCAGGGCCTGCTGGTCACCGCCGGTTCGGCGTTCGGCGGGTACGTCGTCCTGCTGATCGTCTTCGTGGTGGCCGGCACGATCGGGCTCTCCGTCCGGCACCGCCGCCGCGACCTGGCGCTGCTGCGCGCGATCGGGGCCACCCCGGGTCAGGTGCGTCGGATGCTGCTCGCCGAGGCCGCCCTGCTCGCCCTGGTCGCCGCCGCACTCGGCGGGCCCACCGGCCTGCTGGCCGCCCGCTGGGCGCACGGTGAACTGGTCGGCCGGGGGTTCGTCCCGGCCGACTTCCCGATGACCGGTGGCCTGCTCGCGGTGCCCGTCGCGGTCGGTACGGCGGTGCTGGTGGCGGTGCTCGCCGCGCTGGTCGCCGGCCGACGGGTCACCGCGATCAAGCCGGTCGAGGCACTCGGCGAGATCGCCGTCGAAGCCCGACGTCCCGGCCGGGTACGGCTGATCGCCGGTGGCGCGACGCTGGCGGGCGCCGGCTCCGCCGGGGCGTTCACGGCCGGCAGCGGCGGCTCGACCGGGGCGCTGGCCGGCGCGGTCGGCATGCTCTACCTGTTCGTCATCGCGGTGGCGCTGCTCGCACCCTGGATCAACGGGTACGCCGCCCGGCTGCTGACCCCGGTGCTGTCCCGCCTCTGGCGGGTCAGCGGTTACCTGGCCGCGGCCAACCTGCGGGCCAACGCACAGGGCATGGCGACCGTGTTGACCGCCCTGGTGCTGTCGGTCGGGTTCGGCGGCTCGGTCTGGTTTCTCCAGACCAACCTGGAGCGGCAGACCGTGGCCCAGAGTGCTGCGGGAACGCTCGCCGAACGGGTGCTGACCGCCCCGGGCGGGCTACCCGCCGACGCCGTCCGCCAGGTCCGCCAGTTGCCCGGGGTGCGGGCCGCCACCGGGGTACGCCGTACCCAGGTGGTGGTGCGGTCGACCGACGGGATCGAAGCGGTCGGCGCGCAGGCTGTCGACCCGGCCGGTCTCACCGGCACCATGGACCTCGACGTGCGCCAGGGCGACCCGGCCGACCTGGCGGAGGACACCGTCGCGCTGTCCGCGACGCAGGCGTCCGCGTCCGGGTGGCAGGTCGGCGACCGGGCGGACCTGTGGCTGGGCGACGGCACCCCGGTCACCCTGCGGGTCGTCGCGATCTACGGCCGGGGCCTCGGCTTCGGCGACGTCACGCTGGCCACCGGGACGGTCGCCGGGCACACCGCCGGGGGCACCGCCGACGAGATCCTGGTCCGTGCCGGACCGGACGCCGACGCCGCGCTGGCCGCCTGGTCGGCCGGGCAGCCGGGCGTCCAGGTGCGGGACGCGGCCACCCGTGCCCGGCTCATCGGCACCGACCTGGCCCTCGGCGCCTGGCTGAACCGGCTGCTGGTCGGCGTGCTGGTGGGCTACGCGGCACTGGCCGCGGCCACCACGATGGTGCTGGCGGCGCTGGCCCGCCGGCGCGAACTGGCGCTGCTGCGGCTGGTCGGGGTCACCCGACGGCAGGTCCGGGGGATGGTCCACGCCGAGCAGGCCGGGCTGCTCGGCAGCGCGGTGCTGGTCGGCGCGACGATCGCGGCGCTGACCCTGGGCGCGATCGTCGGCGCGCTGACCGGCAGCCCTGTCCCGTACGTGCCGCCGCTGGGCGCGGTGACGGTGCTCGGCGGGGCGACCCTGCTGGCGCTGGCGACCACGGTGTGGCCGGTCCGCCGGTTGCTCCGGGTGCCGCCGATCGACCACATCGGCCTCAAGGAGTAGCGGCGGGGAACCCCTCCGGCCGGCACCCCTGGGTGCCGGCCGAACCCGACGGCACGCCGGGCGGGCGCTCTCGGCGTGCCGAACCCGGCGGCGGCGAGTTTCTGTCGGGGGTGCCGCCTAGGCTGGCCGGATGATCGACCGGCGGCAGGTGCTGCACTTCCGCGTGCAGGCACAGCAACTCGACCGGGTCGAGGGCACGCTCGCCGACACCGCGATCCTCGACATCGGGGCGCAGGACACCGGCCCCGACGGCGGCCGGTGGGCGCTGGCCGTGCGCGGGGTCGAGGTGCCGGAACCGTCCCTGGCGGACCTGGTCCTGCTCTGGACCGTCCGGGGTGCGCCACACCTCTACCGACGCGCCGACGTGGGCGAGGTGGCGGCGGCGGTCGCGCCGTACTCCGACGCCGACGCGGGCAAACGCATCTACGACGCCGCCAGGCCGTTGAAGGCAGCCGGCATCGGCAACCTGGCCGCCCTCGACGAGGTGGCCGCGCGGCTGCGGGACGTCGTCACCGCGCCGACGGTCAAGGGGGACGTCTCCGGTCGGTTGGCCGAGCTGCTGCCCCAGCCCTACCTCCGGTTCTGCCGCCCCTGCGCCGCCACCCACCTCTACGAGATGCCGTTCCGGCTGGCCGCCGTGCGGGCCGGGCTGGAGCTGCGACTCGACACCTCGCCACCGGTCCTGCACCGCATCCCGGGATTCACCAGGGCCGCCACGTCGGGTGACCGGTTCGACCTGATCCGCGCCTACCTGCGGCTGCTCGGCCCGGCCACTCCCCAGCAGGTGGCCGACTATCTCGACGCCCCGGTCAGGGACGTGAAGGCCCGCTGGCCCGAGGACGTGACCGAGGTACGGGTCGACGGGCAGGCCCGCTCGGTGCTGGCCGCCGACGCGCCGGCACTCGTCTCCTGCGACGACACCACGGCCGTCCGCCTGCTCGGCCCGTACGACCTGTTCCTCCAGGCCAGGGACCGGGCGACCCTGGTGCCGGACGCGGCCCACGCCAAGGAGTTGTGGCCGGTGCTGGGCCGCCCCGGCGCCGTCCTGGCCGGCGGCGAGCTGGTCGGCACCTGGCGTCCCCGCAAGTCCGGCCGGGCGATGAAGCTCGCCGTCCAGCCGTGGCGCAAGCTGTCCGCCGCGACCCGCGACAGCATCGTCGCGCAGGCGCAACGCCTCGCCGCGCACCGGGGCGTCTCCCGCGTCGACGTCGACATCGACGCCTGACCGGCGGCTTGACACCGGTCCGCGACGGTGGGGGAGGATGAGGCGTGCGGGTACCACTTTCCACGCCACCCACCATTCCCGCCGGGGCACTCGCCGCCGGCCCGCAGCCGACCCTCGCCGCGCCGGGTGACCTCGTCCTGCGCCCCTGGGAACCGACCGACGCCCCGGTGTTCCTGGCCGCCTACCAGGATCCGGAGATCCAGCACTGGCACGCCCGTCATCCTGCCTCCGAGAGTCAGGTCCGGGAGTGGTTCGTGGAGTACCACCAGGCCTGGGCGCGGGAGACCGGTGCCAGCTGGGCGGTGACCCGGGACGGCGGTGAAGTGCTCGGTCGGATCGCCCTGACCAGCATGGATCTCGATGACGGTGTCGCCGGGTGTGCGTACTGGGTGCTTCCCGCCGCCCGGCGGACGGGGGTCGCCTCCCGGGCGTTGACGGCGTTGGGCGACTGGGCGCTGGACGGGGCGGGCTTCCACCGTCTGCACCTGGATCACTCGACCCGTAATGCCGCGTCCTGTCGGACCGCGCTGCGGGCCGGCTTCCTTCTGGAGGGCACCAAGCGCAGCGACGCCGTCCATCGCGACGGCAGGCACGACATGCATCTGCACGCCCGCATCCGGGGCGATCGACCAGCCGTCTGACACCGGCACCCCGTCCATGGCCACGAGCCGGTCAGAGCCAGCCGTTGGCGCGGGCGGTGCGGGCCGCCTCGATCCGGTTGCGGGTGCCCGTCTTGCCGATCGCGGCCGACAGGTAGTTGCGGACCGTGCTCTCCGACAGGTGCAGCCGGGCGGCGACGTCGGCGACCGTGGCGCCGTCCACGGCGGCGACGAGCACCTCCCGTTCCCGCTCGGTGAGCGGATTCGGGCCGGCGGCCAGCGCCGCCGCCGCGAGGGCCGGGTCGATCACCCGTTGACCGGCCAGCACCCGCCGGACCGCGACCGCCAACTCCTCCACCGGCCCGTCCTTGACCAGGAACCCCCGCGCCCCGGCCTCCATCGCCCGGCGCAGGTAGCCGGGCCGACCGAACGTGGTGAGGATCAGCACCCGGCAGGAGGGCAGCCGGTGCCGCAACGCGGCTGCGGTGTCCAGCCCGCTACCGTCGGGCATCTCGATGTCCAACAGGGCCACGTCGGGGCGGACCCGCAGGGCCGCCGTCAACGCGGCGGTGCCGGTGCCGGCCTCGGCCACCACCTCCATGTCGGGTTCGAGGTTGAGCAGCAGGGCCAGTGCGCCGCGCATCATGCCCTGGTCCTCGGCGAGCAGCAGCCGGATCATCGGCGCACCGACCCGCCCGTGCCGGTGGGGATCCGGGCGGTGAGCCGCACACCGCCGCCACGGACGGCGGTGACGCGCAGCTCGCCGCCGGCCTGTGCCAGCCGCTCGGTGAGACCTCGCAGGCCGTTGCCCGGCTCGGCCCGGCCGCCGACGCCGTCGTCGTCGATGGTCAGCACCGACTCCTCGGCGTCGGCGCGTACCTCGATGTCGCAACGGGACGCCCGGCTGTGCCGCAGCACGTTCGTCACACCCTCCCGCAACACCCAACCGAACGCGTCGTCCGCCTCCACCGGCAGCGGACGGCCGGGCTGCCGCACGGTGACGGTGATCCCCCCGTCGGTCAGGGCGGTGCGGGCGCCGTCCATTTCCCGACCGAAGCTGCGGTCCCGGTAACCGGTGACCGCTTCGCGAACCTCGGCGAGCGCGGTACGGCCGATCCGTTCGATGTCACCGGCCTCCGCCGCCGCCCGCCCCGGATCGGTGGGGGCGAGCCGGCGCACCACCTCCGCCTTCACCACCACCAGGGACAGCGTGTGGCCGAGCAGGTCGTGCAGGTCCCGGGCGAACCGGAGCCGCTCCTGTTCGACCGCCGTGCGGGCCAGCTCAAGCTGGGTGCGTCGCAGCTCCGCCACCAGTCGGGCCGTCCGGGCGAACGCCAGGGTCAGGGTGCCCGCGAGCACCGTGATCAGCGCCGAACCGGCGATGTCACCGGCCGGCACCCGGTGCGCCACCCCGATCACCAGGACGGCGGCGGCACTGCCACCCACCCAGGCGAATCCGAGGCCCGGCCGGACCAGCCCGATCGCACCGGCCGTCGCGACGTACATCAGCAGGATCAGCCAGCCCTCCGGGCCGCCGGCGTACGCGCCCGCGAGGCCCACCCCGAGCGCCGTGAACACCGCCAGACCGAGGTGGGTCAGCACGGGTGGCACCGCCAGGTCGGCCACCGGCACCGCCACCAGCGCGAGGTAGAGCAGCGCGAAGGTGACCAGCCCGGTCGCCGCGACCGCCGCCGGACCTACCTGCCCGTGGGTGATCGCGGCGGCCGGGGGCAGCAGCAGCCAGAACCAGAGCGTGTGCGCGGCGACCAGCAGGAAGCCCCGGCGGCGGCTCCTGCCGGTGACGCTTGTGACACCGGGCATGGTCGTCACGGTAGCGGGATCTCAGCGAGGCGCGGTCGACCGGCGGTACGTCGCCGCAGCGAGCACGCCGAAGGCCACCGTCCACCCGACGAGCACCGCCAGTCCGGTCGGGTCGGGGGCCAGGCCGGCCGCCGCACGCCAACCGAGTTCGGCGAACCGGTACGTCGGCAGCGCGTGCGCCAGGTGCCGCAGCACGTCGGGGAAGTACGCCGCCGGCACCAGCAGTCCGCCGAGCACCGACAGGCCGAGGAAGGCGAGGAAGTTGACCGGCTGGGCGAGCTGCGGGGGGAGGCCGTACCCGATGGCGAGCCCGAGCAGCGCGAACGGCACCGTGCCGACCCACATCAGCACCAGCAGGGCCGCCCACCTGCCGGCGGGTAGCTCGACGTGGTGCTGGAGGCGTCCGGCGATGCCCACCGCGACCAGCGCCGGCACCCCGCTCACGGTGCCGACCAGGGCCTTCACCGCGACCACCCGGCGGGGGGACAGCGGGGTGACCCGCAGTTGGTGCAGCCAGCGCACCGCGCGTTCCTGGGCCACCGACGAGCCCACCGAGAGCACCCCGGCCATCGCACCGTAGCCGGCCAGGCCGACCATGAGCGCGGCGGCGGCGGTGACGCCCTCGAGCCGGTCGCCCGCCGGAAGCAGGCCCGAGAAGATCACGTAGGTGACGACCGGGCCCAGCACGGTGAACAGCGCCAGCCGCGGGTCCCGGACCAGGCGGCGTAGCTCGAAGCGCAGATAGGCACGCATGTCAGTGCTTCCCCTCCGCGCCGGTGAGGGTGAGGAAGGCCGCCTCCAGCCCGACGCCGGTGACCTCCAGGCCCCGGAAGCCCCGGTCGGCGGCCAGCGCCAGCACTGTGGCGTCGGCGTCGTCGGTGGTGAGTACCACCCGACCACCTCGGACCTGCACCGACCGGACGCCGGGCAGCAGGTCGAGGCCCGCCACCGACCCGTCGGCGAGGTCGAAGGCCACCGTACGGCCGCCGGCCACCGCCCGGACCTGCGCCGGCGGACCGTCGGCCACCACCCGCCCGTCGGCCAGCAGCACCACCCGGTCGGCGTACTCGTCGGCCTCGTGCAGGTGGTGGGTGCTGAACAGGACGGTGTGACCGTCGGTGGCGTACCGGCGGATCGCCGCCCAGAACGCCTGCCGGGCGGCGACGTCCAGCGCCGCGCTGGGCTCGTCCAGGACCAGCAGGTCCGGGTCACCGGCCAACGCGAAGGCGAACCGGGCACGCTGCGTCTCGCCGCCGGAGAGCCGGTCCAGCCGGCGGTCGGCCCGGTCGGTCAGCCCGGCCAGCGCGAGCACCCGGGCGGTGTCCAACGGCCGGGGATACAACCCTCGGGCGAGTGTGACCAGGTCCCGCACCGTGGCACCGGCGACGAAACCGGCGTCCTGCACCATTGCTCCGACCTGGCCGGCCCGGACCGCCTCGCCCGGTGACCGGCCGAACAGCGTCACCGTTCCGGAGTCGGGTGGGGCGAGGCCGAGTAGGAGCGAGATGGTTGTCGTCTTGCCAGCGCCGTTGGGACCGAGCAGGGCGACCGTGCTGCCTGACGCGATGGTCAGGTCGATCCCGTCGACGGCCCGTACGGGGCCGAACCGCCGGGTGAGCCCGGTCAGGCGTACTGCGGTGTCATCCATGCCCGTCACGCTAGGCAGCCGGGGTCGGCGGTGGCAGAGCCGACGATACCCGGCCGTCCAGGACAAATGTCCCGGCCGTGCCCAGGTCGGCGAGCCGGTCGCGCCCTGCCACGGTCGGCGGGGGTCCGCCTACGCCGGCACCGGTCCTCAGTGTTCCCTGCCCACCGCACCGGGCTCCACCGAGGACCGCGTACACCGCCGGGCTCCGCGGTCGCGTCGACTTTACGGCTGATGTCTGTCGACAGGGGACCCGACATAGCGTGTGCTTCCCGGGACAGCCCGGCGTGGCCCACGAACGCCACGCCATCCGGCCCGTTCCCCGACCTGGTGAAGTGAGGCCTTCTCGATGACGGTTCCACCCCCTGATCCCGCTGGCCCCGGCCGTCGGCGGCTGGCCGGGCTGCTCGCCGCCGTGCTGGTCGCCACCGCGCTGCCGTTGATCGGCGGCGCTGCGGCGGTCGCCGCGCCGGCCGACCCCGGCCCGTGGCGGCAGCTGCCCGGCGAGACGTCGACGAACGCCCGCGACGGGCGAATACCCGACATCCGCGCCGCGCGATTCACCGCGTACACCCTGGACCGGGCGGTGCTGGCGGACACCCTGGCCGACGTGCCGGCCGAGCGGGCCGGCGCGGCCCGGCGGGGGCAGCCGGCGCTGACCGTCGTGCTGCCCACCCCGACCGGGCGGTTCCAGCGGTTCGCCCTGGTCGACTCGCCGGTGATGGAGCCGGGGCTCGCCGCCCGGCACCCCGAGATCAGCACGTACGTCGGCCGGGGCCTGGACGACCCGACGGCGACCATCCGGGCCGACCTGACCCCGCTGGGCTTCCACGCCTCGATCCGGTCGGCCGGGGGACACTGGTACCTCGACCCTTACTACCACGGTGACCAGAGCGTCTACGCCAGCTACTTCGCCCGGGACCTGCTCGACACCGACCCGGCCCTGGTCGAGCGGGAGGACGTCGCGGCGGCGGCCGAGGCGCTGACGCCGGAGGTTACCGCTGACGAACCGGCAGGCACACCGGTCACCCTGCGCACCTACCGGCTGGCGCTGGTCACCGATCCCTCGTACGCCACCTTCTTCGGCGCGGAGAACGTCACCGCAGCCAAGGTGACCCTGGTCAACCGGGTCACCCAGATCTACGAGGACGAGACGGCGATCCGGTTGGTGCTTGTCGACGGCACCGACAGGACCAACCTGAACACCGCCGCCCTGGCCACCGAGCCGAACGGACCGTGTGGCGCGGCGGCCTGCTACACCCCGACGCAGATCTCCTCGTGCACCAGTTCGCTGCTCAACCGCAACCGGATCGTGCTCGGTCAGCTGATCGGCGCGAGCAACTACGACGTCGGGCACATCGGTCTGGGCCTGCCCGGCGGCGGGGTGGCCGGTCTCGGCGTGGTCGGGCTGGACGGCAAGGCCCGGGGCTGCACCGGCCTACCGACCCCGGTCGGCGACTTCTACGCGGTCGACTACGTGGCGCACGAGATCGGCCACCAGTTCGCCGGCAACCACACCTTCAACGGCACCCAGTACAACTGCTCCGGCAGCAACCGCAGCCCCGCCAACTCGTACGAGCCGGGCAGCGGATCGTCGATCATGGCGTACGCGGGCATCTGCCAGCAGGACAACCTCCAGCCGCACAGCGACCCGTACTGGTCACAGCGCAGCTACACCGAGATCAGCACCTTCGTCACCGGCACCCGGGCGGCGCTCAACGAGGTGCAGACCGGCTCGCTGTCCGACTTCGACACCGACGGTGACTCGTTCACCGTCAGCTACGCCGGGCAGTCCTCCGCACCTGTCGTGCGCGGCGGCAACTACACCGCGGCCGGGATCAAGGCGGCCATCGAGGCGATCGCCGGCTGGCCGGCCGGGGCCACCGTCACCGTGACGGCCTTCGGCGGGCTCGGCGCCCCGAACGACACCGGCTTCCAGGTCACCTTCAACGGGGGACCGCTGGCCGGGGTCGACGTGCCGTCGCTCGGGCTGACCAACACGGTGGGGACGACCGGCTTCGTCGGTGAGACCGCCCGGGGCGGTGCGGCGGGCAACGGCGGCTTCCGGACCGAGCAGACCGGCAACCGGGCCCCGGTGGTCACCGTGCCGGCATCGGCGTACACCATTCCGGCGCGGACCCCGTTCGCGCTGACCGGTGGCGCGACCGACGCCGACGGCGACACCGTGCGCTACCTGTGGGAGCAGAACGACAGGGGTGGCGCCACCGGCACCGCGCTTGTCAACAACACCAAGACCAACGGGCCGCTGTTCCGGCAGTTCGGCGAGGCGGCGGTGGTCAGCCCGACCGACGCGCTGGAGTACCACTCGCCGGGGCAGAACGCGGTGACCACCGACCCGACCCGGCACTTCCCGAACCTGGCCCAGATCGCGGCGAACAACACCAACGCGGCCACCGGCGGCTGCCCTGCCGCACCGGCCCCGCCGGCCACCGGCGGGGCGAGCAACGTGCCGGCCACGACGGTGGACTGCTACTCGGAGTTCCTGCCCACCGGCGACTGGGTCGGCGTCGGCAACGACCGGACCCTGCACTTCCGGCTCACCGGACGGGACGGCCACCCCGGTGGCGGCGGTATCGGCAGCGCCGACGTGGCGCTGACGGTCGCCCCGGCGGCCGGACCGTTCCTGGTCACCTCGCAGGCGACGTCGACGGCGTACCTGGGCGGCGGCACCGTGCCGGTCACCTGGGACGTGGCCGGCACGGACGCCGCCCCGATCAGCGTGGGCGAGGTGCGGATCTCGCTCTCCGTCGACGGCGGGGCCACCTTCCCGCACGTGCTGGCCGAGCGCACCCCGAACACCGGCGCGGCGACGGTGACGTTGCCGAACGTGGACACCGCCCGGGGCCGGCTGAAGATCGAGGCGGTCGGCAACGTCTTCTTCGACCTGAGCGACGCCGATCTCACCGTCACCCGGGTCCGGGCGGCGACGGTCACCTACACCGGTGACGCCCTGGCCTCCCCGGTGGACGACGCCGACTCGACCGGCGTGCTGCTGCGGGCCACCGTCCTTGGTGGCGGCGGTGACGTCCGCAACGCCACGGTGACCTTCAGCGAGGGCGGCGAGACCCTCTGCTCGGCGGTCGCGACGCCGTTCGGCGCGGCGGCGGACGACGGCTCGGCCAGTTGCCGCGCCGTGCTGCCGCACGGCGCGCACCCGGTCACCGCCACGCTGTCGGGGGCGTACACCGGCAGTGCGCCGGCCACCGTCACGGTGGCCGGCGGGTACGGCCGGTCGGTCGCCGGCTCGGGCTACCTCAGGGGCGGGGCCACCGCCGGTGGTTACCCGCTCGACGATGACCGGCGCATCGAGGTGACCCTGGACGGCCGGATCAACAACGGCAAGAAGCTGGTCGGCAGCGCGAAGGTCGGCTACAAGTCGGCAGGCAAGCGGTACAAGTTCCAGAGCACGGCGCTGGAGTCGTTCGGCGTCGCCACGGGGGCCGGGGAACCGGTCGCCGACCTGCGCTACCAGGTCACCCTCTACGACATCTCCACCGCGCAGGACCCGGTCGCGGTGGCGACCGGGCTGACCATGCGGGTGACCGCCACCGACCGGGGCGAGCCGGGCCGGCGGGACGGGATCGGCATCACCGTCTGGGACGGCGACCGGTTGCTCTTCTCGTCCGACTGGACCGGCGCGTCGACCCGGGAGGGCACCCTGACCGCCTCCGGCGGCAACCTCACCATCGGCTGACCAGGCCGACCGCGACACCCGACGTCCTCCTCCGCCCACCCGGCGGGGGAGGACGTCCGGCTTCGCGCCGGGCGGTGGGTGGGGCGCGGCGGGCGCCCGGCACGATGAGGGGGTGACCGCCCCCGCCCGCCCACCGCTCGCCACCCTGGACGCGGTCCTCGAACGGCTGACCTACGTCAACGAGGAGACCGGCTACACCGTCGCCCGGGTCGCCACCGACCGGGGGACCGACCTGCTGACGGTGGTCGGCGCGCTGCTGGGCGCGCAACCCGGCGAGAGCCTGCGGCTGTCGGGGCGCTGGTCGTCACATCCGAAGTACGGCCGGCAGTTCGAGGTGGACTCCTACACCACGGTGCTGCCGGCGACCATCCAGGGCATCCGACGCTATCTCGGTTCCGGCCTGGTCAAGGGCATCGGGCCGGTGTTCGCCGAGCGGATCGTGGCGCACTTCGGCCTGGACACCCTGCGGGTCATCGAGGAGGAACCGGCCCGGCTGGTGGAGGTCGCCGGGCTGGGGCCGAAACGCACCGCGAAGATCACTGCGGCGTGGGAGGAGCAGAAGGCGATCAAGGAGGTGATGGTCTTCCTCCAGGGGGTCGGGGTGTCGACGTCGCTTGCGGTACGGATCTTCAAGCAGTACGCCGACGCGTCGATCGAGGTGGTGACGAAGGAGCCGTACCGGCTGGCGGCCGACGTGTGGGGGATCGGGTTCAAGACCGCCGACACCATCGCCCAGGCGGTCGGCATCCCGCACGACAGCCCGCAGCGGGTGATGGCCGGCCTGCGGTACACCCTGTCCGAGGCCACCGACTCGGGCCACTGCTACCTGCCCGCCCCCGCGCTCGTCGCCGACGCCACGAAGATCCTCGACGTGCCCGGTGACCTTGTCACCCGCTGCCTGGACGACCTGATCGGCGAGGAGGGTGTGGTCCAGGAGTTCCTGCCCGGCGGCGACGGCGATCCGGTGCCGGCGGTGTACCTGGTGCCGTTCCACCGGGCCGAGCAGTCCCTCGCCGCCACCCTGCTGCGGCTGCTGCACGACCGGGCCGACCGGTTGCCCCACTTCACCGACGTCGACTGGCCCCGGGCGCTGGCCTGGCTGCGCTCGCGCACCGGCAACGACCTCGCCCCCGAGCAGGAGCATGCCGTCCGGCTGGCGCTGACCTCGAAGGTGGCGGTGCTGACCGGCGGGCCCGGCTGCGGCAAGAGCTTCACCGTCCGCTCCATCGTCGAACTCGCCGCCGCCAAGAAGGCGAAGGTCACCCTGGTCGCCCCGACCGGCCGGGCCGCGAAACGCCTGTCCGAGCTGACCGGGCACCCCGCCGCCACCGTGCACCGGCTGCTGCAACTGCGCCCCGGCGGGGAGGCCGCCCACGACCGGGACAACCCCCTCGACGTCGACCTGCTCGTCGTCGACGAGGCGTCCATGCTCGATCTCATCCTGGCCAACAAGCTGGTCAAGGCGGTGCCGCCCGGGGCGCACCTGCTGCTGGTCGGCGACGTGGACCAGTTGCCCAGTGTCGGCGCGGGGGAGGTGCTCCGCGACCTGCTCACCGCGTCCGCCATCCCCCGGGTGCGGTTGACCCGGGTCTTCCGGCAGGCCGCCCAGTCGGGGGTGATCACCAACGCCCACCGGATCAACGCCGGCCGCCCACCCCTGCTCGACGGGCTGCCGGACTTCTTCCTGTTCGCCTGCGACGACACCGAGGCGACCGCCGCGCTGACCGTGGACGTCGCCTGCACCCGGATCCCCGCCCGGTTCGGCCTCGACCCGCGCCGGGACGTGCAGGTCCTCGCCCCGATGCACCGGGGGCCGGCAGGTGCCGCCGCCCTCAACACCCTGCTGCAACAGCGCCTCACCCCGCACCGCGAGGGTCAACCCGAGCGGCGGATGGGCGGGCGGGTCTTCCGGATCGGCGACAAGGTCACCCAGATCCGCAACAACTACGACAAGGGCCAGGCCGGTGTCTTCAACGGCACCCTCGGCATCGTCACCGCGCTCACCCCCGAGGAGCAGACCCTCACCGTACGCACCGACGAGGACGAGCACCTCGACTACGAGTTCGACGAGCTCGACGAACTCGCCCACGCGTACGCGATGACCATCCACCGCTCCCAGGGCTCGGAGTATCCCGCCGTCGTCATCCCGCTGACCACCAGCGCCTGGATGATGTTGCAACGTAACCTGCTCTACACCGCCGTCACCCGGGCCCGACAGCTCGTCGTGATAGTCGGCTCCCGCCGCGCGCTGGCCGCCGCCGTCCGCACCGTCGGCGCCGGCCGCCGCCACACCGCCCTGGACCACCGCCTCGGCGGATCGGCCGGATAGCGGGTGTGGCCCGCCGGTCGCGGTGGGGCCCGCCGGGGTGCGGGACACCCCTGCGGTGGTTCCGCACCCCGCCGCCCGCACCGACAGCCGGCTGTCGCGCCGGTCACCGTCCGAGGGCGGTGACCGGCGCGACGATCCGGTCAGGTGGTCGGCACCGGGGTCAGCGGTAGCCGGCGGCGGTGATGTTCGCCTGGACCGCGTTCTCGGTCGCGTCCGACGGGTAGCCGGCGACCATCGCCCCTTCGTAGAAGGTGCCGGCGCTGAGGTTCGCGCCGCCGTCGGGCTTGCAGCAGTCCCCGCCGCTGCCCAGGATGATCGCGCCCTGCTTCTTCATCGGGCTGTACCCGGGCGGCAGTGAGCCGTCGTAGAGGGTGTAGAGGCTGCCGGACTGGGCGTTGCTGCCCTTGATGGCGAAGCGCGAGGTGCCGTTGTTCTTCAGGGTGGCGGTGACGAACTTGCTGGTGAACGCCCGCTGGTTGGGGTTCCAGGAGCTGCTGCCGCCGGGGAACAGGCCCCACTCCAGGTCCGCCTGCACCCACGGGCCGGTGCCGGAGCAGCCACCGAACCAGCACTGCTTGCCGAAGTTGAGGGCATCCATCGCCCCGGCGGCGTCGGCCTTGCGGGTGGTCTCGCTGTTGCCGTAGTCGAAGCAGCAGCCGCTGTTGACGTGGGTGCCGCTGGTGACCATGTACATGCCCTCGGGGGCGGCGCCGGTCGGCACCCCGGTCAGGTGACCGTCGCGCCAGTAGCTGTTGCCGGGATTGATGTAGAGCGAGTACGCCTTGGCGCCGCCCACCGTCAGCGACTCCGAGGTCGCGACCGCCGGCTTGCTCTGCGGTGAGCCGGGAACCACGCTGGACCCCTGGTACCACAGGTCGTTGCCGCGACCGGACTGGTCGAACACGACCGTGACCACGCAGGTGGTGCCGGTGCAGAACGAGTCCTGGGTCGCCGCGTTGGCGGTGCCGCCGGTGCCGGTCAGCCCGATGTTGCGGGTGGTGTTGTCCGAGGAGCGCCGCACCTGGTAAAGGTTGCCGGCGTACGACGCGTAGAGCGCCCGGGTGGTGCTGTGCGCGGCCACGCACGGGGTGCCACCGGCGGCGTAGATGTCGCACGGCAGGGAACCGCTCGGCGGGGGCGTGGTCGGCGGCGGGGTGCCCGGCGGCGTGGTCGGCGGGGGAGTGGTCGTCGGCGAGGTCCACTGCTGGTTGGTCTGACCGTTGCAGGTCCACAGCAGGATCTTGGTGCCGTTCGCGGTGCCGTTGCCGTTGGCGTCCAGGCACAGGCCGGACTGCACACCGACGATGCTGCCGTTGGCGTTGACGTTCCACTGCTGGTTGGTCTGGCCGTTGCAGTCCCAGATGATCGCCGCCGTGCCGGCGGTGGTGCCCCGGCCGGAGGCGTCCAGGCACTTGTTGCCGTAGACGGTGAGCTGCCGGTTGGCCGTCCAGGTCCAGGTCTGGTTGGCACCACCCTGGCAGTCCCACAGCTGCGTCTGGGTGCCGTTGGTGGTGCTGGAGTTGGGGACCTCGAGGCAGCGGCCGGAGGCGGTGCCGACGATCCGGGTGCTCTGCCCCGGTTCGATGGCGGCCAGCGCCGGCGCGGCGGCGGCCTCGGCGACCGGCGAGGTGATGCCGGGGGTGGCCCCGGCGACGACGAGGACGCCGGCCAACGCACCGACCAGCATGGTGAGCCGGTGGAGACGGTGGCGTCGCGGGAGGGGATCTCGGACCTGGCCTGGTCCGCTGGGGGACGGGGTGCGCACGAGGCGGCTCCTTGGTTCGTCGGCGGCACGGGCCGGGCGGGCCCGCCCACGGGTGGTGGCGGTGGTCGTGGTGGTGGCGAATCGGTTCGGAACTCCCCAAGGATTACCGAAAGAGTGACAGCAATCAATGACTGAGGTCGTTCGTCCGGGGTCTTTCGTCACCCGGGCGGCCGGCGCAGGGCCGGGCGCCGGCCGCCCGGCACCCGGCCCGCGGTCCTACCGGCCCCAGAGCCGCCACGTCTGGTTCAGCGGGCTGCTCTGGCCGACCGGCTTGCAGGTCCACTGCAGGATCCGCGCCTGGGCGGCGGTGGAGACCCCGTTGACGTCGAGACACTTGTTGCTGTGCCGGGCGACCAACTGGTAGTCGTGGGAGTCGTTGCCCCCGTAGGTCACCCGGCGGAGGGTGAACTGCTGGCTGAGGCCGTTCTGACAGGTCCACTGCTGCACGGCCGCGCCGTCGGCGGTGGACGCCCCGCTGACGTCGAGGCACTTGCCGCTCTGCTGGTTGACCACGGTGTACGTGTTGGCCACCCCGTCGACCGGGCGGAAGTTCCACTGCTGCTGGTCCCCACCCTCGCAGTAGAACTGCTGCTGGGCGTTGCCGTCGGCGGTGCCCAGGCCGGTGTTGTCCAGGCACTGCTGCGAGTGCTGGGCCACCGCCACCGACTGGAAGCCGGCGTCCGAGGGCGGCAGCAGGGTGACCGTGTAGGTGTCGTCCTGGTTGCCGTACGGCAGGGTCACCGAGGCGTTGTTGTTGGCCACGGTGACCACGGTGTTCGACACCGTCACCGGCCCCTGCACCGCACCGCCGTTGTTGTACGGGATGCGCTGGGTGAGCACCCGCACCTGGTTGTTCTGCACGATGCCGCTGGTGGTGTCCAGCCGCTGCAGGTTGACGGTCAGGTTGCCGGTGGTCCGGCCGCCACCGACCAGGACCTTCGCCACCCCGCTGGCCTTGGTGGCGTAGGCGTCGTAGGACTGGCTGGCGGTCACCGCGGCGATCTGCCCGGTCTGTGAGGCGTAGTAGCGGTAGACCCACCACTCGCCCTTGGGCTGGTGCTGGCCGGCCGAGTTGCGTACCAGCAGGTTGCCCAGGTCGTTGTGCAGGTTGCCGCCGCCGGCCCAGTTCGCCCGGAGGCCGTCCGCGCGGGCCCGCTCCAACCGCGCGATGTACCAGGCACCGTCCGCCGGGTTCTGCTCGTTGGACGCGCCGTACTCGTTGATCTGGTAGGGCCGGGGGTGGGCGATGCCACGCGGGTCGAGGGTGGCGTTGGCGGCGGCGACGTTGGCGACCGGGTCACCCGGCAGCGAGTGCCAGCTGACGATGTCCGGCACCGTGTTGGTCGAGCGGACGAAGTCCAGGTACTGGTTCCAGAACGCGTGGTTGGTCGACGGTACGCAGGCGCAGCTCGGCCCGACGATGAGCTGGTTGGGGAACTCCGCGCGCAGGCGCTGGTAGGTGCGCCGCCACAGTTCGAGGTACTGGGAGATCGGGCGGTTCCAGAAGATGGTGATGTTGGGTTCGTTCCAGATGTCCCACTGCACGGTCAGCCCGGCCGCCCGGACGTCGCCGATGAGGCGGGTCAGGAAGTTGTCGTAGTCGGTCCAGTTGCCGTTGTCGCCGGGGAAGCGGGAGATGCCCGCACCGTCGGCACCCCACAGGTCGTGCGGCAGGATGATGAACTGACCACCGAGGGCGGCGGTCCGCCGGGCCTGGGCGAGGGTGGAGTTCCACCGCCTGTCGTAGTTTCCGCCGACCCAGCCGCTGCCGGGCAGTTGCGCGCCGCCGGCGCGCATGTACTGGAACTTGACGTCCCGGTAGAAGTGGTCGGCCGGGCCGCTGGCGTTCTCGGTCATGCCGTAGATCCAGCCGGAGGCACGGTAGGTCGGCGTGCCGGTGGTGCTTGAGAAGTTGACGGTGATCGACTCGTCGGCGGCCTGGGCCGGGGTGGCGGCGACGGCGGTCGCGGCGACGGCGAGCAGGCCGACGGCGAGTCGGGTGACGATCACCCGGGCTCGTCCGGGCCGGCTGCGGGACGGGGTTTTCACGGGCGGCTCCTTGGTGGGGCGCGGGGACGCTCTCCGGAGGACTTCGCTTGCGAATCGATTCGCAGGAATCGTAGAGTCGCGTACTGAAGAATGTCAATGAAATGACACTCCGGTGACGCCGATGTTTCCGCCGCTGATCCCCTTCCTGGCGGCTCCCCCTTGACCCGCGCGTGTGGACGGACCTATCTTCGTTCGAACCGATTCGTCGAACCGATTCGCGGCATGGTCGGACCGCGCCTCACCCGCGCACCGGCCACCCCGCATACCCGCCACCTGACGTTCCCCGCGAGACACGTTCCCTGCGAAGCGAGGCAGCACATGACCGCAACCAGCCGTCGGCGGTGTCTGGCCGCCGCCGTCGCACTCGTCGCGTTGGCCGGGAGCGCCTGCTCGTCCGCCGACGAGCCCTCGGGCGGCGGCAGCTACCTGGTCTGGGACCCGTACCCCCAGTTCGCCGAGGACTCCACCTGGGTCGCGCTGCTGAAGAAGTGCGGCGAGTCGGCAGGGGTGACCGTCGACCGGACCGGCTACGACACCACCGACCTGACCAACAAGGCCCTGCTCGCCGCCCAGCAGGGCAACTCGCCGGACGTGCTGATCGTGGACAACCCGGTGATCTCGACGCTGGCCGAGGCCGGCGCGCTCACCACCACCGACGAGAACAAGCTGGACGTGTCGACCATGGCGGCGAACCTGCTCGGCGCCGGTCAGCGCGAGGGCAGGACGTACGGGGTGCCGATCGGGGCGAACACCCTCGCCCTCTACTACAACAAGAAGGTGCTGGCCACCGCGGGCGTCGATCCCGCCACCATCACCGACTGGGCCACGCTGGACGACGCGTTGACCAAGGTGAAGGCCAAGGGCAGGAAGGGCATCACCTTCTCCGCGATCGGCACCGAGGAGGGCAGCTTCCAGTTCCTGCCCTGGTTCTGGGGCTCCGGCGCCCAACTGACCGGTCTGGACTCCCCGCAGGCGGTGTCCGCGTTGACGCTGTGGACCGACTGGCTCAAGCAGGGGTACGCCCCGAACTCCGTCATCAACAACACCCAGACCACGAGCTGGCAGGAGTTCGCCACCGGCGACTACGCGTTCGCCGAGAACGGCACCTGGCAACTGGCCAACGCGGAGAAACTCGGCTTCGGGTACGGCATCATCGCGATCCCGGCCCGCGCGGGTGGCCCGGCGCCCGCCCCCACCGGCGGTGAGTTCGTCTCCATCCCGGTGCAGCGCAGGACCGACAGGTATCCGACGTCCCAGCGGCTCGTCACCTGCCTGACCAGCGCCGACAATCTCCTTGCCACCGACACCACGCTCTCCTACGTCGCGCCCGTCACCGCGGTGCAGGAGCGGCAGGCTGCGGCGGACCCCAAGCTCAAGGTCTGGGTGGAGGCGGTCCGGGCCGCCAAGGGACGCACCGGTGACAACCTCGGCACCAGATATCCGAAGATCTCCGAGTCCCTGTGGACCGGGGTGCAGGGGGCGCTCAGCGGAGCGAAGACACCGCAGGAGGCGCTGGCAGCCGCGCAGCGTACCGCCGGCTGACCACCCCGCACCGGCATCATGACCACCCCGAGACCCGCCGCCGGGCCACCGACCGCCACGCCACCGACCACTGGGACAGCTGACATCCCGCCACCGACCGCCACGACAGCCGCCGCCACCGCCGGGCGGGGCCGTCGTGGGCTGGCCGCCGCCGTCCCGCCCGGGTACCCCGCGTCCCGGGTGGGGCGGTGGTCGGCCTGGGCGTTCCTGGCCCCGGTGACCGGCTACCTGGTCGTCTGTTACGCGTACCCGCTCTACCGGAACCTGGAGTTGAGCCTGCGGGAGTACACCGTCCGGTCGTTCGTGCAGGGCGGAGCGCCGTTCGCGGGCCTGGACAACTACCGGACGGTCCTGGCCGACCCGACCTTCGGCCCGGCGCTGACGCACACCCTGATCTTCACCGGGGCGTCACTCGCCCTCCAGTTCGCCATCGGGATGGCCCTGGCGCTCTTCTTCCACGGGCACTTCCCGCTGTCCCGGACGTTGCGGGCGGTGATCCTGGTGCCCTGGCTGCTCCCGTTGATCGTCTCGGCGTCCACCTGGTCGTGGCTGCTCAACAGCGACGCGGGTCTGGTCAACGCGGCACTCGGCCTGGTCGGGATCGACCCGGTCAACTGGCTCACCTCACCCCGCTGGTCGCTGGTCTCGGTGATCATCGCGAACGTCTGGATCGGCATCCCCTTCAACCTGGTGGTGCTGCACAGCGGCCTCCAGGCCATCCCGGCCGAGGTGTACGAGGCGTCCGCGCTCGACGGGGCGACGGGCTGGCAGCGGTTCTGGTCGATCACCTTCCCGCTGCTGCGCCCGGTCTCCGCGATCACCCTGCTGCTCGGGCTGATCTACACGCTGAAGGTCTTCGACCTCATCTGGATCATGACCAGGGGCGGTCCGACCGATTCCTCCACCACCCTCGCCACCTGGTCGTACCGGCTCGGCTTCGGTAACCTGCTACCCGAGTTCGGCCCCGGCGCGGCCGTCGGCAACCTGCTCATCGTGCTGGCCCTGCTCGCCGGGTTCGGCTACCTGCGGCTTCAGCGGAGGCAGCAGTCATGACGACCACCGCCCCGTCCCGCAGCTGGTGGAAGACCGGCGTCGGCCTGGTGCTGACCGGTCTGATGCTCTTCCCCGTCTACTGGATGATCAACGTGTCGTTCACCCGGGACCGGGACATGCGGGCCGACCCGCCGCACCTGTTCCCCGTCGACGGCACCTGGGAGGGCTACCGGGCGGTGCTCGACCAGCAGCTGCCGTACCTCGGCACCAGCTTCCTGGTCGGCCTCGGCACGGTGGCGCTGACCGTGGCGTTGGCCGCCCCCGCCGGCTACGCGCTGGCGAAGCTCCGGCCGCCCGGCGGCCCGGCGCTGAGCTTCGGGCTGCTGATCGCCCAGATGGTCCCGGGCATCATCATGGCGATGGGCTTCTACGCCGGCTATCTCGAACTCGGCATCCTGAACACCCTGCCGGGCCTGATCCTGGCCGACTCGACCCTGGCGGTGCCGTTCGGGGTGCTGATCTTCACGGCCTTCATGGCCGGCATCCCCGACGAGCTGCTCCAGGCCGCCGTGGTCGACGGCGCCGGGCGGCTGCGCACCTTCTGGTCGGTCGTGCTGCCGGTGAGCCGCAACGCGATCGTCACGGTGTCGCTGTTCGCGTTCCTCTGGGCCTGGTCGGACTTCGTCTTCGCCTCGACGCTGGCCGGCGGCGGCGAACACCAGCCGATCACCCTGGGCATCTACCACTACATCGGCAACAACAACCAACAGTGGAACGCCATCATGGCCACCGCCGTCGTCGCCTCCGTCCCGGCCACCGTGCTGCTGGTCCTGGCCCAGCGGTACGTCTCGACCGGGATCACCGCCGGCGCCGTCAAGGACTGACCATCCGTACCACAGAAAGGCGCCGCCACCCATGACCGTCGCACCGTCCGGTCCGGAGTTCTCCATCCAGGACATCCCGTTCAGCTACCGCGGTTCCTGGCTCAACATCTCCCCGGTGGTGGCCGAGAAGACGTACGCCGACGACCTGCACCTGGTCTCCCACCAGACCGGGCTGCACCCGGTGCTCCGCCTCACCCCCGATGCCGATGCCATAGTCGTCGCCACCCCCGCCCTGCTGACCTGGCGCAGCGGCAACGGCCGGATCGAGGCGGGCTACCAGGGGCCGGACACCCTGCGCCTCCGCGGCCGGGGGCTCGGGCTGCGGATCGCCGCCGCCGCCGGAACCCTCACCCCGTTCAGCGGCACCTACCTCTACCGCGACCCGGTCGACGGGTCGGCCGTGTTCACCTCCTACGAGACCGGCCGCCGCTACCGGGTCACCGTGCTGTCCGGAGCGCTGCACGGCACCGACGGGATGGAGGCGCTCGGCCCCGCCGACCGCTGGCTGGACCTCCCCGCCGACCAGCCGTGGGAGATCGCGATCGAGGAGTACGCCACCGCCCGCCGTCCCTACGTCCGGTCCGGCACCTTCGACCAGCTGTGCCGCGACCGCAGCACCGAGTTCGCCGCGTTCGTCGACGCGGTCGCCCCGTGGCGGGGTGTCGACACCCCCGCCGCCGAACTGGCCGCGTACGTGCTCTGGTCGGCCACCGTCGAGCCTGCGGGTTTCGTCACCCGACCCGCCGTGCTGATGTCCAAGCACTGGATGGACAAGGTGTGGAGCTGGGACCACTGCTTCAACGCGATCGCCCTGGCGGCCGGCGAGCCGGAACTCGCCTGGCACCAGTTCCAACTGCCCTTCGACCACCAGGACCCCGCCGGCGCCCTCCCGGACTCGGTCACCCACTCGGAGGTGCTGCACAACTACGTCAAACCACCCATCCACGGTTGGGCCCTGGGTCACCTGCGCCGCCGGCTGCCCACCCCGCCGGACCGGGCGGCGCTGGCCCAGACGTACGACCGGCTGGCCCGGTGGACCGGGTTCTGGCTCGACGCGCGCCGCGCCCCCGGCCACGACCTGCCCCACTACCAGCACGGCAACGACAGCGGCTGGGACAACGCGACCACCTTCGACCACGGCCGGGTGCTGGAGACCGCCGACCTCGCCGCCTTCCTGGTCAGCCAACTGCGCTGCCTGGCCGACCTGGCCACCGAGCTGGGCGAGCCCGCCGACCGGTGGACCGCCGAGGCCGACCGGGTGCGCGCCGCCCTGCTGCGGGACCTGTGGGACGGCGAACGCTTCACCGCCCGCAGCCCGCACACCGGGCGACGACGCGCCAGCCGCAGCCTGCTCGACCTGATGCCGGTCACCCTCGGCGCCGAACTGCCCACCCCGGTCGCCGCCACCCTGGCCCGGGGCGTCGAGGCCCACCTGACCACGCACGGGCTCGCCACCGAGCCGACGGACTCGGCCGACTACCTCGCCGACGGCTACTGGCGTGGCCCGATCTGGGCGCCCTCCACGGTGCTGGTCGAGGACGGCCTGCGCCGGGCCGGGCACACCACGATCGCCGACGAGATCAGTCGACGCTTCCTGGCCCTGTGTGAGAAGTCCGGTTTCGCGGAGAACTTCGACGCCGAGACCGGCGCAGGGCTCCGCGACCGGGCGTACACCTGGACCGCCAGCAGCTATCTCATCCTCGCCGCCGCCCAGCAGGAACGCCGCGGGTCACCGGAGGGCAGCCGGAGCACGCGGACGGACCGGGCGGGGTGAGTGTCGTCGGCCTCCCCGGACCCGGCCGGGCGACCGGAGTCGCGCCGCACCGGGCCGGGTCAGCGGGACCGGGCAGGGCCGGTGCTGGAGCGCAACGAGATGGGTGGGGCGTACAGGCGGTGCCGGGGCGTGGCGGCAGGGGCGGCGATCAGCTCCAACAGCAACGACACCGCCTCGGCGCCCATCTCCCGCATCGGCACGTCCGCGGCGGTCAGCGGTGGACGGAAGTCCTCCGCCCAGTGTTGGGCGGCCACTCCGGTGACGGAGAAGTCGCCCGGCACGGACAGCCCGGCGCCGTGCAACGCGCGCTGCATGCCGGGCAGCGCCGCCTCGTTGATGGTGGCCACCGCCGTGATCTCCGGATGCGTCGCCAGCAGGTGCTCCACACACGCCTCGCCCGACGTCGTGTCGTCACCGCAGCAGACGTCCACACCGGTCAGGCCCCGCTCGGTGACCGCCGCCCGGAAGCCGGCGAGGGCACGGTGGCTCGGGCCGTAGCCGGCGGCGACCAACTCGGCCGACCGGTTCACCAGGGCCACCTGACGGTGCCCCAGATCGGCCAGGTGGTGCACGCAACGGGAGATCAACGCCGCGTAGTCGATGTCGATCCAGCTCATCCCGTGCGGGTCGGCGGTCCGGCCTATCGTCACGAACGGCAGCCCCGCAGCGGCCAGCCGGGTCACCCGGTCGTCGGTCAACCGGATCTCCATCACGACCACACCGTCGACCCGACGCCCGGTGACGATCCGCTCGAACGACCGGTCGTGGTCGCCGCCGGACGGGGACAACAGCACGTCCAGGTCGTGCCGGGCCGCCGCCTCGACGACGCTGGCGACGAAGCCCAGCTGCATGTCGGTCAGGCGCTGGCTGGCCGGGGGGATCACCAACCCGAGGGTGCGGGTGCGTCCCTCCTTGAGTGCGCGGGCGCTCGCGTTCGGGCGGTAGCCCAACTCGTCGATGACCGCCTGGATGCGCTGCCGGGTCGTCGCCGACACGGTCCGCTTCCCGCTCAGCACGTAGGACACGGTGCTGCGGGACACCCCGGCCCGCCGGGCGATCTCCCCGATGTTCATGCCCGCCCTCAGACCGAATCCGACACCGACGCGGGAATGCGCCGTGCTTCCCGTGGAGCATAACCGTCCCGGAATTCCAGCACCGGCCCAGGAACTGTTCTGCGGCCGCCTCCGTGGCGATCCACCGCGCCCGGCCTTCGGCGGTGTCGAAGGAGGGTGGACGGGTGGGAAGGGGTGGCGCTATGCATCGATAGTAATTAATGTAAAAGGTCTGACGTGTTATGTCAGAAGCATGGCTCGATGGGCAGATCAGCCTCCTGCTCCGGTCGTTCGGACGTAGGACACCGCCGCACCGGAAGCAGCCGCCACCGCACCCCCACCGTTCCGGAGAGGATTCGATGAATGTGAAGAGAAGGTCGAGTCGGTTGACGGCCGCCCTGGCGACCGTGGTCGCCCTCGTTGTCGTCGGCGGCGGCTACGTGGTGTCGGATGCGCCGGGCGCGCGCGCCGCGACCACCGGCCCGTGTGACATCTACGCCTCGGGTGGTACGCCGTGCGTGGCCGCGCACAGCACCACCCGTGCCCTGTACGGGGCGTACAACGGTCCGCTCTATCAGGTCCGGCGGACGTCGGACAACGGCACCCGGGACGTCGGGGTGCTGAGCGCGGGTGGTGTCGTCAACGCCGCCACCCAGGATTCCTTCTGCGCGAACACGAGTTGCGTGATCACGATCCTCTACGACCAGTCCGGCCGCAACAACCGCCTCACCCAGGCACCTCCCGGCTACTGGCCCGGCCCCGCGCCGGGCGGCTGGGACAACCTGGCGGACGCGAAGGCGGCTCCGATCACCGTCGGCGGGCAGAAGGCGTACGGCGTCTACGTCTCGCCCGGCACCGGTTACCGCAACAACAACACCAACGGCGTCGCCACCGGCGACCAGCCAGAGGGCATCTACGCCGTCGTCGACGGCACCCACTACAACCAGTGGTGCTGCTTCGACTACGGCAACGCGCAGACCGACGGCCAGGCCGACGCCCCGGCCATCATGGAGACGGTCTACTTCGGCGCCAACAAGCAGTGGGGCTACGGGGCGGGCGCCGGCCCGTGGGTCATGGCCGATCTGGAGTGGGGGCTGTTCTCCGGGGTGAACGCGGGATACAACAACATCGCGTCGATCAACCACCGTTTCGTGACCGCGATGGTCAAGGGTGAGCCGAACCACTGGGCGATCCGGGGTGGGAATGCGCAGTCGGGCGGTCTGACTACCTATTTCGACGGACGGCGTCCCAACGGTTACCACCCGATGAAGAAGGAGGGGGCGATCCTGCTCGGCATCGGCGGCGACAACAGCGTCTCCGGTCGCGGCACCTTCTTCGAGGGGGTGCTGACCTCGGGCTACCCGTCGCCGGCCACGGAGGACGCCGTGCAGGCCAACATCGCCGCCGCCGGATACGCCCCGGCCGGTGGCGGTACGCCGCAGCAGGGCGTCCAGGTCGTGGGTGGTCAGTCGGGCCGCTGCGTCGACGTGCCGAACGGCAGCACGACCAACGGCACCCAGGTCCAGTTGTGGGACTGCACCGGTGGCACCGCGCAGCGCTTGACCTACACCGCCGGCAAGCAGCTCCAGGTGCTGGGCAACAAGTGCCTCGACGCCAACGGCCAGGGCACCAGCAACGGCACCCAGGTCATCATCTGGGACTGCCACACCGGTGCCAACCAACAGTGGAACGTCAACGCCAACGGCACCGTCACCGGTGTGCAGTCGGGACTCTGTCTCGATGCCACCAACGCGGCAACGGCCAACGGCACCAAACTCGTCCTCTGGTCCTGCAACGGGCAACAGAACCAGCAGTGGAGCCTGCGTAGCTGACCAGGCCGCGACAACCGGCCGGGCCGGTCCCGGGCAGGACACGGGGCCGGCCCGGCCGGTTGTCGCGCGGCGGCACCACGCGTCGCGCTATCCGTGGCGCAGGTGACCGGCCCGTGCCACCGCCAGCTCTTGCCTGTCGTTCTGCGTGTTCACCGCCGGCACCTGCCGCTCTACTCGTCGTAGATGGATGGTGCGGCCCGAGCGGGGGCCGGACCGGTGACAGGAGAGCTTCGACACCCGTTACATCTGCGTGGACACCCACGGCAGCGGTGACGCGTACGCCCGGGCGTGCAACTACGGCGGCTACCAGACCTGGCGGTTGAACGGTCGGTGATCCGACCATGCGGTACGTCACTCGTCGATGCCTGGAATCTGGGGCGGTGATCTGTGAGGGTGTGCTCGGTGAAGCCGATACCGAGCGCACCCGAACGGTCGACGCTGGGTGCCGTCCTGCGTGGGTGCCGTGTGGCGGCGGGCCTGTCGATCGAGGGGCTCGCCGAGCGCTGCGGGGTCAGCGCCCGGGCGATCAGCGACATCGAACGCGACCGGGTCCGCCGTCCGCAACGGCGTACCCTGACCGTCCTGCTCGACGTCCTCGCCGTGCCGGACGACGAGCGTCGTCGCCTGGTCGAGGCCGCCTCCGTGCGGCCGGCGGGCGGGGAACCCCCCGATCCGCCGCGCTATTTCAGCGGCCGGGCAGCGGAGTTGCGGGCCCTGGGCGACATCGCCCGTCGTCCGTCGGGTGACCGGCAGCAGGCCACCGCGCTCGTCGTCACCGGACCGGCCGGGGTGGGCAAGACCAGCCTCGCCCTGCGGGCCGTGGCGGATCTGGCCACGGAGTTCCCCGACGGCCGGTTCTTCGTCGACCTGCGCGGCATGGACGACGTCCCGACCACCCCCGGCGAGGCGCTGCACCGGCTGCTGCGGGCGCTCGGCGTGCCGGAACGGCGGATTCCCGCCGGGCTCGACGGGCGGGCGACGGCGTACCGGTCGGCGCTGTACGAACGCCGGGCCCTGGTGGTGTGGGACAACGCCGCCGACGAGGCGCAGGTCCGGCCGTTGCTGCCCGGGGCAGGACGCAGTCTCGTGGTGTTCACCAGCCGGCGACGGCTCAGCGGCCTCGACACCGCGCAGTGGCTGTCGGTGGAGCCGTTGCCGGCCGAGGACTCCACCGCCATGCTGCGGGCCATCGCCCGCTCCGACGCCGCCACCGACCCGGTCGCGCTGGACGAACTGGCCCGGCACTGCGGCCACATGCCACTGGCGCTGCGGGTCACCGGGCAACGGCTGTCGGAGGAGCCGGGGCTGTCGGTGGGGGAGCTGAACCGGCGGTTCTCCGGGGAGCAGGCCCGCCTGCGGGTCATCGACGCCGGCGCCGCGGGTATCCACACCGCGCTCAGCCTGTCGTACCGGCGGCTCGGGGACGACCTGCGACGGACCTTCCGGCGGCTGTCCCTGATGCCGGGTCCGGACTTCGGTCCGGACCCGGTCGCCGTGGCCACCGACGCCGCTGGCGAGCAGGCCGAGCGACGGCTGGAGGCGCTGGTCGAGAGCGGACTGGTGGCCGCCGTGCCGGCGGACCGGTACGGGCTGCACGACCTGGTACGCGACTTCGCCGTCGACCGGATGACCGCTGAGGAACCGGACGCGGTCGGCCCGTTGCGGACGTCGTCGCTGCGCTGGTGGCTGGCGCGTACGATCGCCGCGGGGCGGCACTTCGAACCGGACGGACCGCCGTCGCTTGCGGAGTTCCGGGATCGCGCGGCGGCGACGACGTGGCTCGACGCCGAGCGGGGCAACTGGTTCGCCGCGTTGCGGTCGGCCGCCGCCGAAGGGCTGCACGAAGCGGTGGTCGAGGCCGTCGACGCGCTGCACTGGTTCTCCGACAGCCGGGTCCACCTCGACCTCTGGCCCGAGGTCTTCCGGTTGTCCGCCGAGTCCGCCGCCCGGCTGGACGACCCCCGCACCGAGGCGGTCCATCTCAACTACCTTTCCTGGGCGCAGGCGATCTGCCAGCGCGAATACGCCGGCAGCGTGGCCACCGCCACCCGGGCGCTGGACCGGGCGGTCCGCGCGGGCGACCCGGCCCAGCAGGGCTGGGCGTTGCTCTACGCCGCCAGCGGCCACACCGGGTTGGGCGAGTACGCGGCGGCGCTGAGGCAACGGCAGCGGGCCTGGGTGATGCTGCGCCGCGCGGCCGACCGGGAGGGCCTGCCGCAGGCGATGGCCTCGCTCGGCTCATCGCTGCTCGCCCTCGGTAGACCTGTCGAGGCGCTGCGGGTGCACGAGCGGACGCGACGCCTGCTCCGCGATCCGCGCTATCCCATCGCGGCCTTCGCCCGCGCCGCCACCGACGCGCTGAACTGCCGGCGGATCGGCGACGATCTCGCCGCCCTCGGCCGGTGGTCGGAGTGTGTCGCCCTGCGGCGGGAGGCGGTCGCGCGGTTACGCGCGAACGCGATGCCGGCGATCGAGGCCGTGGCGTTGGTGGAGTTGGCCGAGGCGCTGCGGCGCACGGGGGAGACCCGGGAGGCCCCGGCGCACCTGGTGCGGGCGATCGAGTTGGCCGACGACTGCGACGATCCGGACCTGGCCGGCCGGGCCGCGACGCTGCTTGTCGACCTCACCCGGGAGGAGCCTGGCCCGGGCGGGGATCAGGTGCCGGGCGGGGGTCAGGTGCCGGGCGCGACACGGGCGAAGGCGCGTACCAGCGGGTGCGGCTCGTAGCGGTGCTCACCGCCGGCGGTGACCCAGCCCCGCTCGGCCAGGTCGAGCAGGCCCGCCTCGACGGGGACGGCACCGACCGGCCGGGTCAGCAGCCGGACGGCGCGGCGGGCCCGTGCCGGCAGCCCGGCGTACGTCCGCTCGAACGCGTCGCGCACCGACAGGTCACCGGCCACCAGCGCGTCCAGGACCAGCTCCGGCCTGGCCAACCGGTCGATCAGCCACTGCGCGCTCCACTGCGGCCGGGTCAGCAGCCGGTTCGCGGTCACCCGCAGCGCCAGTGGCAGGCCGCCGCAGCCGTCGGCCAGCGCGGCGACCGAGGGCGCGGGCGCGATGCCGTCCACCATCGCGGTGAGGGCGGCCCGTGCGTCGGCCGCCGGCAGCGGCGGCACCAGCCGCCGATCGGTCGCCGGCAGGTGCGTCAGCGGATGCCGGCCGGTGATCAGGGTGACGCCGAGGGCGTCCGGCGGCAGCAGCGGCCCGACCTGGCGGTCGTCGCGTACGTCGTCCAGCAGCACCAGGACCCGTCGGGTGCGCAGCAGGTCACGGTACGCGCCGATGGCCACCGGGTCGGGCCCGTGCGATGCCGGCTCGGACGCCGGCAGCAACCGTCGTGCGATCGTCGCGGCGGTGGTGTCCGCGACCGGCCCGAGGAACCGCACCCCGTCGGGGAACCGTTCGGCGAGGTCCGTGGCGGCCTGTACGGCCAACGCCGTCTTACCCGAGCCGGGCAGGCCGAGCAGCTGCACCGCGTGGCGGCGTAGCAGCTGCCTGGTCAGCCAGGCGAGGTCGTCGCGGCGGCCGGTGAAGTGTGCGGTCACCCCGGGTAGACCGGTGACCCCGGCGACCTGTTCGCCGGCCGCGCGGAGCTGGCCGGCGTCCACCCCGTCCAGGCCCAGCGCCGCGCCCAGCGCCCGCAGGGTGCCGTGGTGCGGGCGGCGGATCGTGTGCCGTTCGATCCCGCCGATCGTGCGGGGGCTCACCCCGGAACGGACGGCGAGTTCCTCGATGGTCAACCCGGCGGCGATCCGCAGTGACCGAAGCCGGTGGAGCTGTTCCTGCGTGTTGTCCCGCACCCCGTACCCCCGCCAGGACGACTGCTGTCCGGTCCAGTAGACGTCGCCGGGGTGACACCCGGGGTGAGGGTATCGTCACACCTTGTTCCGGGGCTGGTGGGACGCGGGTGGCGGCCGTCCGCCGTCCCGGCCTGCGGGACGGCGGACGGGGGTGGTCAGGCGACGCCCACCCGCTGCCACTGCTGGTTGGTGCCGGAGCCACAGGTGTACTGGATCACGCGGGCGCCGTCGGCGGTGGAGTTGCCGGTGACGTCGAGGCACCTGCCGCTGTGCCGGGCCACGAACTGGACGTACCCGGAGCCCGCGTCGCGTGCCTGCCACTGCTGGTCGGTGCGGCCGGACTGGCAGGCGAACTGCTGCACCGCAGCGCTGTCGGCGGTGGACCCGCCGGCCACGGTGAGGCACTTGTCGCTGTGCCGGGCGACGATCTGGACGTAGCCGGAGCCGGCGTCGCGCACCTGCCACTGCTGGTTGGTGCCGCTGTTGCAGGAGTACTGGGCCACGGTGGCGGCGTCGGCGGTGGACCGGTCGAGCACGTCCAGACACTTGCCGCTGTGCCGGGCGCGCAGGGTCTCGTAGGTGTAGCCGCCGGCGACCCCGGTGACCACGCCGGTGGCGGTGTCGATTGTCAGTTGCGGGTACCAGCTCATGGTGAGCGAGGTGGCCGAGGGGAAGTTCAGTGGCAGCCAGACGTACCGGGACTGGTTGACCGGGCCGCCCGTCGCGCCGGCCCACCGGTCGCCGAGGTAGAGGTACGAGGTGGCGGCGCTGCCCTGCACCGGCAGCACGTACGCCGACTGGGAGTCGTAGGTGGTGCCGTCGGCGAAGTTGGTCGGGTTCGTCCAGGTGCCGCCGACGCTGCTCGCCGTGGCGTACCGGGCCTGGTTGGGTGACCAGCCGGTGGCGCCCGAGGTGACCAGGAAGTAGACCCCGTTGCGTTTGAACATCGCCGGGGCCTCCCGGTAGTTGTCCGGCCACAGCGTCCGGACCAGCGACGCGACCCCGGTGTAGTCGGCGGTGAGGCGGTAGATGTTCAGGTCCGCGTTGTTGCGGGTGGCGGAGATCAGGTACGCGGTGCCGTCGTCGTCGCGGAACACGGTCTGGTCCCGGGAGTCGTGGCCCAGCGGCCGGAAGCTGCCCAGGTAACGGTAGTTCCCGTCGACCGTGCTGGAGGTGGCCACCGCGACCCGGGCCTGGTTGTAGTCGACGCCGTTCTCCCAGTGCATCCAGAGCACGTACTGGCCGGTGGTGGCGTTGTAGATCACCTTCGGTCGTTCGATGTTGGCCGTCGCCAGTTCCCCGGCGGAGGACTGGGTGAGCACGTTGTTGCGGAACTCCCAGGTGCGCAGGTCGGTCGAGCGGTAGACCGACACGTACCGGAAGGTGTTGTTGTCGTTGCGGTTCTCGCCGAACCAGTAGTAGTAGTCACCCACCTTGATCATGCCGCCGCCGTGGGCGTGCACCCCGGCGCCGGCGGTGTCGGTGAACTGGGTGCCGTTGGGCACGGTGACCGGCGCCGCCCCGGCAGGTGCGGTGAGGGTGAGCGGGGCGAGCAGGGCCGCGCAGGCGGCGAGGGCGAGGACGATCCGTCGGAGGGTGGTGGGTCTCGGCGCGGCAGGCATGGGCCGACTCCTCTTGCGGTGGACGCGAGGTGCCCGCAGGGACGCGCGGGCCCTTTCTTCGCCCATCACGATAGGCCGACACACTCATTAGTGCCCATAAGTCGATGTGATGAGCATCAATATTTTGGGAGTGGAGGCGGGGTCCCTGGTCGACCGGGTGGGCCCGGCTGTGCCGATCGTCGGGATGGCGAGCAATGATATGCGTCACATTGTGAACCCTTCTCGCGGTGTCCGGCACGGAAGGCGCTTTACGGGCCGAATCCCTTTTCCGCACCCCACATTTCACCACCGAAGACTCGGTTCGACGGGCGAAGGCACCGGAGATCGTCGCGCAGAGTGATCACCTATCACCCGGTGTGGTCGGTTGGGGTTGATTGCCGTCTGGCAACGAGCGTCTCGGTTTGTGCCGCTCACTACCCTGACCGATGATCCAGTGCCTGGGTACCGTCGACAGCGATAAGGGCTTCAGATGAGCAACAGTCACCCTCCGTACGGAGAACAGCCGGATCCGAACGTCACCCCGTGGAGCGGGCCGCCGGCCCCGCCCGCCGGCTACCCGGCGTACGGCCAGCCCGGTCAGCCCCCGCAATACGGCCAGGCCCCGCAGTACGGCCAGGCCCCGCAGTTCGGGGTGCCGGTGCCGCCGCAGAAGTCGAACCGGGGTCTGGTCATCGGCCTGATCGTCGGTGCCGTGGTCCTCATCCTCGCGCTCTGTGGCGCGGGCATCGGGCTCGCCCTGGTCAACTCCGACGACGAGGCCGACCCGACGCCGTCGCCGAACGCGACCACCGATTCCGGGCCCGGCACGGACACCTCGGCCAGCCCGCAGCCGTCGGAGTCGTCGCCGGAGCAGCCGAACAACAACAACAACGCGGTGACCGCCCGGTACTCCAGCGACCTGTCCTCGGTCTGCGACGGCAGCCCGATCCTCAACGCGGCCACCTACAGCGGCCCGGCCACCGCCAAGGCGTACGTCTTCTCGAACAACCCCGAGCGGCCGACGTTCTGGTCGTCGAAGCTGGTCGGCTCCGACAAGCGCTACTACGCCAAGTCGGCCGACTTCACCACCGTGTCGGTGGTCGGCTGCATGTCGATGGTCCCGGGCAGCGAGGGCGCGCCCAAGAAGTGCGACTACAAGGACAGCGCCGGCAAGAGCGTCAGCGTCTCCTACATCTCCTCGCGCTACCAGCTGACCTTCTTCGCCGCCAAGACCGCGGAGAAGATCGGCGACGGCGGCACCGTGAACGCCCCGGCGACCCGGTGCCCGAGCTTCATCTCGTACAACAAGACGACGATGACGGCGTACGCGGCGCCGGACAGCGGCACCATCGAGGCCGCGCTGGACAAGTTCCTGTCGTGAGGTCGCGGCCGGGGGCGGGAGCATCCTCCCGCCCCCGGCGGCCCACTCAGGTGTTGACCGGGCGGCGGGCGACAAGCAGCACGTGCGTCACCGGCCAGTCCAGTGGTGCCCCGTCCACCGTGGACAGCGCTGCGGTCGGCGCGAGCCGGTGGGTGACGATCCAGTCGTTGCGGTACGGACCGCTGGCCGGGTCGACCTCGAAGCCCACGTCGGCCAGCAGGGACTTCCAGTCGGCCCACTCCAGCCCGCAGAACTCCTCCCGGGTCTCCGACAACCAGTTGTCGGTGTAGTCCTTGCGGGTGAGGAAGTCCATCGCCGCGCCGAGCGGCAGTTCGACCAGCTCGCCGGTGCCGTCGTCGACCGGGCGGTGCGGGAACGGGAACCGGTAGTCGACGGCGAACTGGTCCAGCCGGGCCCGCGTCGACAGCCCGGCGAGCCGCCCGGCCACCTGCTCGGCCGGCAGCGCCGCCAGGTCGGTGCGGGGCCGTGCCGGGTTCGTCCCGTCGGTGGTCGACAGCCGGAGCCGCACCGTCCGGTCCCGGCCGTCCGGGCCGCACACGTCACTGTTGATCCACACCCCGCCGGGCACCGTGTGGTCGTAGATGGCCTGCACGAACCGGCGCAGCGACGCCATCCGGTCGCCGTAGGACCAGATCTCGTGGGTCAGCGCGAAGGTCATCGTGGTGTCCACCGAGCGGGGTGCGAAGACCGCCCCACCGAGCACGTTGCGGCGGTAGAAGAACACGTTCGGGTTGGCGAAGAAGCCCTGCGCCTTCTTGTGCACGCACTCCTCGTACAGGTGCCGGGCCACCTCCACCCCGATCAGGTCGCTCTCCCGCAGCGCCGGCTCCCGGTCGGCCAGCTCCAGCACCGCGCCCGCGCCGCAGCCGACGTCGACGATCCGGCCGGGCCGCACGTGCTCGCGCACCGCCGCCCACTTGCGCTGCGCCGCGTCGGCGAACGCCTCGGCGTACGTCCGGTAGTCGCGGGTGGCGGTCAGCCCGCCCTCGTCCCCGACCACCGGGTCGTTGACCACCGAGCGGACCAGCTCGTCGAGCCGGTAGCGGGCGTACACGTCGAGGGTCGCGGGGTGGGCCAGCTCCTGCCAGGACGGGTCGTCGGCGGCCAGCCGCAGCAGCACGTCCCACGGTCGGGCGGGTGCCGGGTCGACGTCCGCCTCCACCCCGGCGATCGGGAACCCCAGCCCGGCGTACATGTCGGCGACCTGCGGGGTCGAACAGGCGACCACGGTGTTCGCCGGGGTCAGCTCCAGGCCGGCGGTCGCCGCCACGTTCTTCAGGGTCACCTCGGCGAACCGGTCGGTGGCGGCGGTGTCGAAGACCGGCACCACCACCGAGCGCAGCCCCGCCAGCACGCTGAACCGTTCGATCGCCGCCTCCCGGCGGTGGTAGGGGACCGGGTTGCGACGGGTGTTCTCGTGGTTGGCCGAGGTGACCGCCCAGACCACTGTGACCTCGTCGGCATGCTCGGATACGTCCTCGGCAGTGGCGTCGTGGTCGCCTCCCACCACCCCGCGTCCACCGTCGGGAGCGTAGCGGTTACCGCCGGTGGCGAGCCGGTGCAGATAGTCGGCCTGGAACCGGGTCAGCAGGTGATGTCGGCCGGGAAACAGCAGGTAGCGGGGCATCCCCAGTTCCTAGCCGACGCCGGCTGCCCGGCGCCGCGCGGGGTGCCCGGTGGGGAGGGAGCCGCAGGCTCCGCGTGGGTGTCTGGGCCGGTCGGGGTGTCTGGACGGTTGGAGGTGTCTGGACGGTTGGAGGTGTCTGGGCCGGTTGGGGGCGGCACCGCGCGGTGCCGCCCCCAACCGGTGGGCTCAGCCCACCACGGAACGCAGCGGGACCTGCTCGGCCCGCAGGGTCCGCACCAGGTCGCCCAGGAACGGGTGCTCGTCGATCTGGAGACCCGCCGGGTTCGGGATCATCAGGTACGCCGAGCCGTCCGTCACGGAGACCCGGGCGGTGTCGGTGTACCTGTCGACGACCGCCTCGGTACGGGCCAGGTCACCGGCGGCCACCTGGATGGTGAACGGCCGCCACTCGCCGCCCAGGTTCTCGGCGACCGGGGTGGCCGCCGCGGCGGCGCGGGCCGGGTCGACCGCAACCGGCGACGCGGTCCGGGCCGCCGTGCCGGTGGCCGGGTACAGCAGCGCGTTCGCCACCAGGTGCAGACCACTCTCGTTGTACGCTCGGAACAGCGGGTTGAACGCGAACAGCACCGCCCGTCCGGCACCGGTCGGCTCGTCCACCACCGCGACGGTGCCCTTGAGCGCGTCACCCTGCACCGTGTAGCCGTTGGCCCAGAACGTGTCCCCGCTGGGGTAGCGGAGCACGTTGCGGCCGGTGCTGCTCGGGTTGAGGATCGGGTCGTTGTTGTTGAACTCGAAGTCCTCCGCAGGCCGGCCCAACCCGACCGGGCTGTCCGGGTCCACGTCGACCCGCAGGTGCGAGCCGATCACCGTGTAGCCGGTCGGCTTCGGCTTCTCGGTGGTCGAGGTGAGCCCGGCGGCGCGGGCCATCCGGGTGCCCTCGTTGCGCAGGCCGAGGTAGGTGTGGCCCTGGGCGATCCAGGCGCGCAGGTTGGCCTGCCCGGTCGCGGTCAGCCCGCCTGTCGCGTTGCTGCCGTCCGGCACCAGCAGCACCGTCCGGTTGGTGAAGGCGGGGGTGTTGTCGTTGATGTCGGCGGTGGTGACCGGGGTGAGGTCGAGGCCCCACCGCTTGCCCAGCACGTACCGGGCCTCACCGTGCGAGCCGGAGGTCGTGGAGATGCCGGTGCCCTGGAACAGCCCGACGTCCGGCCGGCTGACCGGGGTGCCGACCGCCGCCGTGGTGTACGGGGTGAGCGTCACGCCGAGCTTCTTGGCAGTGGTGTTCAGCTCCGGGGTCAGCGCGCCGGCAGGCATTCCCACCTCGCCGCTGTCCAGGTCCCGGACCAGCTCCACGCCCTTACCCAGCAGGGTGAAGGTGAACTCGGCCGCGGCGGCGGAGTCCAGCGCGAAGGTGTAGGAGCCCTTCAACGGCGGGGCGGCCAGGATCTTGCCGCCACCGGTGTTCTGGATCTTGTCGATCAGCTCCGCGTTGGGCTTGACGTCGGCGCCTGTGTAGACGGCGTTCACGCCCATCAGCAGCGGGTTGCTCCACGAGGACACGTCGTAGAAGTACGGGAACGGCGTGTACGGGTCCTCACCCATGATCGCCTGGATCCAGTGCTTCTGCGGCTGGTTCATCGGGATCCAGTACGAGCCGACCGGCACGGTCAGGTTGGTCGCCGAGCGGCCGCCGAAGAGCTTCGCGGTGGGCAGCTTGACGGCCTTCTTGACCTGGTAGACCTCGACGTCCATCCGGCGCAGCCGCTCGACCAGCTGCCGGGCGTCGGCGAGCTGCCGGTCGGGCAGCAGGAAGTACGACCGGACGGTCTGGTTCGGCACCGGGAACTGCACGGTGTTGGTGGGCTGGACCACCTCGTTGGGCTCCAACGTGCCGGCCCGACCCTGGGCGAGCGCGTCCTTCCAGACCTTGAACCAGCCGTTGAGCACCTCGCTCTTGTGCGCCGCCGCCCAGCCGAGGGTCGACCACTGGGTGTGGAACTGCTGCTGCACCCGGTCGGCCACCGCCGACGAACTGCCCTTCTCGAAGGTCATGCCGGCTGCGCCGAAGCCGGCGGCCGGCACCGTGTCGCCGTACCCCATGAAGAACAGGTCGTAGGTGGAGTAGTTGAAGTAGCACTCGGTGGTCACCGTGGCGCTGCACGCGCCGTTGTAGCCGAAGCCGGTCTTGTTGGCCTCGCCGATCCGGTTGATCCAGTCCACCGCCTCGCCGGCGATCTCGTGGTGGATCGGGTCGGCGTTCGGCGGGAAGAAGTACTGTCGGCCGCCCATCTCGTGCGCGTCGATGAAGACCTGCGGCGGGTACTTCCGCATCAGCTCGAGCTTGCCGTCGGTCTCCTGCTGGGTCCGGGCGAACCAGTCCCGGTTCATGTCGAAGCCGTACTCGTTCTGCCGGCGGCTGGCGTCGCGGCCGTCCGGGTTCTGCGTCGGCACGATGATCGTGACCAGGTTGTCGTTGCGCTGCTGGACCTCGCAGGACAGCCCGGCGGCCAGCTCGTACAACGTCTTGAGGGCGGCGTCGGTGCCGCTCTTCTCGCCGCCGTGCACGTTGGCGGTGACCCAGACGATCGCCGGGGCCGCCTCGGCGATCTCGCCGGCCCGCTGCTGGTCGACCTGGCGGGGGTCGCGCAGCGAACGGACGTCCTCGGCGATGCCCTTGAGCACGGCCGGTCGCACGTTACGCTCGTTCGACACGACCGCGTACGGCAGCGGCTGGCCGAGCACACTGGTGCCCATGACGCCGGTGACGACCCGCTTCGAGGCGGTGTCCACGGCGCTCAGGTAGCCCCGGACCTCCTCGTTGGTGACCACCCGCTCCTGGCCGGTGCCGAGCGGGAAGCCGAGGAAGCTCTCCGGGCTGGGCACCGAGGCCAGTCGGTCGGCCGGATCGGTACTACAGGTCGTCGGGGGCGCGGCGGCGGCCGACGGGCCGACCAGTAGGGGCGTCATTCCGGCTAGTAGTACGATTGCGGTGGCGCTCGCCAGCCGCCTGGGGGAAAGCAATGTGGATCGGATGTCCGCAGGTCGCATAAGGTGTCCAGTTTCCCTTCCCGGGAAATGAATCAGGGGTGCCCGGAGCGTATGACCTGCGCTTTCGGGCGGTCAAGATTCACAACAGGGCGGCGATACGTGATCTGCCAATTGCCCCACACCTGGTCGAACGCGGGCGTTCAGCGGCGAGTCGACCTATCCACTGTGGAGGTCGGTTGCCGCGTCGACGGTGCGGGTGGCCCGGGTCGCGTCTGCGGGTGTCCACGAAACGAGACCGGCCCCCGTGCCCGCCGGCCCCGCTGGCAGCGGCGACGGCGGGCACGGGGGCCGGTCGGTCAGCGCACCCGGACGAACACCGGGTTCGAGTAGAACCACAGGTCGCTCCACGGGCTCTCCAGCCCGTCGGCGAGCGGCTCGGCCTCGTCGGTGCTGGTGCCGCGTACCCGCAGGTAGCTGTCGGTGTCGACGTTGCGCAGGGTGTGCCGGATGACGTGATCGGCGCCCTGCTGCCGCCAGTCGCCGGGGCCGAACCGGGCGACCACCGAGGTGGTGGGATTGGTGTCGGCGTCCCGGTCGGCGCTCGGGCCGGTGATCTGACCGACGATCAGGTCCACCCGCCGGACCTGCGGGCGGTCCCCGTTGGCGTTCGTCCCGGCCGGCGGCCGGAACCGGATCTCGACGTCGACGTCGGTGCGGTTACGGCGGCTGACCGTGATGGTCTCGCCCATCTCGGCCGAGCGCCCCTGGCTGCTGGCGGTGACGTCGAGCCGGGTGATCAGGTCACCGGTGGTGACGAAGATCCGTCCGTGGCGCAGCCCGTCCATGATGTCGCGGTACTCCTGGCGGGCCAGCACGTAGGTCTTGCTGTACTCACCAGGCCAGAAGTCCGCGCCGCCGCGCGACCAGTGCACGTGCGAGTCGGAGGTGGCGGTGATCCACCAGTGCCGTCCCTCACCGAGCAGCGCGTCCCACAGCCCGCCGACCCGGGCGGTCGCCTGGTCGTAGCCGCCGTAGGTGGGGTGGTTGCCGTACCCGCCGCGGGCGCCCCCGTTGAGCGGGGCCGCCTGGTGCCCCGGGGCGCCCTCGAAGCCGACGTACACGTCCGGTGCCGCGTCGTTGCCGTTGCGGAACTCGTGCGGGAGGTCCTGCCCGTAGACCCCGAGCCCGGTCGCCGACCGGGAGGTGTGGTGCGCGATCACCAGCGGCTTGTGCGGCATGTTCCGGGCCACCTTGAGGAACTCCACCATCTTGGCCTCGGTGTCCCGGCCGGGGTCGGCCGGGAACGGGTCCCGCTTGGCGAACCGGCTCTCCAGCTCGAAGAGCTGCTTCGCCTCGTCGGCGTGCCGCGGGATCATCAGGGTGTGGTGGTCCATCGCCGGGGCGTCGAACTCCATCCCCCAGAACTGCAACACCTCGGGCACCAGCCGGCGGGACCGCAGCAGATCGGGGTACGCCTGCTCCAGGTTCACCTTGGAGTGCGTGGGCCCGCCGTGGTCGGTGCACATCGCCCAGGTCAGCCCGAAGTTCTTCGCCATGATCGCGTTGGTGACGATCGGGTAGACCGCGTCGGCGCCCTTGCGGAACGTCGGCGGGTTCGTCGAGGTGTCGAAGTCGCCGCTGTACTCGGAGTGGATGTGGTGGTCGCCGGCCCGCCAGCTCCGGTTGTCGGGCCGCGCTGAGCCGGCCTTCGTCTGATCCTGCCGGTCCGGGTCGGCCTGGGCCGCCTCGACGCCCACGAACGGGCCGGTGGCGGCGAGCGTCGCGCCGACGCCCGCGTACTTCACCAGTTGGCGACGCGACAGCTGACCGCCTGTGGCGTCCTCGGATTCCCTGTCCTGCACTGCGGAGCCCTCCGCTCGATCCGGTGGTGACCGTGTCGATCACGAAGCCTGCGAGAGGCTGGTGAACAGCCGTTGCACGGTGGCCGGGACCGGCATGAACGCCGCCCGGCCAGCGGAGGTCCCGTCCCCGGCCGCGCGTCGGGTGGAGGTCCCCGTCGCGCAGCGCGACGGGGACCTCCACCCGAGGTCAAGGCAGGTCGGCGACGGCCGGCGGGCATCGGGCGGAGCGTGGATGTGCCGTGGCCCCGCCGGGGTGACCGGCGGGGCCCGACCTGATGGTCATCCGGATCGTGACGGACGACCAGGGTGTGGGGGTGCCGCCCGGCTTCGGTGCCCGGGGCGGCCGGGACGGGTCAGTTGCAGGTGGTCCCGTTGAGCGTGAAGGGTGCCGGGGTGGTGGGAGCGCCGCTGGCGGTGAAGCCGAAGCTGACCGCCCCGTTGGTCGGGATGTTGGCGTTCTGGCTCTCGTTGGCCACCGTGACGGCCGCGCCGGTCTGTTGGAAGACGCCGTTCCAGTGGCCCTGGATCAGCTGGCTGCCGGGGAAGGTCCAGCCGAGCGACCAGCCGTTGACCGTCGGACCGTCGTTGTAGACGGTGATGCTGGCGTTGAAGCCGGTGCCCCAGGAGTTGGTCACCACGTACGACACCCGGCAGGTGCTCGTGAGGGTGGTCGCCGGCCGGATGTCGCCGTAGTCGTCCCGGGCGGTGGCGAAGTCCTGGAAGCCGAAGCCGGGACCGGCCGACCGGGTGGTGGTGCCGGCCGCGAGGACGGTGCCGTTGGCGTTGACCGAGTAGACCGGCCCACCACTGTCGCCGCCCCGGGCCGACTCCGCGCCGTCGAGCTGGGTGGCCTCGACCAGGTCCTCGATGTCGTCGTAGTGGAAGTCGACCCGCAGGTTGCAGACCGGTCCGCCGATCTCACCGGCCGAGGTGTATCCCGACTGGCAGAGCAGTTGGCCGGGGAAGACCTCGGTCCACCCGGTCACCTGGGCGCGTACCTCGTCGTTCTGCCCACCGACATAGATGTGGCTGCCCGGCGAGGAGGTGGAGACCAGCATGGTGTCGTGGTCGTCGTTGCTGGCGACCGAGTAGCCGATCAGCGTGCCGGTGTTGGTGTTCGTGTTCCAGCCGACGTGCCAGGCCTGCCCGATGGGACCGCAGTGTTCCGCGGTGAGCAGGTAGCCCACGTTGGTGCTGTGGTTGCGGACGCCGAAGCCGGCGGTGCAGGCGTAGGTGGTCAGGCCGATGCCGATCCCGCCGTCGTACGGCGCGGAGTCGTTGTACCGGGACCGCTCGACCATCCGTTCGCGCACCACCGTCCGGGTGGTGACTCCGGTCGCCGGCAGCTTCGGCTGCTTCGCGCCGGCCTTCGGGTCGACCGCGACCTCGATCCCGGAGCCGTCGGTCCGCAGCCGGACGGCGTGGGCGGCGTCGTTCGGGTCGGCCTCGACGACGGGGGCGAGCTTCGCCGCCGCCTTCTTCAACTCGCTGCGGGTGTAGGTCGCCCCGACGACCTCGACCGGTGCGGTACGGCGAGCGGTCGTCACCGCCGCCGCGACGTCACCGGGCAGGGTGCCCTTCCACCAGAGGGTGACGTGGTCGTCCACCAGCCCGATACCGGCGTAGCCGCGCGGCGCACCGGCATCGACGGCGGTGCGGACGACGTTGGCGGCGTCGACGAGCGGGGCCTGGGCGAGCATCCGGTCCCGCGTCTGCGCCGGGATCAGGTCGAGAATGGAGCGGCCGTTCTCGGGCGTCGGCGTCGTCGCCGACGGTGCGAACGGCTGGCTGGGCGCGGCGTGTGAGGGCGCCGCCAGCGGACCGACCACCACCGTGGCACCGAGCAGCACGCCGGCGACCACCACGCGGTAGGTCACATTCCGGGTTTGCGTCATGGCTGTGAGTCAAGTGATCCCGGGGCGCCGAGAACAGGCAGAAGCATCGGCAAGAATCCGGCGGGACCGTCGGCGATGCTCCTGCCTGCCGCCCGCCTGTCTTCCGGCGGGCATGGGACATCTCACACGACCCGGATCGGGACGTGCGTCGACCGCCGATGGCGTGCCGGGAAGCAGGCCCCGGCTCCGATCGACCTCATCGGAGGCGACCCCGTTGCGGGCCGACGAGCAGGGCGGCGACCGCCTGCGCGGTGGCCGGGTGCTCAGCCAGCAGCGCCGGCACCGCCACCCCCACCGGGCCGGCGGGCGGCGTCGACCAGTCGCCGTCGCAGCCGAGCAGCGCGGCGACCGCGTCGACCGCCACCGGATGCCCGGCGAGCAGGGTGTGCACCTGCCCCACCGGCCCGGCCCGGTGCGTCGTCGGCGCGGGTGCGGGCGCCGGCCCCAGCCAGGGCGGCACCCAGGCATCCAACTCGGGCAACGTCCCCGGGAAGGTACGCGCGGCCTCACGGACCAGCAACGGGACCAGCTCCGGGCCGTGTTCCCGCAACGTGGTGATCAGAGTGGGCAGCCAGGGCAGCAGCACCGGGTCGGGCAGCCGGGCGAAGGCGGTGGACATCGTCTCCACCACGAACGGCGCGAGCCCCGGCACCGGTTCCAGCGCGTGCACGAAACCGGAGAGGTAGCGCGGGAAGGCCGGCACCACCAGCGGGTTGGCCAACAGTTGCCCGCAGCGCTCCCGCAGCTCGGCCAACGGCAGCAGGCCGAGCTGGTGTCGGGCCGCCCAGACCAGGGCGACCTTCGCCGGTGTCTCCGGATGCGACTGGGCCACCGCGAGCTCGAGCTGGGACCGGTCGCAGCCCAGGGAGAGCGCCAGGCTCTCCATGCTGAACAGGAAGCCCAGCATCGCCCCGACCTGCCGGACCCCGGTTTCCTCCTCGACGAACGCGGTCGGCAGCAGGGTGCAGTAGTGCGCGTAACCGGTCGTCACGAACGCCTCGCACCAGGCCGGCAGGGTCGGCGCGGTGGCCCGGTGGTGGGCCAGCAACCGGCGGATCCGCCGCAGCACCTCGGGGGCGTCGTCCACGGTGCGCTCGGTGGCCAGCAGCTCCACCGCCCGGGTGCCCAGCTCGTCGACCAACCGGGGGCTGTTCAGCAGCCGGATGGCGTCCTCCACGGCGGCGAGGGCACCGGCGGCGGTCGCGTCCGGGCCCCGGACCGATCGGCGCAGCCGCTGCTCCAGCACCTGTTCGACGGTCACCCCCTCGTAGCCCAGCTCGATCAGCGCCCGCTGGTGGCGGCCCAACGCGAGGTCCCAGCTCTCCTGGATCGACCGGTGCCCCAACCGGCGTTCACCCATGATCGGGCGGACCGCGTCGGCCGGGAGCAGGTGCCGCAGCATCCACAGCAGATCCGAGCAGCCGGTCAGCCCGGGATTGGCGTGCAGGTCCAGCAGGGCCCGCCCGATGGTGCGTTTCTCCAGGTCCAGCCCGAGCGGTTGGAGCCGGTCGAGCACGTCGCGGGCAAGCGGCGGCAGGGCGTCGTAGCCGACCTGCCCGATCCGGTCCCCGCCGAGCAGGATCTCGCAGAGCCGCCGCACGTCCCGTCGACCCGGTACGACGTCCTTCTCGATGCAGGTCACCGCCGCGTCGGCGAAGTCGTACGGGGTCGGGCGGGCCCGGTTGCGCAATCCGGCCAGCAGGATCGAGGTTTCGAACACCGCGATCGCGTCGGCGGTGCTGGCCAGGTAGCCGTTGCGTCGGGCCAACCGGACGATGTCCACGCACCAGCCGCGCAGCTCCGCCTCGTCCAGCCCGTCCAGGTGCGGGGGCGCGGCGAGGAACCCGGTGAGCCGGTCGGCGACCGACCCGGCCGGCGCGGCGACCGGCACCGTTGCCTTGCGTCGGCCCCGGGTCTTCCCGCCCCGTTGGCCGTCGAGCCGGTAGGGCGTCAGGCCCGACCCGCCCACCGCCTTGGTCCAGGTGGCGGCGGCGATCGACACCGAACCCGGTGCCAGGCCGAACTGCGCCTCGATGGCCGAGTGGCTCGACGGGATCAGCCCGTACCGCCAGCGGGTGCCGGTGCGGGGGGTGATCTCGAAGTCCGGGGCGGGGGAGTCCAGGCCGAACTGTGCGACCCGGCTGGCGGCGTGGAACGCGCCGCACACGTAGAGACAGTCCGCCGGATCGGCCCCGGACGCGGCGAGGTGCTCCCGCATCCGGGTCCACATGTAACGTTCCCGGTCCTCGTCACGGTCGGTACGGTCCGACCCGGCGGGTCGCAGCCGCCGGAACAGGCTGCCGATCAGCACCATAACCTGCCGGTAGGTGTCGTGGTCGGCGTCGGCGAGGGGCCGCTCGACGTACTGGTCCCACCACTCCGACCAGTGCCGCACCTTGCCGTGGTGCAGCAGGTACGCCTCCAGCTCGGCGAACCGGGGCCGCAGGTCGCCGATCTCCACGCCGACCGCGTCGCCGTGCAGCGCCGCCTGCTCACCCGCGCCCCCGGTCGACGCGGTGGCCGCCGCCGGTGCGGTGTCGTCCCCGGCCGGCGGGGCGTCGTCGCGGGGGGACCACTGGAAGACGTGGTCGGTGGACCGGTCCACCAGCACCAGCTCCACCCCCGGCGTCTCCAATGCGTACGCGATCGCCTGGTACTCGGCGGACGCCTCGGTGACCGGCGCGACCACACTGAGCGGCCCCCACTCGGCGGGGAAGCCGTCCAGCTCGGAGGCGAACGCCTGCACCGCCACCGGTAACCGGCAGTTGCGCAACTCGTCCAGGAGGGGCTGGAGATCCTCGCAGAGTTCCAGGTAGATCACCTTGGGCTGCTTGTGCCGCAGCCGGCGTACCATCGCCAGCGCCGAGGCCGGCGAGTGGTGACAGACCGGGAAGATCTCCAACCGCTCACCCAGCGCCCGGTCGACGTCGTCGACGATGCCGGCGAGGATGCCGGCCAGCGCGTCGGCGGAGCCGGCGAAGGTGGCCGCCGCATCGGTGAGCTGCTCCCGCAGCGCCCCGAACGGCCCGGCGACCACGCCACCCCCGGCGGCGGGGCCCGGGTCCTCGGCACCGCCCGCGCGGTGCGGATCGACCGGGGCGGTGCCGGTGGCGGTGTCGGCGGTCATGACAGCGAGGCGATCGCCTGGCGACCGCCGTCGAGGAAGCCCGCCCAGCCGGCGCTGTCCTGCTTGGCCCGGGGCTCCACCACCCCGTGCAGGTACTTGTTGAGGATCGCCAGGTCCTCCGGGCTGCGCCGGGCCAGCGACCCCATCAGCGACCCGGCCAGCGTCTCCGCCCGCAGGGTACGGTCGCCGAAGAACTGGCTGTGCAGGATGGCGTCCTCCAGCACGCCGATCTGCTCGGCGGTGGACAGCGCCGACTCCAGCTTCTCGTCGTCGCTGGTCGCCGACGCGGCGGCGGCCCGCAGGTCGGCGAAGCTCTGCAGCAGGATGTCCAGCAGGGTGGGCGGCACGTCCAACTCGATGCGGTGCCGCCGCAGCAGCTCCTCGGTGCGGAACCGGACGATCTCCGCCTCGCTGCGCTTGTTGGTGACCACCGGGATCCGGACGAAGTTGAACCGCCGCTTCAACGCCGACGACAGGTCGTTGACGCCCCGGTCCCGACTGTTCGCGGTGGCGATGATGGAGAATCCGGGCTGGGCGAAGACGATGTTGTCGTCGTTCAGCTCGGGGATGGAGACGTACTTCTCCGACAGGATGGAGATCAGCGCGTCCTGCACGTCGCTGGTGGACCGGGTCAGCTCCTCGAAGCGGCCCACCACGCCCTGCTCCATCGCCGTCATGATCGGTGACGGGATCATCGACTCGCGGGACTGGCCCTTGGCGATCACCATCGAGACGTTCCACGAGTATTTGATGTGGTCCTCGGTGGTGCCGGCGGTGCCCTGCACCACCAGGGTGGAGTTGCGGCAGATCGCGGCGGACAGCAACTCGGCCAGCCAGCTCTTGCCGGTGCCGGGGTCGCCGATGAGCAGCAGGCCCCGGTCCGACGCCAGGGTCACGATGCTGCGTTCGACGAAACTGCGGTCGCCGAACCACTTCTGCGGGATCTCCCGCTCCAGCCCGTCGGCCCGTTCCGAGCCGAGGACGAACAGCCGGACCATGCGCGGGCTCAGCCGCCAGGAGAACGGCTTCGGGCCGGTGTCGACCGACTCCAGGTAGTCGAGTTCCTCGGCGTACTTGACCTCGGCGGGGGCACGCAACATCTCGGACATCAGGGGTGTCTCTCCTAAGTGAGGAAGCTCTTGAGCTCGAAGACGAGTTTGCGGATGTGGCCGGAGAGGACCGGGGTGCCCAGGTCCTTGAGGCGCTGCCGGAACCAGGGGTTGACGCTCTGCTGGCCGGAGCTGCTTACCGAGCCGACCGGGATGAACCGCACCCCGGAGCGGTGCACCGCCTCGATGCCGTCGAACAGCGGCTGGGAGCGGTCGAACTCGTAGAAGTCCGAGATCCACACCAGCACCGTGTTGCGCGGCTCGACGATCTTCGGGCGGGCCATCGCCATCGCCACCGGCCCGTCGTTGCCGCCGCCGAGCTTGGTCCGCAGCAGCACCTCGAACGGGTCGTGCACCCACGGGGTCAGGTCCAACGCCCTGGTGTCGTACGCGATCAGGTGCACGTCCACCTTGGGCAGGCCGGCGAAGATCGAGGCCAGGATGGTGCAGTTGACCATCGAGTCGACCATCGAGCCGGACTGGTCCACCACCACGATCAGCCGCGACGGGGTGGTCTTGCGGGCGGTCTGCCGGTAGTAGAGCCGGTCGACGTAGAGGCGTTCGTCCTCCGGGCTCCAGTTGGTGAGGTTCTGCCAGATGGTGCGGTCGAGGTCGAGGTTGCGGTACACCCGCTTCGGCGGCACCGACCTGTCGATCGTGCCGACACTTGTCTGCTCGACCTGGGTCCGCAGCACCTCGGCGACCTCGTCGACGAACCGCCGGATCAGCGCCTTGGCGTTGGCCAGCGCCACCCCGGACAGATTCGCCTTGTCCCGCAGCAGCTGCTCGATCAGCGACATGCTGGGGGTGAGCTGGCTGGCCAGTTTCGGGTCGGCCAGCACCTCCCGCAGGTGCATCCGGCGGACCAGGTCGCCCTCCAGGCCGGCGAGGGTGCCGCCCAGCCCGGTGCCACCCTGCCGACGCAGCTCACCCGGGGGGCAGCCGAGCGCCTGCTCGAACCAGCCGGCGTCGGCCTGCCAACGGGCCAGTTGACCGGCGCTGACCGGCCCTGACCCGGTGCCGAAGACGTTGAGCAGCAGCTTCGACACCAGCGCCGCCCGGCGTACCTCGGTCGTGCCGGGCCGGTGCGTCCCGATGTCGCCGTCGTCCGGGTGACCGCCCCCGGTCGTGGCGTCATCTTCGCTGGTAGCGCCACCCGCCTCCAGCACCTCGCCGGCCGGCGTGCCCGCCGTGCTCTCGCCGTCGCCACCGGCGACGCGGTCGGCGGCGTGGTCGGCGCTCCCGGCGGGGTCGGGGGCGAGCAGGCCGCGCAGTTCGTCGGCGAGCGCGGGAAAGCGCTGCACGACGGTGTCCATCGAGACGGTCGGGTCCAGCAGGGCCGCGGGCAGGCCGAGGTCGTCGACCACGGCCACGCTCGCCGATTCCAGGGTGGGCTGCTCGTCGGGGTCGAAGAGCCGGCCCAGCAGCCGCCAGTAGAGCACCTGCCGACGGTTGGCGGCGGCCAGATCACCGGGGATCACGGCGTCGTGAGGGGGTGCGGTGTCCCCGGTCGGAGTGGGTTCGGTCATCGGCGCAGCAACCGTCCCGCGCGCTCGCGCAGCACGGCCACGGCGTCGCCCGCCCTGGCCTCGGCCTTCGCGACCTTCGGGTCGGTCACCCCGTCGGCCCAGTCGCCGTTGTGTGCCTCCACCGGCCGGCGTTTGACCGTGGCCCGCACCGCCAGTGGCTGCACCAGCCACCGCCCGTCGTCCCAGCGCAGCAGGCCCAGGCAGGCCGACGAGGCGGCGACCAGCGCGGGAGTGAGTGGGCCACCCGCCGGCAACCGGTCGACGGTGACCGCGAGGCGATGCCCGTCGAGGTCGAGGGTCGTTCCGTCGTCGTGCACGGTGTAGCCCTCCAGCAGCACCGGCTCGGCGATCGCCGCCGGGTGCCGGTCCAGCGGCGGGGTGGCCGTCGCCGTCGCCGAGCCGAGCAGCACCCGGGCGGTGGCGAACGGGTCGGCGGGCTCGCCCGCCTGCGCCCGGCCGTCGACCCAGTGCAGGTCGCCGCCGTGCACCGGCAGGTCGGTGACGGTCAGCGTCCGCCGCTGCGCGATCGCAGTGAGCAGGACGGGGTACGCCGACAACAGCCGCCAGACCGCCGGCCCACCGATCGTGGCGACCTTGGCCGCGCCCACCGTCACCCGGACCAGCCGGGGCGTCGGGGCGTCGGCCGGTTCGAGGATCGCGTGCAGTTGCACCTGGACGGCGGTTTCGTGCTCATGGACGTCGACCCCGAGCGGCAACAGCCGACCGGTCACCTGTTCGGTTTCCGCCACGGTGGCCGGGGCCGGCCAGTCCTGGGCGAGCAGCATGCTCCGGGACCACAGGTCCGCCCAGCGGCGTACCGGCACCTGCGGCATGGTGGCCACCGGCAGCCCGGCCCGTAGCTCGGCGGCGAACCCGTCGAGCAGTACCGCGAGCCGGCGCGACCCCGGCTCGGCCAGCGCCGCCTCGACCGGCGTCCCGACGGCGGAGAGGAGTTCGTGGTCGACGCCGCGCCACCCGGCGAGGGCCGCCTCGTGCAGCCAGGACCGGGCGGCGGCACGGGCGGGGGAACCGTCGACCGGCCCGCCGGCCGGCGACGTCCACGCCGCCCGGTCCCGCCCGAGGGCGGTGTCACACCGGTCGAGCAGGGCGTCGTGGGTCGCCCCGAGCAGCGCGGCCCGTGCTCCGGCCAGCGCGGCCAGATGTTCCTGGCCGACCGAACCTGCGATCACCTTGCCCACCGCCTCGGCCACCCGCTCGCCCAACGGCGTGCCGGCCACCGCGCCGGCCAGTGCCGTCAACGCGGCGGCGTCCTGTTCGCCGACCCGGGCGAAGCCACCCAGCAGGGCCTCGTCGAAGCCGGCGACCACGTCGTCGGCGTCGGCCAGCCCGGTGGGGGCGTCGTCGTGCAGCTGCGCCAGCTGTGCGCCCCGCATCAGCGACCCGCCCCGGTGGACGGGAACCAGTGCAGCTCGGGCAGCGCGGTGGTGCTGGCCGGGAGTTCGAGGTAGGCCAGGTGGCGCAGGAACCGGCTGAACACCACAGCGGCCGGGGTCGGCTCGTGCCGGGCGTCGAGCCGGGACAGCAGCTCGACGCCGGTCTGCGTCCCGTCGCCGGCGTCCACCCGCAGGTAGCGGGCGACCCGGTCGACGCCGTACTGGAGCACGGCCTCGTCGGCGAGGGCCTCCAGGTGCTTGCAGGGCGCGCCGCGTAGCCCACCGCAGGGCCGGTTGTTGTTGGTGCTGCAATGGTAGGCGTGGGTGCCGGCGGTCACCGACGAGACGTAGACCCGTTCGATGTCGGACCCGCTGGACACCACCCCCTGCAACCGTCCGTCGGCCAGCTCGACGAAGGGCACCTTGGCCAGCTTGCGGGGCCGGGCAGGCGGCACCACCACCAGCACGCTCCGCCGCCGGGCGGCCCCGTCAGGGTCCGTCACCACACGTCCTCCCACCCGCCGTGACACCGGCGTCGACCAGGGTTGATGGCGCGCGCCGGCCGGGGCCGGCGACGCCGTGACCACAAGATCATGGCCCACGGGTACGACAGTTCCGCACTGCCCTTCCCGTTCGGTCCGACACAGGAACCGTCCGGAGGGATGGGGGTATCGACCGTCTCAACTACGAGCCGAACGACAGGTGCTCCCCACCGGTCGTTCGTCGCTTCCTCAGCCTCGGACACGCGGCGTTCGTTCGTACGGGTCACCGGATCACCCGGTCGGGGCGGGGCGCGATGACCCCCAGGAGCGGCAGGGCGATGAGCAGGGTGACCGCGACCAGGAGGCCGCTGACCCATACCGGACCGAGGTCGCCAGCATCGGCACTGAGGGTCGCTGCGGCAACGACGGGGCCGCCAGCAGCACCGACGTTGAGCGCCGCGGTGGCATACGACCCTCCCATGGTGGGGGCGCCCGCTGCCTCGTAGAGCACCCGGGCGATCAGGGTGGCACCCAACGCGAAGGAGAGCGTGCCCTGCGTGACCGCGAGGAGGAGAAGGGCCGCAGGCTGGGTAGCCAGGGCCCCCAACGCGATCCAGCCGAGCAGTAGCAACGGACCACCGACTGCGATCACGATCGCGGGATGCCTGTCGGAGAGTCGTCCCGCGACGGTGACGCCGACGAAGGACCCCGTGCCGAAGAGCACCAGCACGGCCGGAACCCAGAGCTCGCCCAGGCCGGCGGTGTCGGTCACGATCGGTGCCAGGAAGGTGAACGTGGCGAAGGTGGCGGCGTTGACCAGGGCACCGAGCAGCATGACCAGGAGCAGCCTGGGCATCGTGAGCTGGGCGATCTCGTCGCGAAGCGACGAGGTCGCCGCAATCCCCGCAGGGGTCCTCCCGGCCCGGGCTGGGATGCCCTTCACGACGCCGAGGGCAGCGGGAACGCAGAGCAGGGCAATCGCCCAGAAGGTCGAACGCCAGCTGAGCAACGTGCCGAGCAGCGCACCGCCTGGCACTCCCGCGATGGTGGCCACCGTCGTGCCGGAGAGCAGCACCGCCAGTGCGCGCCCCTTCTGGTCAGGTGCGACGAGCGTGGCCGCCGTGCTCAGTGCCACGGCGAGGAAGCCGGCGTTGGCCAGGGCGGCGATCACCCGGGTGACGAGCAGGATCAGGAAACTCGTGGTCAGCGCGCCCACGACGTGGACCACGGCGAACACCAGCACGAAACCCAGCAGGCTGGCCCTGGCGGGCCACCGGCGCGCAAGCCCCGCCATCAGCGGCGCGCCGACGACCATCCCGACAGCGAACGCCGACGTCAGAAGCCCGGCGGCGCCGACCGACACGTGGAGGCTGGTGGCGATGTCCGGCACCAGGCCGGCGAGCATGAACTCCGAGGTGCCCATGGCGAAGACCGCCACAGCAAGCAGGTAGAGCGGCAGATGCATCGAGAACTCCGAGGTGAGAGAACGAGAGGGAGACGTCTCGTCACCGCGGCCAGCGCCCATGAGGTGTGCGCAGACCTCCCACGCAGCAGCAGAACTGCGGGGAGGCGAACTAGGAACTCAGCGGTTCAGGGGGCTGACGGCGTGACCGAAAGCCCCCACCTTGGATGCCTCAGGGCTCGACATGTCACAAACACTACTCAAGCCGTTGACGTCCGCGACGGGCGGCGTCACAGCGCCCACCGACATCGACCAGTTGCTCCAGTGGGTTTTCCGGGGAGGCCGGTTGGTAGCGTGCGGGGTCGGCGGTGGCCAACACCTCGACGATCTGCCGATAGGTCTCGATGTCGCCGGGACCTCGGATGACCAACGGGATCTGCCGGTACCGGAACGTCACCGGCCCGCTGTGGGGGTGGAGACGCGCCGGCCTACGAGTCCTGCTCGGAGGTGTCGGCGACGAAGACCCCGATGCCCATGCGGCCGACCAGTTCGCCAAGCTCGATCATGGAGTCCAGCGCTCGCCGTACCGTCATGTGACTGGTTTCGTACTCGGCGGCGAGCAGGCGGGTGGCGGGAAGCTTGCTTCCCGGCGGGTAGATGCCGGCCCGGATCTTCGCGCGGAGATCATCTCTGATCTGACGCCAGAGCGGCTGGGCGTACGGCATGCGGTCAGCAAATCAGCCGACGAGGTCCAAAAGTAAAGCATCCCCATCCTATCTTTACAGGCTTTACAGGTCTGTTAGCCTTCGGCCAGAGAGCCGGACGGAAGGGGAGGGTCATGGGTCGGCGGTGGAAGTGGTTCTTGAGGGTGGGGCGGGCGGCTGTTGACCTGGTGGGGAGGGTCGTGCCGGAGGGGGTTGGGTCGGGGTGTTCGCGGTCGTCGGGTGGGCTGGTGGGCGTACCCGATGGGTCTGCGGCCCGGTGGTGTGGCGGTGTGGTGCGGTCCGGGCGGGGCGTGCGGCGGGTGGGGGTGACGCGGAACCAGCGGGCGGGGCGTTACGCGCTGCTGCTGCCGTCGGGTGGGTGCCGTGGGCGGCGGGGGAGCGGGTCGGGCGAGGGGCGGCGGGCCGATGGTTGACGGCGGGTCGTCGGTGCCGCGTCGGCACCTCGGGCGGGTGCTGGGGCAGTTGCGGGTCGAGGCGGGGATGACGGTGGACGGCGCGGCGGAGGCGTTGCAGTTCAGCCGGCGGAAGTTGTGGCAGATCGAGGCGGGCCGGTCCGCCGTGAGCCGTAGTGACGTGCGGGTGATGTGCGGGCGTTACGCCGCGCGGCCCGAGTTGACCGGCGTGTTGGTCGCCCTGGCCGGGGAGACGCGGGCGAGGGGTTGGTGGCATGCCTATGGGGATCCGCTGCCCCGCTGGTGCGAGCCGTACGTCAGCCTGGCCGGCGACGCCTGTCGGCTTCGCGAGCACGCCGACGGGATGATTCCCGTGCTGTTGCAGACCCGCGACTATGCGACGGCCGTGTGTCGGCAACGGCCGGATCTCACGGTGGGGGACCGGGACCGCCTGGTCGAGGTGCGGTTGCGGCGGCAGGGTGTGTTGCGGCGGCGGCTGCCGGCGGCACCCCGGTTGGAGGTGGTGCTCGCTGAGGGCGTGCTGCTGCGTGCCGTCAGCGACCCGGCGGTGATGGTCGCGCAGTTGCGGCACCTGGTCGAGGCGAGCCGGTTGCCGCAGGTGTCGCTGCGGGTGGTGCCGCTCGCCGTCGGGGTGCACCGGGCCCTTCTCGCGGGCCCGTTCCTGCTGCTCGACTTTCCGCCGGTCAACCGGGTCGAACCGGACCCGCCGGTGGTCTACCGGGAGTTGTTGACCGGGGCGCTGTATCTCGACCGGGTGTCGGAGGTGGCCGCGTATGAGGAGGCCTGGGCCGGTCTGGACGCGGTGGCCCTGGACCACGACGAGTCCCGCCGGCTGATCGAGAAGATCAGCGCCGAGGTCCACCAACCGGATGTCTGACCGCCCGCAGGCCCGTCGCCGTACCGGCATCGATACCGATCGTAGGATTGTCAGATGGTGCGGGTGGCTGTGGCGACCGATGCGGGGCATCCCGGCCGGGCCAACGAGGATTTCGCCGGTGCCGTCGCCGCCGGTCTGGTGCTCGTCGACGGTGCCGGTGGCATCGCCGACGCCGCCCAGGTCTGCCACCACGGCGTGGCCTGGTACGCCACCCGTCTCGGTGGTGCCCTGCTGGGCGCTCTGTCCCTGGGGCGGAGCCTGCGCGACGTGCTGGCCGAGGGCATCGAGCGGATCACCGACGAGCACCGCGACACCTGCGACGTCGCCCACCCGATCAGTCCGTACGCCGCGGTGGCGATGCTCCGGTTCGCCGGCGGGCGCGTCGAGCATCTGGTCCTCGGTGACGCGGTGGCGGTCCTCGGCCGGGTGGGCGGCGAGCCGTTCGTGGCCCACGATCCGCGTGAGGTGGTGATCGCCCGCTCCTTCGAGCGGCGGTTGCGGGGCGTACCCCCGGGCAGTGACAGGTACCGGCGGCTGCTGGGCGAGTTGCGGGCGCACCGGAACAGCCCGGGCGGCTTCTGGGTGGCCAAGGACGACCCCCGGGTGGTGGACGAGGCGGTCACCGGCAGCTGCCCGGCCGCCGAGGTGACCGTGGCGGCACTGCTCAGCAACGGCGCGAGCAGGCTGGTGGACACCCTCGGGCTGACCGACTGGGCGGGACTGCTGGACCTGCTGGCGTCCGCCGGCCCCGACGAGGTCATCCGCCGGGTCAGGCAGGCCGAGGCGCGCGACGGCATCGCCGCCGACGACGCGACGGTCATCTGCCGCAGCTGAGTCAGCCCCACGGCGGCAGGTGCCGGCGGGGGAAGCCTGGTGGTGCTGTCGACCGCGACCGTGTTAGGCCCCGCCGCCCACCGGTTGCCGGCCGGGCGGCAGGGCCTCGGCCCGGGGCTAGCGCAGATGCCTGGCGAAGAACCTGGCCGCGTCCTCCCCGGCGAACTGCGGGACACCGGTGTGCCCGCCCATGTTGGCGTGCAGCGTCTTCTCCCGGGAGCCGAAGGCGTCGAAGAGGTCCAGGGCCGCCTTCCGGTCGTTCCCCTCGTCATCCCACTGCAGCAGGACGTGCAGCGGGATGGTGACCCGTCGGGCTTCCTCGAACATGGTGCGGGGCACGAGGCTCCCGGCGAAGAGGCCGGCGGCCACGATGCGCGGCTCGACCACCGCGAGCCGGATGCCGACGGAGATCACTCCCCCCGAGTATCCGACCGGGCTGCCGATCCCGGGCAGTGACAGGAGGGCGTCCAGGGCGGCCCGCCACTCCGGGACGGCCCTGTCGACGAGCGGGAGGACGAGGGCGTCGACGATCTCGTCGCTGACCGGCTCCCCGGCCTCCACAGCCCGGCGCAGGTCGGCGCGGGCCCGCTCGGCGGCGGCCCACCGGGGCCGTTCACCGCTGCCGGGAAGCTCGATGGTGGCCGCGGCGAAGCCGTCCGCTACGGCGTGCCGGGCCCGCGCCACCAGACGGGGGTGCATCCTGCGCAGTCCGAGCGGGGGGTGGCCGAGCAGGATCAGCGGGGCGGGTACGGATGCGGATGCGGGCGTCCACAGGATGCCGGGGATCTCGCCGAGGGTGAACTCGCGCTCGAGGACGCCGTCGTCGAGGCGTTGCTCAGCAGTGAATCGCATGGTCGTGCCTTTCGGGAGTGCTCGTGGAACGGCGCTCCCGGACGACCTACCGCCCGACCGTGACCCCGGAGGGGAGCACCCATGTCGACATGTTCACGGGTACCACCTCCTCGGTCTCTCGCACGGCCTCCGGAAAGCTAGCAGCGGCCGGGGTGGTCCGCCAGCCGTTTTCTCCGCACCGGCTCCGCGGCCCGCCCGGGATGTCTGCGATGCTTCTCCCATGCCTGCCTTTCCGCCCACCTTCGCCGAACAGGTCGTCGCCCAACCAGCCCAGGCCCAGTTCGAGGCGTTCCTCGACGAGCACCGCGACGCGCTCAACGGCTGCCTGGACGGGCTGACGGAGGAACAGGCACGTCGTTCGCTGGTGGCCTCCCAGACCACGCTGCTGGGCCTGGTGAAGCACGTGACCTTCGTGGAGAGGGTCTGGTTCGACGAGGCCGTCACCTGCCGCTCGCGCGCCGAGCTCGGCCTCCCGGAGCGGTCGGAGGACTCGTTCGTCCTCGACGACCACGACACGATCGCCACCGTCCGGCAGGCCCACCGTGAGGCCTGCGCGGCAGCACGCCGGGCGACGGCGTCGTTGGGCCTCGACGACATCCTGCGCGGGAACCGGCGGGGTCCGCTTCCGCTGCGGTGGGTGTACCTCCACGTGCTACGTGAGCTCGCCCAGCACTGCGGGCACGCAGACATCCTGCGCGAGCAGCTCCTCCACGGGTAGCACGCCGCCTGGCCCGGAGATCTGGCCGCTGTGGCCAAGCCCTACCCCCGTGAGTTCCGCGATGACGTCGTGCGGGTGGCCCGTGACCGTGACCCGGGCGTGACCGTCGAGCAGATCGCGAAGGACTTCGGAGTCCACCCGATGACGCTGTTCAAGTGGCTGCGCCAGGCTGACGTTGACGCGGGAGTCAAGCCGGGTGTCAGTGGCGGCGAGTCAGCCGAGCTGCGCGAGGCCCGCAAGCGGATCAAGCTCCTCGAACAGGAGTACGAGGTCCTGCGTCGGGCCGCGGCCTATCTGTCGCAGGCGAACCTGCCGGAAAAGGCTCTACCCGCTCGTGAGCGAGCTGGCCGCCGACGGGATCCCCGTCGCGGTGACGTGCCGGGTGTTGAAGATCGCTCGCCAGCCTTATTGCCGGTGGCTCGCTCGGCCGGTGGGTGACGCCGAACTCGTTACCGCTTACCGCGCGAACGCTCTGGTGGTCGGCGCGGGCGGATCGTCCCGTATCGCACGGTGGTCAGCGGCGGCCGGCGGCCAAGGCGACGAGGTACTGTCCGCCGCCGGCGTCGACGCTCGCGGTCACCGGTAGTCCGGGCACCAGTCGAGAGAACCGGTCGACCAGCCAGTCGGCCGCCTCCTGGGCGTCCTTCCTGCTCGGGCAGCGGGCGACCAGTTCCCGGCCGCCCTTGCGTTCGAGCCGTTCGGCGACGGCGATCAGCGGCGCGGGCTCCACCACGTGCAGGCGGTCCGGCCAGGCGATGACCACCTTGACCGCGCCCTTGCGGGTGTTGCAGGCGCGGTGCGCGAGTCGCTCGACGACCTTGGCCTTCCGGTCGGCGGTACGGCTGTCGACGCTGGGGCCCCGGGGGTCGTTGACCGACCTGTCGGCGTCGACCGGCTCGTCGCACACCCAGCATCGCCAGTTGTCACGCCGCGCGACGTCGTCGAGAAGACTCATCCCTGAAACCTAGCCGGTCGGTCCGTCGCGCGACGACGGCCCCGCCTTGGCTGACCCCCAGGGGGCACCGAGCCGCAGTGAGCCGAGTCGAGCCGAACAGATACGGTTGCTGGAGCGGTTGCCGATACCCACAACCGCCAACCGCTCCGGCGGCACCCGGGCCCGGGAATTGACCGTGCCCACCGGAACACCGAGACGATCGGTCACCGTGTTGGGCGAGTCGCCGTGCGACCCGGCCACCGCCACCAGCTGCCGCTCGTCGGCCAGCCGGTCGGGGACCTGCGCCGGGTGCACCACGGGGATGCCAGCGGCACGCGCCGCTCGAACCTCCAGCACGTTGGGCTCGCTCGCCGGGCTCGGACTGCCCATCCTGATGCTGGACATGGCGACCGCTGCCTTGATCCGCGCGTCGGGGAACGCGGTGAGCAGCGCGTTGGTGGTCATGCCGCCCATGGAGTAGCCGGACACGCCGATGTTGGCCGTGTCGATGTGGCCGGCCAACGGGTCGGTGCCGGTGTTCAGGGCGAGTGTCCGGGTGATGGCTTCGGAGACGTCCCGGGGCAGCTCGCCGTTGTAGGTGTCACCGACGCTGGCCTTGGTGAAGACGGGGGCCGGGACGATGAGGCCGGCTGCGGCCATCGGTCGGATGTGTGCCAGGGCGCCCTGTGGGCTGGCGCCACTGCCGTGGGTGTACTGGCAGACGGGGAAGACGCCCGGGGCGACCGGTGCGTTGGTGGTGGGGCCGCTGCCGGACGGACCGGTGGAGGGGTAGTACACGAAGGTGGTCACCTGACGGTTGCCGCGCGTCCAGTTGTACTGGCGTACGCCCACCGCGAACGGGGTGGCCGGTGCGGTCCGTAGCGGGCCGATGGTGTCGGCCTGTGCCTGCCAGGGGCCGAGCAGGGGTGCCGCGCCCATGCTTGCCGCGCCGGCAGCGCTCAGCCGCAGAAAGTTCGGTCTTCGCATGAGTGTCACTCCAGTCCTGTGAGAAGTCGTCACTGTGGGATCGGCGTACCCGGGCGGGCCGGCGTGCCGGGAAGCTGATGCCGACGCGGAAGGCGGTGGGACGCCGCTGCCGGGCTGCCGCCACGTCCGGCCCGTGGGCGCGGACGTGGCGGCGTGGGCCAGCGTCCCGAATCGTCGTCGCGGCGGGTTTGCCGGCCCTGCCTCGATCTCAGCGGATGCTCCATCGCTGGTTCGACCCGCCGGCGCAGGTCCACAGGATCACCCGGGTGCCGTTGGCGGTCCCGCCCGACTCGGCGTCCAGGCACAGGCCGGACTGGGTGCCGCTGATCGTGCCGTTGGTGTTGACGTTCCACAGTTGGTTGGTGCCGCCGGTGCAGTCCCAGATGATGGCTCTCGTGCCGGGGGACGTGCCACCGCCCTCAGCGTCCAGGCACTTGTTGCCGTACACCCGCAGTTGTCCCGCGCCGGTGCGTTCCCATCGCTGGTGGGATCCGCCGTTGCAGTCCCAGAGCGCCACCGCGGTGCCGTTCGCCTGGGAGGCGTTGGTCACGTCCACGCAGCGGCCGGAGGCGGTACCGACGATCGCACCGGCCGTCGAGGGTGGCGACGTGGGCGGCGGGGTGGTCGGGGTGTCAAGACCGAAGAAGTGGATGGTGTCGTCCGCGAGGATTTGCAGGTTGTGCGGTTGGCCGGTCTCCTGGATCGCTTCGACGCCATTGCCGTAGCGGGTGCGGACCCAGCCGGAGCGGGGCTGGTTCTGTTCCGTGGATGTCGGCGTCTGGCTGACGCCGAGCACGTTGGTCCACTGCTTGATCTCTTCGCCGAAGTTGGGGAAGCGCAGGGTGTCGTCGTTGGTGCCGTGCCACAGTTGCATCCGTGGCCGGGCGCCGGAGTAGCCGGGATATGCGGCCCGCACGACGTCACCCCACTGCTGGGCCGACCGGATGATCTGTCCGTTGGCGCAGGCGCTGTTCCACGAACTGGGGCCGGCGAAACACCCGAACGGCACGCCGGCGTAGGCCGATCCCGCACGGAACACGTCCGGGTAGGCGCCGAGCAGCACATTGGTCATCATGCCGCCGGACGAGTGACCCGTCACGAAGATGCGCCCCGGATCCGCGGCGTACCGTTGTTGGACATAGTTCACCATCGACACGATGCCGAGGGAGTCGCCGCCACCGTTGTGGCTCAGCGACGCGGTCGAGTGGACGTCCCAGCACCCGTCAGTGCTGGGGGCCGACGGATAGATGACGATGAAGCCGTACCGGTCGGCCAGCGATGCGTAGCTGGTGCCGCCGTAGAAGTCCTGTGCGGTGCCGTGACACCAGTGCACCCCCACCACGACTGCCGGATTGGGTTTGACGCTCGTCGGGACGTACAGGAACATCCGCGCCCCGCTCGGATTGGTGCCGAAGTTGGTGATCTCCTGGAGCGAGGCGGCAGCTGCGGGCGGTGCCAGCGTCAGCGCGCCGAGGACGACTGCGATGATGCTCGCGGCCCCGACGGCGATCATGGAACGGAGCCGGTTCGCGGTTCGCTGGCGGCTCATCAGTGATCCGCCTGGCTGCCCCGGACCACGCAGGACCGGTTGTTCTCCCAGCCCCAGCCGTCACCGTCCGGGTCGCTGGCGGCGCTGGCGCAGTACGGGTACCCGTTCGGCGCGGTGGCACTGGGAGTCGGCGTGCCGCTGTCCGCGCGGCCACCCCGGACCACGCAGGACCGGTTGTTCTCCCAGCCCCAGCCGTCACCGTCCGGGTCGCTGGCGGCGCTGGCGCAGTACGGGAAGCCGTTCGGCGCGGTCGGCGGCGGGGAGGTCGGGGTGGAGGTTCCCAGCAGCGGGGTCAACGCCGGGAAGAACTTCGCCTCGATCTTACGAATGCCGGTGGTGTCGTTCGGGTGCACGCCGTCGACGGTGTCCTGCGCCGGATTGAAGCCGGTGTACTGGTCCACCACCCGGACGGGGGACCTGCTGGTGCTGTTGGTCGCGGCCCACCCGGGAATGCCGGCGTTCAAGCTCTGCACGTTGGCGTTGCAGTTGCCGCACCCTGCGGGGGCCATCGGCAGGATCTGTGCGACGAGCACCTTGACGTCCGGGTTGTTGGCCCGCATCTGCGCCAGCAACTTCGAGTACGCGCCCAGGATGGCCGCAGTTCCCTTGTTGCTCCAGACGTCGTTGGTGCCGAGCATCATCACGACGACGTTCGGTCTGGTGGCGGACAGCCACCCGGGAAGGAGATTGCCGTCGGCGATTCCTGTCGCGAGGAAGCCGCCGTGGCCCTCGTTGTCGACGTCGAAGGTGCCGGAGCAGTACGGGTTCCGCAACGTTCCGACAAAGTCCACGTTGGGGTATCCGGAGGACTGGAGGTGTTGCCAGAGCAGCGACCGCCAACAGCCGTTCGAACCGGTGATCGAGTCACCGAGGAGCATGACCCGGGTGGATGCCGCCGCGCTCGCCGACGGCTGAACGAGGAGGTACGGGGCCAGGATCGCCAGGAAGGCGACGAGGGCGAAACACCACTTTTTCGTCACAGCAGCTCTCCTTGAGGATCGTTTTCGCCGCGTCCAGCGCACGGTCGACGGGGGCCTGACCGGCCCTCTCCGGCGTCGACCACGGCCAGGGCGGTCCGGGTACGGACATGACTGATCGTCTGATCGGGTGGCGCGGGCGTCCGGTGCCTCAGCCACCCGCTGGTGGTCAGCTGACCGCGCAGTTGACCACCGGTGTCGGGTTGCTGCCGGTCGAGGACACCAGGAAGCCGAAGCTGGTCGTGCCACCCGGTGTCAGGCCGCCGTTCCAGCTCACGTTCTGTGCGGTGACCGTCGTGCCGGCCTGCGTGACCGTGGCGTTCCATGCCTGCGAGACCTGCTGACCGCTGCCGAGGCTGACCGTTGCGGTCCACGTCGATGTGGCCGCCGTCGAGCCGTTGCGGATGCTCACCTCGCCCTGGAATCCTCCGGACCACTGGGAGACCACCTGGTACGTCGCCGTGCACCGTCCGTTGCCGGGCGGGGGTGTCGACGGTGACGGGGTCGGGGTGGCCGAGGGGGTCGGGTCCGGCGGCGAGGTGGGCGGTGGGGTGCCGCCGAGCACCCGCGCGAGCGCGGGGTGGAAACGGTTGGCCATCTTGCGGAAACCCGAGTCGTTCGGGTGCACCCCGTCGCCGGTGTCCGTGGCCGCGTCGAAGCCGGTCCACTGGTCCACGACGACGATGGGCGACTGGGCGGTGGTGAGACCGGCGGCCCAGCCGGGGATCCGGTTGTTGAGCGTGATGGTGTCGGCGGGGCAGGTGGCGCAGCCGTGGTGCGGGATGATCTGCGAGACGATGATCTTCATGCTGGGGTTGTTCGCCCGCATCTGCCCGACCAGCTTGGTGAACGCGGCGAGGATCGTGTCCATGGACTGCCAGCCGCCCCAGAGGTCGTTCGTGCCCAGGTGCATCACGACCACATCCGGCCGTGCCGCGCTCAACCAGGGCGGGAGCTGGTTGTTGCCGGCGATGCCGACGGCGGAGAAGCCACCGTGGCCCTCGTGGTCGGCATCGTAGGAGAAGCCGTAGTTGCAGCTTCCGCCATCCGAGGCGCTGCCGACGAAGTCGATGTTCGAGTAGCCGGCGGTCTGCAACTGGTTCCAGAGCAGGGCGCGCCAGCAGCCGGGGCCCGCGGTGATCGAGTCGCCCAGCGGCATGATCCTGATCGGCGCTGCCGCCGACTGGTGGGGGGCCGACCGCACAGGGGTGCCGGGGAGCGCCATCGTGAGCGCCAGGGTCGTGGTGATCGCGGCGAGCGCCGCGTACCGAAGGGTCTTTCGCGACATCGGGGACTCCCTACCGCGTCACGGTGAGCAGATGATCGCGGCCGAGGCGGGGAAGTGTGGCCGCAGGCAGTCTGGCGGCCACCGGCGAGTCGGCTGACGCCGACGCCGGCAGGACAGGGTGAGGTGTCATTGATGCTCTCCTGAACTAGCGGGGAGCGTCGATGGGAGCGCACCTCGGAGCTTTATTCATTAACATGATTAAGTCAAGTGGGTCGATGTGGAGAGTCGAGGCGGTGACGCTCGCCGGCGAGCGAGGAGGGAGAAGGAGTTCGGCAGTCGGCCGTCCCATGCGGCGGCGGTGACACCGCCCGCCCGCCAGAACGGCTCGGCATACTCACCGACGTGCAGGACCTCCATGCCGGCGGCCACCAACGCGGTGATGACCTGACCGAGGTTCCACTGCCACTCGACCGCGCCGTTGCCGGGGAAGGTGTCGTTGACGTGGCTGGTGGCGAAGTAGCTGCGGTCGGGGCGGATCCGGGGCTGGTCGGTGTCCCACGTCCACAGCGGTACTGCCGGATGTGCCTCGTAGACGAACAGGTGCCCGGCGGGTCGTAGCAGCCTGACCACCTCGTTGGCCCACGCGTCCAGGTCGGGCATCCAGATCAGCGCGCCCTTCCCGGTGTAGACCAGGTCGGCGCTGGCGTCCGGCAAGGGTACGTGCTGTGGCACTGTGGCGGCGATGTACCGGCATGCCACGCCGAGTTCGTCGGCTCGCCGCTGCGCCGCATCGACGGCGACTTCGCTGTAGTCGACGCCGACCACGGATCTGGCCCCGGCGTACACGAGCGCGGGGTCGTCCAGGCCGTGGCCGCTCTGAAGATGGATCACCTCGGGCGCATGGGCCAGGACATCCCGCAGCAGGTCGCGCTCGATGTCGAGGAGCGAGTCACCGGTCGCTGCTTGGGCCAACAGATCGTCGTACTCGCGTACATGCTCCTGTGACGCCGTCTCCCAGGCGATCTTGTTCGTCAGCGTCGTCGGATCGTCCATCATGTCCTCCTTCACGCCACCAGGCTTCAGCAAGAGGGTCGACCGGCACGGCGATGCGGCAGAGCCCACCACAGAACGCATTGCCGCTGCGGTCGTCAGACTGCGGTGAGGTGCAGCACGAGCGCCTGTACCGGCCAGAGGGCGGGTAGCTGCAGGCCGACCTCGGTGAGCACCAGGCCCGGGACGACGACCGGTGTCTTGCCCACCCACGCCGGGGTCGCCCATCCCCACTGCGCCGCGCCGATCTCGTCGCGGAGGCGCACCGAGTATCGGCGCTCCGGGTCCAGACCGTCCAGCCGCAGCCGCTCGACCAGCGCCTCCTCGAACGAGCTGACCGTGCACACGGTGAACAGCGCCTCGCCCCGGTCGGGGGCGACCACGCCGCGCACCCGCAGCGCCGGGTCGCACACGTCCGGGTGCACCACGGTGCCGGTGTGCAACAACCCGCGGAGCTCCTTGTAGAGGTCGGCGAACGCGGTGATCGCGTCGACCTCCTCGTCGGTACACCCCACGATGTCCCACTCGAACCCTGCCGAGCCCTGCAGGGCGGTGGCCATGCGGTAGGACAGGGCGGTGGCGCGACCCGACGAGTGTGCGGGCGAGGGGCCCACATGAGCGCCGACGAGCTCCGGTGGCAGCAGGAGTTCCGTCCAGCGTTGGATGTCCTGCCGCTCGACGGGGTCGTTGGAGTCCGACGCCCACACCCGGTCGGTGCGTTCGAGGATGCCGAGGTCGGCGCGTGCCCCGCCGGAGGAGCACGACTCGATTTCGAGGCCCGGGTGGTCGGCCTTGAGGCGCTCGATCAGCCGGTACACGGCGAGCGTCTGCGCGTGCGTGCCGGGCACCCCGTCATGCACCGCTTCGACCAGGTCCCGATTGTGGTCCCACTTGATGAAGTCGATGCCGAGCCCGCCGATCAGCGCGGACATCTGCGCCCGCACATGCTCCCAGGCTTCGGGATGGGCCAGGTCGAGCACGTACTGGGTGCGGAAGGACAGCCCCGTGGGCGACGGAACCGACGCCGGGTTGGCGAGCAGCCAGTCCGGGTGCGCGCGGGCCAACTCCGAGTCGAGGTTGACCATTTCGGGCTCGAACCACAGCCCGAACTGCATGCTGAGTGAGTGGACGAGGTCTGTCAGGGGTTCGAGGCCCTGCGGCCACACCGTCGGGTCGACCTGCCAGTCGCCCAGCCCTGCGGTGTCGTCGCGGCGGCCGAGAAACCAGCCGTCGTCGAGCACGAAGCGCTCCACGCCCACGGCGGCGGCGCGGTGTGCGAGCTGCTCCAGGCGGGCGGGGTCGTGCTGGAAGTAGACCGCCTCCCACGTGTTGAGCACGAGCGGCCGGGGGGTACGGGGATGCCGGGGCCGCGCCCGTGTCCAGGTGTGAAAGCGGTCCGCGATGCCGTCGAGACCCGCGGCGGACCACGCGAAGTACGCCGTGGGGGTGCGGTACGACTCGCCGGGAGCCAGGCGCACCTCCCCGCGTCGCACCAGCTCGCCGACGCCGAGCAGCGTGACATGCTCCGTGACCCGGTCGGTGCGGTGACGGACGTCGGCACTCCAACCGAGGTGGACCGCCCACGCCTCACCCCGGCGGTTGCGCGGTGACCCGATCGACGCGATCGTCACCCATGGGGCGTCGTGCCCCCCACGGCCGCGGCGCGACTCGCGGGTGGTCGTCCCCCGGGGCATGGCCGTGGTGAGCGGCGACTTCTCCCGGGTCCAACGCCCGGAGAAGGCGGTGAGGTGGTCGGCGGTCTTCGGCACCGGGAGCGTCGCCTCCAGCCATGCCACCTCCACCTCCCCGGCACCGTCGTTGATCAGCTCGTGCTGCAGGAGCGCCAGCCCGCCGGCGCCGAGTTCCACCCGGATGCGCAGGGTCAGGCCGGCGACGGCGTCGGTCGCGGTGATGCGCACGGACCCGGAATCCTCGTGCTCGACCTGCGACGACCAGCGCGGATAGAGGGGACGGCCGTCGCGGGTGGCGAGCAGACCCGGTCGGCCGGACCAGCCGTTCGCTTCCTCGGGCACGACTGGTAGGCGCCAGGCGGCGTCCAGCGTGCCGGGCGTCGTCTGCCGGCTGGTGGCCAGGTCCAGGGCGTCGAGGTCGCCGGCCTCCAGCGGGCCGAGGTCGGCGCCCCAGTGCAGGACGGCGGGCAGGCCGGTGGCGGGATGGGCGAGGATGATGGCCACGCCGTCGCGGCGCAGTGCTGTCCAGGCGGTGTGCGGTACGGGGGTGCGTGGAGACGACATCTCTCTCCTGGCTCTCGTCGGGCGGGACCGGGCGGGGTGGGTGGGGACGTCAGGCGGGCGTCCTGGCGATGTGCTCCACGGTGACGCTGCGCAGGACGTGGAGGGCGCCGCCGATGGCGGCGGCGGTGTCCACGTTGGCGGACAGGAGGACGCGGGGCCGGCTGAGCTTTCGGCTGAGCGCGTGGCGGGTCAGCTCCGCCTCGATGAACTGCTGGTAGAGCGGGCCGGCGCTGATGAGGGCGGGTCCCGCCAGCACGACGGTGTCGAGATCGAAGAGGTTTACCATGGTCACCGCCGTGCGACCGATCCAACGGGCGGACTGCTGGAGGATCGTCGTGGCGTCCGGGTCGCCCGCCTGCCAGCCGCGCACGACGCGCCCGAAGTCGGCGAGGGTGTCTTCCTCGTGGGCCTTGATGCCGAGGCGCTCGGCGAGGTCGGGGCGGGCGAGCACCTGCGCGACGACCGTGCGCGGGCCCGCCTCGGCCTCGGCGCAGCCGCGGTTGCCGCAGACGCAGGGGGCGCTGGCGCCCATGAGCCCCACGTGCCCTATCTCGACGGCGTTCGAGGCGCGACCGCGGTAGGCGTTGCCGTCCGCCACGATGCCGCCACCCAGGCCGGAGCCCAGGTAGATGAGCCCGAACGTGTCGGTCGGCACCGTGCCGGACCACTGCTCGCCGGTGGCCGCCGCCGTCGCGTCGTTCTCCAGCAGGACGGGTAGACCGAGCCGGTTCGACAGTGTCGATGTCAGGGGGTACTGGAGCCAGTCGGGCGTGGGATGGGCCATCAGCAGCATGCCGCGCTCGCGGTCCTGAGGCCCGTGGGTGACCAGGCCGACGCCGAGGACCCGCCCGCGCGGCACGCCCGTGCGGTGTACCAGGTCGTCGACCTGGTCGGCCAGGGTGGAGACGGCCGCATCCGGCCCGCTGGTCCCGGTGCCGCGGAAGCCTGCGGTCGCGACCCGCCGGCCGGCGAAGTCGATCACGACGATCGTCGTCGTGGTGCGGTCGAACTGGACGCCGATGGCGTACCAGGCATCGGCCTCCAGTTCCAGCAGGCGTCGGGGCTGGCCCCGGCCCTGCTGCTCACGACCCACCTCGCGCACGAGGCCCCCGTCGAGCAGGCGGCGGACCACATGGGTGATCCTGGCCTGCGTGAGGCCGGAGAGTTCGGCGAGCTCCACCCGGCTGAGCGTGCCGCGGGTGCGCAGGAGATCGAGCATTCGCCCGGCCGTGGTGACGCGGCCATCGTCGTTGCGGAGCATGCCGGAGCCCTCCTGGATCCGATCGGGAGCTGGAACCGGGTTGATCACTCCCGCTCATATGTTCATCCGATCAACTAAATAGCGCAAGGGGCGACGAGGGTGACCTCACCGGCCCGGCGAAGCCGATGGGTCGGGATCGGCGCGGTGTGGTCGGGCTGGACGACGACGGCATGCCCGGTGGCAGCGCCCAGCTCGGACCGAAGCCGGCGACTTTCCAGGTGTATCCGCTGCTCATGGTCTGTGTGAAGGGTGCCGCGAATCCTCGGCAGGGTGGCCCGTCCCTGGCGGTCGCCGGGGCGGGGCCGGGCGGCTGTGACCAGCTGTTCGCCGGTGCCGGAGCGAGAACTTATCGAGATCAATTCGCCCCATGCATTGACTGAGTAAATTTAGTCGCTTAAGAATACATGTCATGCCCTTCCTGGGCCATGGCGGGCGAGCACCGCCCCCCGCGTGAAAGGACCAAGATGTCTCTTCTCACCGGCATGTCGCGCCGCGCTGCGACGCTCGCCGGCGCAGCCGCGCTCGGCCTCGTGCTGACCGGCTGCTCCGGCGGGACCACGTCCGCCGGCTCGGAGGCCACGCTGGTGGCCTACACCGGTCAATCGGGCGACTACCAGATCAACTTCAACCCGTTCTCGCCGTCCCGGATCGGGGGCCTTGGCGCGACCTACGAGACGCTGTTCTTCGTCAACAAGGCCAAGGTGTCCGACCTCGTGCCGCTGCTCGGCACCCAGCAGTCCTGGAACACCGACGGCACCGTCCTCTCGGTGACCCTGCGCGACGGGGTGACGTGGAGCGACGGTCAACCCTTCACCGCGAAGGACGTCGCGTTCACCTTCGGCCTGCTGAAGAGCAACGCGGCCATCAACAACATCGGTTTCGACGGCACCGCCACCGCGGTGGACGACACCCATGTCACCTTCACGTTCAAGGCACCCGCCTTCGTCAAGGGCCCCGACCTGCTCGGCACCGTGCCGATCGTCCCCGAGCACCTGTGGAAGACCATCAACCCCACCCAGGACGTCGTCGAGAAGCCCATCGGCACCGGCGCCTACCTGATCGGTGATTTCAAGCCGCAGGCCTTCACCTACGCGGCGAACCCCAAGTACTGGGGCGGCGAACCGAAGGTCAAGAAGATCCGCTTCGTCGCGCTGTCGGGCAACCAGGCCGGCGCGGACGGCATCGCGGCCGGCACTGTCGACTGGTTCACCGGGCCGATCCCCGACATCAAGAACACCAAGAAGAACTTCCCGAAGTACGACGCGTACACCCAGTGGCAGAACCAGATGGTGCTCGCCACCTGCTCCAGCGTGCAGATGGGCTGCAAGGGCCCGCAGACCGACCCCGCCGTCCGGCACGCCCTCTACGCCGCCCTCAACCGGACGCAGCTCAACAAACTGGCGTTCCAGGACACCGCCAGCGCGATCTCCCCCGCCTTCACGCTCACCCCCAGCCAGGACCAGTTCGCCTCTGCCGCCCTCACGGAGAAGGTGGCGCCCATGGCCGCCGAACCGCAGAAGACCGCGCAGAGCTTGGAACAGGCCGGCTGGGTCAAGGGCGCCGACGGCATCTACGCCAAGGGCGGCCAGCGGCTGTCTCTGACAGTCGAGGTCGTCACCGGCTGGACGGACTACATCACCGCGATCGACACGATGGCCTCGCAGGCCAAGGCCGCCGGAATCGACCTGCAAGCCGCCCAGTCCTCCTGGAACGAGTGGACGGAGAAGAAGGGATCCGGCAACTTCCAGCTGGTCATCGACTCGCTCGGGCAGGGCCCCGCGCCGGATCCGTTCTACCTCTACACCTACTTCTTCGACTCCAACACCGGAGCCGAGGTGGGTAAGTCAGCCGGAAACAACTTCTCCCGCTACACCAACCCGGAGGTCGACGCGGCGCTCGACAAGCTGGCCGCGCTCCCGCTCGACGACCAGGCGGCCCGGCAGCCCTACTTCGACACCATCCAGCAGGCGGTCGTGCGGGACATGCCGTACGTCCCGATCCTGACCGGTGGGACGACGAGCGTGTGGAGCACCGCGAAGTTCAGCGGCTGGCCCTCGGACCAGGACCTGTACGCCTTCCCCGCGGTCTGGTCATCCCTCGACGCCGCGGAGATCTTCAAGCGGCTCAAGCCCCAGAGCTGACCGCCCCAGACGTCGCCCCGAGGAGAGAGCGTTGCCGTGAGTTACTTCCTTCGCAAGCTGGGTTTCTACGTGGTGGCCCTCTGGGCCGCCCTGACCCTCAACTTCGCCATCCCGCGACTCCTGCCCGGCAACCCCGTCGACATCCTGCTGGCCAAGCTCCAGCAGCGGGGCGGCTCGGTCAGCCCGGAGACGCGCAAGGCGTACACGCTCCTCCTCGGGGGCGACGACACGGGCTCCCTGTGGAGCCAGTACCTGAACTACCTCAAGAACCTCGCACACGGCGACCTCGGTGTCTCGGTGAGCTACTACCCGGCCAAGGTCTCCGACGTGATCCTCGGGTCGCTGCCCTGGACCCTGGTGCTCGTCGGGGTCGCCACCGTCCTCGCCGCGCTGCTCGGGGTGCTCCTCGGCGCGATCGTGGGGTGGCGCCCCGGCACCTGGCTCGACTCGTTGGTCCCGGCCACGACGCTGCTGGCGGCCATCCCGTACTTCTGGCTCGCCCTGATCCTCACCTACCTGCTGGCCCGGGTACTCGGCTGGTTGCCGCTGCAGGGCGGCTACGACGTCGCGCTCACCCCCGGCTGGAACACGGAGTTCATCCTCTCGGCGGTGCGGTACGCGATCCTGCCCGCCCTGACCATCGTCCTGGCGTCGATCGGCGGGTGGCTGCTCGGAATGCGGAACATGATGGTCTCCACCCTGTCGGAGGACTACGTCCTGACCGCAGAGGCCAAGGGCCTGTCACCGAGCAAGATCCGACGCTCCTACGCGGCGCGCAACGCCGCCCTTCCCTCCGTGGCCGGGTTCGCCATCTCCCTCGGGTTCGTGGTCTCCGGCTCGGTCATCACGGAGCAGGTCTTCTCCTACCCCGGGATCGGCGGGCGCCTGCTCGGCGCCGTGACGAACAACGACTATGCGCTCATGCAGGGGGTCTTCCTCTTCATCACGCTGGCCGTGCTCGGCGCCAACCTGATCGTCGACCTGCTCTACGGCCTGATCGACCCGCGCACCCGCGCCCGGCACTGACGGGGGAGACAACGATGACGAACCTCACCCCCGCCAGCGCGCCGACCGTGGCTGACGCCGCCGACACGCTGATCCAGCCGACCGGCTCGACGGGCCGTCCCGCCCGGTCAGGCTGGCGCATGCTCCTGCCCTCCATGACGCCCTGGCTGGCCATCGGTCTCACGCTGGTCGTCGGAATCACGCTCTTCGGAATCCTCGCCGTCTATGTCGTGGGCGACCCCAAGCAGATCCGGGACCAGGGGCTCACGCCGCCGTCGGCGCAGTTCCTGCTCGGCACCACCCAGACCGGGCAGGACGTGCTCGCGCAACTCGCCTACGCCACCCGTGGCTCACTGCAGATCGGCGTGCTCGTCGGCATCCTCGCCACCGTCCTGTCGGCGTTCTTCGGCATCTACGGCGCCTACCGCGGTGGCATCCTCGACGAGGCGTTCTCCCTGCTGTCGAACGTCTTCCTCGTGATCCCCGGCCTGCCCCTGGTCATCGTGATCTCCGGCTTCGTACCCCGCGAGAGCCGTGGCGTGTGGACCATCGTCGTGGTGCTCGCCCTGACCAGTTGGGCCGCGTCGGCGCGGGTGCTGCGCGCCCAGACGCTCTCGGTGCGAAACCGCGACTACGTCGCCGCGTCGAAGGTCGCCGGCGAGAAACCCTGGCGGGTCATCGCCGTGGAGATCCTGCCGAACCTCCTGCCCGTCCTTGCGTCCCAGTTCGTGTTCGCGATCATCGCCGCGGTCCTCGGCGAGGCCGGTCTGGCCTTCATCGGCCTCGGCGCCTCGAACTCCGCAACGCTCGGCACGATGCTCTTCTACGCGCAGAACGGGTACGCGCTGTCGCTCGGCGCCTGGTGGTGGTTCGTGCCGCCGGGCCTGATCATCGCGCTCTTCGGCATGGGCCTGTCCCTGGTCAACTTCTCGATCGACGAGACCATCAACCCCAAGCTCAAGAACCTCCGCCTGTACCGCAGGCGCGCGCGGCAGGCCGCGCGTATGGAGCGGCAACTGGCCCGACGCGGCGCAGGTGCCACAGGCACCCCGGCCACCCGCTCGACAGTCTCGGAGGTGCCCCCGCGATGAACACGACGCTGCTGAACGACAACACCCCCGCCACCGGCCGGCCGAGGACCGACGCCGTCCTGACCGTCGAGAATCTCACAGTCGTGTACGAGGCGGACGCGCCGGTCACGGCCGTGCGGGACGCGAGCCTGACCCTGCACCGGGGGGAGGTCCTCGGCCTGGCCGGCGAGTCCGGCTGCGGCAAGACCACCCTGGCGTACGCGATCAACCGCCTACACCGGCCGCCCGCCCGGATCGTGTCCGGCCGCGTGACGTTCCACGACGGTGGCGGCGACGACGTCGACGTGCTCGCGCTGACCGACACCGAGCTGCGCGCCTTTCGCTGGGAGAAGCTCTCCATGGTGTTCCAGGGGGCAATGAACGCCCTCAACCCCGTCACCACCGTGCGGGCGCAACTGCGCGACACCCTCTTGGCCCACCGCCCCGGCCTGTCCCGGGCGAAGGTGCGCGAGCGATCCGAAGAGGTGCTGCGACGCGTCGGGGTGGAACCCCGGCGGTTGGGCTCCTACCCGCACGAGCTGTCGGGGGGAATGCGCCAACGAGTCATGATCGCCATGGCGATGCTGCTCCAACCACAGGTCATGATCCTGGACGAGCCCACCACGGCTCTGGACGTCGTCGTCCAACGCGAGATCCTGAGCGAGATCATGCGGCTCCGCGACGAGCTGAACTTCGCCGTCATCTTCATCACGCACGACCTGCCGCTGCTACTGGAGATCAGCGACCGCATCGCCGTCATGCTGGCGGGCGAGATCGTCGAGCTCGGTGCGGCCGACCTGTTGTACCGCCACGCGCAGCATCCGTACACCCGCAAGCTCCTCGGCTCGTTCCCGAGCCTGTCCGGAGCGCGCGGGGCGTTCATCCGGTCCGGTGTCGACGAGACCGCCCTCACCGACAGCGCCATCGAGGAGCGAGCATGACCCTCGTCCACGTGACCGACCTGGTCAAGGACTACGGACTCCGTACGGGACTACGTCGCACGCGTTTGCGCGCCGTCGACCACGTCAGCTTCGACCTGATCCCCGGGCGCACCGTCGCCCTCGTGGGAGAGTCGGGGTCGGGGAAATCCACCATCGCCAAGATCCTCACCCGCATGGAGAAGCCCACGTCCGGCAGAGTTGACGTGCGTCTCGACGACGGCACCCCGGTGCACGGGTCGCTGTACCGGCGGCAGGTGCAGATGGTCTTCCAGGACCCTTTCGCCTCCCTCAACCCCTTCCACTCGATAGAGCACCACATCGCCCGTCCGCTGCGCATCCACCAGCGCACCCGTACCGCCGCCGAGACACACGCGCGCGTGCTGGAGATGCTCGAACGGGTCAACCTCACACCCGCCGAAACCATCGCGCCGCGCCGTCCGCACGAGCTCTCCGGCGGCCAGCGGCAGCGCGTCGCGATCGCCCGCGCTCTGGCGCCGGGGGCGCAGGTGCTCATCGCGGACGAACCCGTGTCCATGCTGGACGTCTCGATCCGCCTCGGGGTGCTCAACCTCATGGGTCGCCTGCAGCGGGAGGACCGGCTCGCCGTCCTGTACATCACCCACGACCTGGCCACCGCGCGGCACTTCTCGGACGAGATTCTCGTGCTCTACCGCGGTCGGATCGTGGAGCGCGGGCCGTCCGACGCGGTGATCCTGGACCCGCACCACGACTACACCAAGTTGTTGGCGAGTTCGGCACCAGATCCCGAGCGTCTCGACCGGATCACGGCTGCGGTCACGGTCGACCGCGACGCGATCGACAACAGCGTCTGCTACGACCACCGCACCCGCCGGTGGGTGGAGGCCGGGGTGCCCTCGGTCACGGCGGCCGGCATGCCCGCGGGCTGACCCGGGGGGCCACGCCCCAGCTTGTCGTATTCGTTTTCGAACCCGAGGACACCGCATGGCTCGCCTTCCCCTGACTTTCCGTGCCCTGCGTCACGGCTGGACCCTCACCGCCCCCTCGCTCCCCGACGACGCCCCCGAAGCCGTCACCGCAGCCCTCGCCGACGGCGTGCCCGCCGTCGTGCCCGGCGAGGCGCACCTGGACCTGCGGCGTGCTGGCCTGATCGACGACCCGTTCGACGGTGCCAACGAGGCCGCGCAGCAGTGGATCGGTGACACGACATGGCGCTTCTCGACGACGTTCACCTGGGCCGACGACGCCTCGACACGCCACGATCTGGTGGCTCACGGGCTGGACACGGTGGCCACCGTCCAGCTCAACGGTGACGTCGTCGGGCGGACGCAGAACATGCACCGCTCCTATCGCTGGGACGTGCGTGGGGCACTGCGTCAGGGGGAGAACACCCTCACGGTGACGTTCGCCGCTCCGGTGCCCGAGGCGACGGCGCGGGCCCAGCGTGACGGCGCCCTGCCGCGCGTCAACCACCACGAGTACAACCAACTGCGCAAAATGGCGTGCTCGTTCGGCTGGGACTGGGGCATCGACGTCGCCGGTGCCGGCATCTGGAAGCCGATCGGGCTCGACTCATGGTCCGGGGTGCGCATCGCCTCGGTGCGGCCGCTCGTCGACGTGGTGGCGACCGGGGGCACCGACGGTGCCGCCCGCCGCGACGACGGCCTGCTGAGGGTGCACGTGGACGTGGAGCGCGACGGCAAACACGCCGACCAGGACGTCTCGCTCACCGTCACCGTCACCGACTCCGACGGCGGGACGCTGCACACCGGCTGCACCGTGCCCGCTGACGAGACGTCCGCCGTCGTCCTCGTCACGGTGCGCGACGTGCGGCGCTGGTGGCCCGTCGGATACGGCGACCAGCCGTTGTACGACGTGCAGGTCGAGGCGAAGACCGCAGGTGACGCCGCGTCCTGGTACGGGCGTGTCGGCTTCCGCACCGTGGAACTCGACACGACGCCCGACGAGGCAGGGGCCCCGTTCCTGCTCCGGGTCAATGGCGAGCGGGTGCTCGTGCGGGGCGCCAACTGGATCCCGGATCACGCGTTCCTCACCGTGGTCGACCGCGAGCGGTACGCCCGCCGGGTGGCCGACGCGCTGCAGGCCAACATCAACCTGCTGCGCGTGTGGGGCGGCGGCATCTACGAGTCCGACGACCTGTACGACCTCGCCGACGAGCACGGCCTGCTGATGTGGCAGGACTTCCCCTTCGCCTGCGCCGCGTACAGCGAGGACGCACCGATGCGGACGGAGATCGACGCCGAGGCCCGCGAGAACGTGGCGCGGCTCAGCCCGCACCCGTCCCTCGTGCTGTGGAACGGCAACAACGAGAACACCTGGGGCTCGGTGGACTGGGGGTGGCCCGGCCGCCTGGACGGTCGGGGCTGGGGCGACCTCTACTACCGCCACCTGCTGCCGCGCGTGCTCGCCGAGCTCGACCCGACCCGCCCGTACTCACCGGCGAGCCCGTACTCGTTCGGCGACTACCGGCACCCGAACGACGAGCGGTACGGCACCATGCACGTCTGGGACGTGTGGAACAGGGCGGACTACACCGGCTACACCCGGTACAAGCCGCGCTTCGTCGCGGAGTTCGGCTTCCAGGCTCCGCCTGCCTGGTCCACGCTCGCCGCCGTGGTGCACGACGAGCCCCTCGACCCGTTCGGCCCGCAGATGCTGGTGCACCAGAAGGCCAACCTCGGCAACGCGAAGCTCGAGCGCGGTTGGCAGGGCCACCTGCCCGACCCCGTCACCATCGAGGACTGGCACTGGACCACCCAGCTCAACCAGGCGCACGCGATCCGGTTCGGCGTCGAACACTTCCGCTCCCTGACGCCCCACAACACCGGGACGATCCTGTGGCAGCTCAACGACAACTGGCCGGTGGTGTCCTGGGCCGCCGTCGACTTCGCCGAGCGCCGAAAGCCCCTCTGGTACGCCCTGCGGGCCGCATACGCCCCGCGACTGGCCACCCTTCAGCCGCGTGCGTCGGCCGAGGCGTGGGCCGCCGCGTGGGAAGGACTCGAGCCGGACCCGGACACTCTCGCGCTGGTGCTCGTCAACGACACCGCCGAGGCGTTCCGCGGCGTCTTCACGGTGACGCGGGAGACATTCGACGGCACGCTCCTCGCCAAGGCCACGATCGAGGCGTCGGCGCCCGCGCGCGGCGCGGTGACGATCACGGTTCCGGACGACGTCGCCGCGTTCGGAGATCCCGCCACCGAGGTGATCGTGGCCGAGTCGGACGATGGCACGGCAGGGTTCGCACCGGCCTTCCGGCACGGCGTCGACGTGGTCGACCAGCGCCTCGACCCCCGGCCGCTGCGGGTCGAGGCCGTACCCACGGATGACGGCTGTCTGCTGCACGTGGCCGCCACCTCCTACGCCCGCGACGTGTTCTGCCCTGCCGACGTGGTGAATCCCCTGGCCTCGGTGAACGACGGCATGGTGAACCTTCGGGCCGGTCGGTCCGTCACCATCCGGGTTACGTCGCCGGCAGGTGATCCACAGGCCTTCGCCGCGGCCGTGCGCTGTGCCAACGCCCTCCTGGACCCGGCAGAGAGGACCTTTCCATGACCGCCGTCCCGGCTGTCCCCAGGCAGTTGCCCGCCCACCACGCGTGGCTCGATGCCGAGTGCCGTCGGCTGATCGCCTTCGGCGCGCGGTCCGCGCTGCCCGACGGCGGCGCGGCCTACCTGGACACCACTGGCGCGCCGGATCCCGCCCATGGCGTGCTCACCTGGATCACCGCCCGCACCACGCACGTGTACTCGCTCGGCGTGCTGCTCGGCGTGCCCGGCAGCGCCGCCGTCGCCGACGCCGCACTCAAGGCTCTGACCGGCCGGCTGCGCGACTCCGGGCACGGTGGGTGGTTCCACGCGCTCGCACCGGACGGCACCCCTGACCGCGCCGCCGGCAAATCCTGCTACAACCACGCCTTCGTGCTGCTGGCGGCGTCGTCCGCGGCGCTCGCCGGCCGGCCCGGCGGTGCCACGCTGCTCGCCGAGGCCGCCGACGTCTATCTCACGTGGTTCTGGGACGACGACGCCGGTCGCCCGGTGGACACCTGGGACGCCGACTTCACCAGGGCCGACGACTACCGCGGCCTCAACGCCACGATGCACTCCGTCGAGGCGCTGCTCGCCGTGGCCGACGCCGTCGAGGTGCTCGATGCTCCGGACGCGCCCGGCGTCGGCGGGGGAGCGCCCGCCTGGCGGGACCGGGCCGCGCGGGCGGCACGATTCGTCGTCGAGCTCGCCAACGCACACGACGGACGCCTGCCGGAACACTTCGGGCCGGACTGGGCCCCGGTTCTCGGCTTCAACCGCAACCAGCCGGACGACCCCTTCAAGCCGTACGGCGCCACACCCGGCCACGGCCTGGAGTGGTCGCGGCTGCTGTTGAACGTCGAGGCCACGATCGGCACCGACGAAGCCCTCGCCGCAGCAGCGGTGCGGCTGTTCGACCGGGCCGTCGACGACGGCTGGGCTGCGGACGGTGCGGAGGGGTTCGTCTACACCACCGACTGGGACGGCACGCCGTTGGTGCGTCAGCGGATGCACTGGGTGGTGGCCGAGGCGATCGCCGCCGCCGCGGCACTGCACCGGCGCACCGGCGAGCGGCGGTTCGCCGACAGCTACGCCGCCTGGTGGGACTACGCCGAGCGCCATCTGCTCGACCGCGCAGGCGGCTCGTGGTGGCACGAGCTCGACCCGCACAACACTCCCGCCACGACCGTGTGGCCCGGCAAACCCGACGTCTACCACGCGCTTCAGGCCACGCTGCTGCCGCGCCTGCCGCTCGCGCCCACGCTCGCCCGAGCGCTTCGGGCGGGGCTGCTCGTCCCGTCGCCGGAGGGCACCGACGGCCGATGGCAGCCGGCATGAGCGGGCCCGGACCGTCGGTGGGAGCGGTGCTGGTGATCGGTGAGACGCTGATCGACGTGCTGCCGGCGAGCCGCGGCGACGGTGCCGATCTCGGCGTACGCGAGCTACCCGGCGGCAGTCCCGCGAACGTGGCGGTGACTCTCGGGCGTCTGGGCCGGGGGCCGGTGCTCGTCACCACCCTCGCCGACGACGCGCGCGGCGCCACCGCGCGGGACTGGCTCGAGGCGTCGGACGTCACAGTCGTGGCGCAGCCGCCGGCCACCGGGCGGACGTCGGCTGCCGCCGTCCGGCTCGCCGCCGACGGGTCCGCGACCTACGACTTCGACCTCACCTGGGACCTCTCGCCCGAGATCCTCGCCGGTGTCATCGCGGCGGGCGGCATCGCGGTCCTGCACGCCGGCTCGGTCGCCACCGTGCTCGACCCGGGGGCCGACACGGTCGAGGCCGCGCTGCACGGGGCGCGCGGGCGCTCCCTGGTGACGTTCGATCCCAACGCGCGCCCGGCGGTCACGCCGCACGTCGCGCGGGTGCTGCCGCGCGTCGAACGGTTGGTGGGCCTCAGCGACGTCGTCAAGGCCTCCACCGAGGACCTCGCCTGGTACCACCCCGGCGTCGACCCGATGGAGGTGGCCCGTGCCTGGGCTGCGTCGGGGCCGGTCCTGGTCGTCGTCACCCGGGGCGCGGACGGCAGCGTGTTCGTGCGCGGCGACGACGTCGTCACCGTGCCGGGCCGGCCGGTGACCGTGGCCGACACGATCGGCGCAGGCGACACCTTCATGGGGGCGCTCATCGACGCGCTCGTCGACCTCGGGGTGCACGGGCCGACCGCACGCGGGGCGCTCGCCGCGCTTGGCAGGGAGGAGTTGCGCCGGGTGGGATCCCGGGCGGCGAGCGCTGCCGCGATCACGGTCTCCAGGCCGGGTGCCGATCCACCGACGTCGGCCGAGCTCGACGCAATGGCGCGGGCGGCCACCGGCTGAGGCGGCAGCGTCACCACGACGGCTGCGGGCTCAGAGGCGGGCCCGCAGCCGTTCCGGCGGGGGAGGAGGGACGCTGTCAGTCCTTGTCGGGCCGCTCCTCGGCCCGGGCTGCCGCATTGGCGCAGCGCAGCACGCGGGGATGCCGCAGAGCGGACGAGTCGGCCAGGGACGCCTCGGTGCGCACGGTGAAGGTGTGGGTCTCGCCCGCGAGCAGCGAGACGAGCATGTCGTCCACGACCGCGTCGGGGGCCACCTTGTCGGCGAGCAGGGCGAGGTCGCGGACGTACGACGTGGCCCGCACGTCCACCCGGTAGCCGCCGGTCACGGGCGTGACCTCGGCCGTGAAGGGGGCCGGGTCGTAGGCGATGTCGCGGTCCTCGGCGAACTGGTGGTGGACGCGGATGCCAGCGGCGGCGACGGTCAGCAGCTCGCTTCTCGGATCGACCGGGGTGAGCAGCTCGTCGGCCAGGCCGAGCAGGGCGACAGACCGCGGCGCGACATCGAGCGGCATCTCGACGGTCGCCAGGATGTCGCCGGCGAGGGTCTGCCGCGCGGCGCGGACCGTACCCGTCCATGTCTGGTCGTGATCGTTGACCGCGACCAGGGTGGGCCTTCCGTGGCGGGGCTGCACGGTCAGCAGCCGTGGCGCGAACGCGTGCTTGAGCGCGTAGTAGAGGGGCTTGGGTCGTTCGTCGCTGTCCACGGCGGCCCAGGAGGTGACCGGCCAGCAGTCGTTGAGTTGCCAGACGAGGGCCCCGGCGGTGTACGGCCACCAGGAGCGGAAGTGCTCGACGCCGAACGCCACCGCCCGTGCCTGGTTGAGCTGTGTCGCCCAGTGCCACTGCGCGAAGTCGTCAGGCACCGGCAGGTGGGGTGCGAGGCCGCGGTCCAGCTTGCCGTTGCCGTCGCCGGCCTTCTGGTGCAGCAGAAACGCGGGTGAGGTGGGTGCCAGCGGCTGGTCACGGATCCAGCGGGTGAGGGTCGCCCAGGTGGGCGGGCCCTGGAAGCCGAACTCCGCGCAGAACCGCGGGATGTGATCGCGGTAGTGGGTGTAGTCGAGCATGTTCCAGACGTCCCACTCGTGGCGGGTGCCGTAGCGGGCGTCGTTGGGCGGGAGATCGCCGGGGCTGTACGGGCTGCCGGGCGCGTACGGGCGGGTGGGGTCCAGTGCGGTGACGAGTGCGGGCAGCAGTTCGGTGTAGTAGCCGAGCCCCCAACTGCGTCCGTCGAGGGCCTCCTGCCAGCCCTCCCAGTCGGTGTAGGCGGGCAGGTTCTCGTTGTTGCCGTTCCACAGCACCAGCGACGGGCGGGCGACCAACCGGGTGATGTTCTCCCGCGCCTCGGCCTCGACCTCGCTCCGCAGGGGCTCCTCCTCGGCATAGAAGGCACACGCGAAGGGGAAGTCCTGCCACACCAGCACGCCCCGCTCGTCGCAGGCGGCATAGAAGTCGTCGGTTTCGTAGATGCCGCCGCCCCAGATCCGCAGCATGTTCATGTTCGCCTCGACGGCCTGGTCGATCCGGCGGGCGAGCCGTTCGGGGGTGACCCGGGTGAGGAGGTGGTCGTCCGGGATCCAGTTGGCGCCCTTGGCGAAGACCCGGGTGCCGTTGACGACGAACACGAACGGCGTGCCGGTCCCGTCGGGCTCGGTGTCCACGGTGACGGTGCGGAAGCCGATCCGACGTCGGTCGGTGTCCACCGGCTCGGCGTCGGCCAGGAGCGTGACGGTCAACTCGTAGAGCGGCTGCTCACCGTAGCCGACCGGCCACCACAGCCGGGCGTCCGGCACGAGGACGGTGACGTGGGTGGCGTTGCCGGAGACAGCCGTCCGTTCCTCGCGGCCGGCCACGGTCACCACCGCGGTGTAGTAGCGGTCCGCGGCGCGCTCCACGTCCAGGTGTACGTCGACGCGGCCGGTGCCGTCGGGGTCGACGGTGACCAGCGGCCGCACCTGGGCCAGCCGGGCGGTGTCCCAGCGTTCCAGCCGTACCGGCTTCCAGATGCCGGCGGTCTGCAGGTCCGGTCCCCAGTCCCAGCCGAAGGAGCAGGCCATCTTGCGGATCGCGTTGTACGGGTGCGGGTAGGCGCGCTGCCGCCAACCGAGTTGGCTCTCTGCCTGTTCGGCGTAGGTGAGCGCCGCTCCCAACGTCACGGTCAGCTCGTTGTGGCCCTCCCGCAGGGTCTCTCGGACGTCGAACCGGTAGCCGCGGTGCATGTTGGCGGTCCGGCCGAGCACGACGCCGTTGAGTGCGATCGTGGCGATCGTGTCGATGCCGTCGAAGACCAGTTCCACCCGCTCACCCACGCCGGGCGCGGACGCCTGGAAGACCGTCGCGTACTGCCAGTCGACGCGGTGCATCCAGGTCAGGGACGCTTCGTTGCTGTCCAGGTAGGGGTCGGGGATGAGCCCGGCGGCCATCAGGTCGAGGTGGGTGCTGCCGGGCACCTGTGCGGGGATGTCCCGTCCGGCGAGGACGTCTGGCGTGGGGCCTCCGTTGGCGCGTAGACGCCAGCCCTCGTGCAGGGTGGTGCACGTCATCGGGTCCTCCTCCTCGTCGGCGGCAGGGGGTCAGGCCCGAGGAGCATCCTTACGTAGGCAAACGAAGTAAGTCAATGCGTCAAGTGCGCGCAGGCTTCAGCGGGCAGTGGCACCCGGGCCCATCTACCCGGCGGTGCCCGATCCGGCGGCGCGTGCCCTGTCCTGCGGATGTGGATGACCGAGAGTCAGCTCGCTCCGCAGGACGAGGACCGCACCGCCGATCGCCGCCGCGTCCGACCCGTTGACCGACGGCACGATCCGTACCTGGTGCGCCCGCCGGGCGAACGAACGGCGGTCCACCTCCTGTTGGATCATCATCTGGTAGATCGAGCCGGCCACGGCGAAGCTCGGTCCGGCCAGGACGATCGCCTCCAGGTCGAACAGGCACGCCATGGTGACGGCCGCGTGACCGAGGTAGCGGGCCGACTGCTCGACGAGCCCTCGTGCGCCGGCGTCGCCGGTGTTCGCCGCGGCCGCGATCCGCGCGAACTCGGTGAGGACGTCGGCGGCGGCCGGGTCCAGCGCCAGCCGGCGGCCGAGCCCGGGTGTCGCCAGGGCCTGCCGGACCAGGGCCGTCGGGCCCGCGTAGTTCTCCAGGCAACCGACGTTGCCGCACGGGCACTCGTCACCGTTGACGTCGATCGAGATGTGGCCGATCTCCACGCTGTTCGACGAACTTCCCCGATAGACCTCGCCGGCGACCACCACGCCACCGCCGATCCCGGTGGCCATGTAGATGCAGCCGTAGGTGCTTCGCGGGTCGACCGTACCCATCCAGTACTCACCGATCGCCGCCGCCGCCGCGTCGTTGTCGAGCAGGACGGGCAACCCGAGAGCCTCCGCCAGCCGCCGCGCGACCGGGTGGTCGAGCCACTCGTCGGTCGGTTGCGGCGTCAACAGCACACCCGCGCGTCGATCCTGCGGTCCGTAGCTGACCAGGCCGACCCCCAGCACCCTGTCGCGGTCGACAGCCGCCGTGGCCAGCAACGCGTCGACCTGCGCTGCCACCAGTGGCAGCGCCCGCTCCGGTGGCATCGACGCCACGCCCTGGAACGACGTCCGGGCCACCTGCCGACCCGCCAGGTCGATGACCACGATCACGCAGGTGTTGCGTTCGAGTTGAACCCCGACGCTGTAGCGGGCCAGCGGATTGAGCTGCACCATGGTGCGTGGCTTGCCACCCGTCGGCGCACCCCGACCAGCCTCGACCACAAGGTCGTCGCCGATCAGCTCGCGCACGACCTCGGAGATCGTCGCGCCCGTCAGCCCCGTCGCCGCCGCGAGTTCCACCCGGCTGATGCTGCGCGCCGACCTGATCACGTCCAGCACCAGGCCGCGCGTCTTCGGTCGGCTGGCCCAGATCGGGCTGCTCGCCACGGTCCCTCCCAGTTTGCACCCGGTCCGCCAGGCTACTTCACTCAGCACCTCGGTGGTTACCGCACTGCCTCCGTCACCATCTGCGCCGGCCCCTACATGTATTGACTTTCGTAACCAAGCTAATAAAGGATGGCCCGAAGCGCTCCCATCGATCTCTCACCAGCACGAGGAGATCAGATGAACCATCGACACGCACTGCTGGCCACCGGCACCGCCGGTGTGCTGGTGCTGGGCGGCATGGCAACGTCCACGCCCTCCGCTGCGGCGGCCGCCACCGGTTGCGCAGTCACCTACACGGTGCAGAGCCAGTGGCCGGGCGGGTTCACCGCCAACGTCGCCGTCACCAATCTCGGCGACGCGGTGTCGAGCTGGAAGTTGACCTTCGACTTCCCCAGCGCTGGCCAGCACGTCACCCAGGGCTGGGGTGCCACCTGGACCCAGGCCGGCACCCGGGTGACGGCCGCCAGCATGAGCTGGAACGGAGCGCTGGGCACCGGTGCCTCGACCTCGATCGGGTTCGGCGGCTCGTGGAGCGGCGCGAACCCGGTGCCCACGTCGTTCGCGCTCAACGGCACCAGGTGCACCACTCCGCCGCCGACGACTCCGCCGCCGACGACTCCGCCACCGACCACCCCGCCACCCACCGGGTCGGCACCGGCGCTGCGGGTGTCCGGGAACCAGATCGTCACCGCGGCCGGCAAGCCGTACCGGCTGCTGGGGGTCAGCCGGTCCAGCGGAGAGTTCGCCTGCGTGCAGGGCAAGGGCCTGTGGGACTCCGGACCGGTCGACCAGGCCTCGATCGATGCGATGAAGACCTGGAACATCCACGCCGTGCGGGTTCCGCTGAACGAAGAATGCTGGCTCGGCCTCAACGGCTCGCCCAGCGGCGTCACCTACCAACAGGGCGTCAAGGACTACGTGAACCTGCTCGTCGCCAACGGCATCAACGTCATCCTCGACCTGCACTGGACCTGGGGCGCCTACCCCAACAGCCCAGACTGGCACTGCAAGGACGAACACGCCACCTGCCAGAAGCCGATGCCGGACGCGCGGTACGCCCCCCAGTTCTGGACCGGCGTCGCCAACGCGTTCAAGGGCAACGACGCGGTCGTGTTCGACCTGTTCAACGAGCCCTACCCGGACATGCCCGCCGACTGGGACAAGACCCTGGGCTGGCAGTGCCTACGTGACGGCGGCACCTGCACCGGCCTGCCCTACGAGGTGGCCGGCATGCAGGACCTCGTCGACGCGGTCCGCGCCACCGGCGCCACCAACCTACTCATGATCGGCGGCCTGGAATGGGCCAACGACATGCGGGAGTGGCTGACCTACAGGCCGAACGACCCGCTGCACAACATCGCCGCGTCGTGGCACGCCTACAGCTTCAACGCCTGCGCCACCGAATCCTGCTGGGACAGCCAGATCGCCCCGCTCACCCAGCACGTCCCGATCGTGATCGGCGAGTTCGGCCAGGACAACTGCGCCTTCGACTACATGCGGCAACTGGTGAACTGGGCCGACGAGCACGACCTGAGCTACCTCGCCTGGACCTGGAACCCCTGGGGCTGCACCAGCGGCGCCGTGCTCATCAAGGACTGGGCCGGCACCCCGGAACCCGGCATCGGCGAGGGCTTCAAAGCCCACCTACTGACCCAGAACCCCTATCTCTGAGCAATCTCGTCGGCCGGCCGGCGCCGAGAGCGCTGGCCGGCCGACGACCCACCCACCCGTACCCCGAGGGGATGGCATGCGCAGGAAATCTCGACTGACGTCACCGGACACGCCGAGGGCAACACGTCCCGGGTCCGAGGTGCGACGGCCGTCGGCGGCGACGACCGGGGGGATCGGCGATGTCTGACCTCCCACCGCGTGTGCTGTTCGGTGCGGCCTACTACCACGAGTACCAGCCGTACGAGCGGCTCAAGACCGACCTCGACCTGATGGCCGCGGCCGGCTTCACCGTCATCCGGGTCGGTGAGTCGGTCTGGTCGACGTGGGAGCCGGAGGACGGTCAGTTCGACCTCGACTGGCTCCAGCCGGTCCTCGACGGTGCCCACGAACGCGGGATCAGTGTGGTCCTCGGCACCCCGACGTACTCGGTGCCCCCGTGGCTGGCCCGCCGGTATCCCGAGATCGCCGGGGAGCTCCGTACGGGTGAACGGATGGGGTGGGGCGGCCGGCAGGAGGCGGACTACACCCACGCCGCCTTCCTGTTCCACGCCGAGCGCGTGACCCGCGCGGTCGTCGCCCGGTACGCCGACCATCCGGCCGTCATCGGGTTCCAGGTCGACAACGAACCCGGCCTGTGGCTGTTCCGCAACCACGGCGTCTTCCAACGATTCGTCGACGACCTGCGCCGCACGTACGGCAGCGTCGAGGCCCTGAACCGGGAATGGGGTCTGGTCTTCTGGTCCAACCGGCTGACGACCTGGGCCGACCTGTGGCGCCCGGAGGGCAACACCCATCCGCAGTACTCGCTGGCGTGGCGGCGCTTCCAGGCGCGGCTGACCACGGAGTTCATCGGCTGGCAGGCCGGCATCGTGCGCGAGTACGCCAGCCCGGGACAGTTCGTCACCACGTGCATCGACTACGGGCGGCCGGCCGTCGAGGACGACGAACTGGCCGCCCGGCTCGACGTGACCGCGGGCAACGCCTACTACGAGCCGCAGGACGCGTTGACGCTCCCCGACACCCGTACGCCGCCGCCGGACCGGGTGGGCGACGGGGCCTGGACGATCCACCAGCACGCCGACCGGATGTGGAGCTCACGCCAGGAACCCTTCCTGGTCACCGAGACCAACGCCAACCACCGGATCGCCCCGCACAGCCGTCCCGCCTACGACGGGCAGTGGCGGCAGGCCGCCTGGGCCCTCGTCAGCCGCGGCGCGCAGATGATCGAATACTGGCACTGGCACACCATCCACGCCGGTGCGGAGACCAGCTGGGGCGGGATCATCCCGCACAGCGGACGGCCCGGACGCGCCTACCGGGAGATCGCCCGCATCGGCCAGGAGCTCGGCACCGCCGGTGACCTCGTCGCCGGGCTGACGCCCGACGCCGACGTCACCCTGCTGCACTCCCTGCCCACCCGGTGGCTGATGCAGGAACACCCCCCGCTGGCCCGCCAGGACGGCAGCGGCGACACCGACTCCTACCACGCGTTCTTCGACGCCTTCCACCGCGGGGCGTTCGACGCCCGGCTGCAGACCCGCATCGTCCACGTCAGCCAGCTCGTGACCCAGCCCGTGGAGCAGGCCGTCGAGAGCCACCCGGTGCTCGTGGTGCCCGGACTCTACGTCGCCGAGGACGCCACCCTGGACTGGCTGAAGGCGTACGCGCACGCCGGCGGGCACCTGGTGGTCGGTCCGCGCACCGGCTACAGCGACGGCGAGACGCGGGCCCGCGTCGACGTGCAGCCCGGACGCCTCGCCGACGCCGCCGGAGCGTGGTACGAGGAATCCGCCAACCTGCTGGACGAGGTGCCGGTGACCGCGCGGGACGCCGGACTGACCCTGCCGGGGCGGCCCGCCGCGACCCGCTGGCTGGACGCGCTGATCGCCGAGGACGCCACCGTGCTGGCCGGCTACGACCACCCGCACTTCGGGCAGTGGGCCGCCGTCACCACCAGGGTGGCCGGACGAGGACGGGTCACGTACGTCGGGGCGCTGCCCAACGTCGACCTTGCCCGGGGCATCATGCGCTGGCTGCTCGCCGAGCGGTCAGAGCAGTGGTACGCCATGCCCGACTCCGTGACCAGCACCGGAGCGACCGCCCGCACCGGGCAGCGGTTGCGCTTCCTGCACAACTGGTCGTTCACCCCGGTGGAAGTCCGGGTCCCGGTCGCGGTCACCGACGTGCTCGACGCCACCTCGTACGCCCCGGGAGACGAGCTGCCGCTGGGGCCGTGGGACGTGCGCGTCCTCGTCGAGAACTGACCGGTCCGGCGGACCGGATCGCCCCGGGCCTGGTGGGGGGACACCAGGTCCGGGGCGATTCCGTGGCCACCCGTACCGTGGGGTGGGACGGGCCGACCGACGAGGCGGGTGGGTCACCCGGTGGCGGTGCGGGTCGTGGGCAGCGGCCGGCTGACTGCCGGGGGAGCACTGCGGATGCCGCCGGGGCCGTGCCGCCAGGCGCCGCCGGGTCGGTGACGCCTGGCGGCACGACCGGCGGGTACGACGGCGGGGACCGGGTGCCGCGCCGAATCGGCACCCGGTCCCGGCGTTGCCGGCGAGTTACTGCCGGGTCCACTTCTGGTTGCTGCCGCCCGTGCAGTTCCAGGTCTGCACGATGGTGCCGTTCGCGGTGCCCGCGCTGGTCACGTCCAGGCACAGCCCGGACTCGCGGCCGACGACCGTGCCGTCACCGTTGAGGGTCCACTGCTGGTTGGTGCCGCCGTTGCAGTCCCAGATCTGCACCTTGGCACCTGCGGTGGTGGAGTGACCGGGGACGTCGAGGCACTTGTTGCCGTACACCTGCAGGGCGCCGTTGGGCAGTGCGACCCAACGCTGGTTGCTTCCGCCGGTGCAGTCCCAGATCGCCAGTTGCGTGCCGTTGGTGGTGCTGGCCCCGGGCACGTCCAGGCACCGCTGGGAGCCGACGCCGCGCAGCACGTTACCGGAGCCGGTCGGCGGCGTCGTCGGTCCGTCGAGTCGCCAGCCGTGCTGGAGCCGGTCGAGCCCGGACTGGTTGATGACGGTCAGTGACAGGTTGGTGCCGCTGCCGGTCAGCGACGTGATGGCGCAGGAGGCGTTGAAGCAGGGGCCGGGACCCTGGGTCTGGTTGGCCTCCTTGACGCCGGTCCAGACCAGCGAGCCCATGCCCAGCTCCCGCACCGTGTCGGTGAGCGCGTAGAAGTACGACACGTTGTTGTTGCCGTCGCGGGGTCCGTTGTAGTTGACGCCGGTGTTCATCGGCACGCCGAACTCGGTGAGAATGGCGCGGTCGGCGTATCCGCACAGGCGGGCCTTGAAGCTGTTGATCCACTCTGCCTCCGTCGGGTGGGTCTCACCACCCAGGGTGTACATGTGGATCGACAGCAGGGTGCCGTTCAGCCGGGAGTCCGCGCCCACGGCGCACAGGTCGATGTCCGACCAGAGCCCCGGCACCACGATCCGGCCGCGCGGGATGTTCGAGTAGCGCTGCAGGAACGCTGCCGCGAGATCGGTCAACTCGGTCGCGCTGTACCCCCACGGCTCGTTCACGATGTCGAAGTAGAACCGGCTGTTGCTGCCGTACTTGGTGATGACCGTGTCCCACATCCGGTAGAACGCGTTCATGTCGCTGATCCGGCCGCCGGTCGGGGGCCAGGGGGCGATCATCACGTTCATGCCCATCGCGCTGGCTGCGTCGTACGCCGCCGTCAGGCTGCCCCACCACGGGGACGACGTGGTCTGCGGGTTGATCCCGAACCGGATCGTGTTCGAGCCGAGGTCCTGGAATCCCCTGAGGATCGCGGTGGCCTTCGTGTAGGTGGTCGCATAGCTGTCCGACTTGGACAGCCCGATCGGGACGTTCTCGTCGTAGAGGAAGTTGTCCCTGGCGTCCGCCCAGTTGACTCCGCGGAACTGGCTGGTGGCGGCCTGCGCCGGTGCGCTGGTGGCCACGTGGACGCCCAGTGAGCCCAGCAGCACGGTGACGGCCGCGCCGATCGAGGCGAGACGCCACAGGCGTCTACGAACAGTCATGACATCCTCCATGTCAGTTGCCGATGGTGATCCAGCTGTCGCGCCGGGCCCGGCTGCCGGGTGCCGCCTATCCGAGGCGCCACTGCTGGTTGCTGCCGTTGTTGCAGGCCCAGAGTTGGGTCAGGGCGCCGTTGGCGGTGGAGCCGCCGCTGACGTCGAGGCACAGACCGGACTGGACGCCGGTGATGGTGCCGTTGGCGTTGACGTTCCATTGCTGGTTGGCGCTGCCGGTGCAGTCCCAGATGATGACCCGGGTGCCGTTGGTGGTGCCCTGACCGGCGGCGTCCAGGCATTTGTTGCCGTAGACGGTGAGTTGTTTGCCGGCGGTGCGGGTCCAACGTTGGTTGGTGCCGCCGTTGCAGTCCCAGATCGCCAGTTGGGTGTCGTTGGTCTGGGAGGCGCTGGGCACGTCCAGGCACCTGCCCGCCCCGACCGCGCGCACCGGACCGCCCGTGGCCGGCGGGGACGACGGCTGGCCGGTGGATCCGTACGGGCACTCGCTGAGGTACCGCGAGACGCCCGTGGAGTCCGCGAGTGCCGGGCACAGGAACTGCGTGTAGCGGTTGTCGTTGTCGAGGAAGATCTTCAGCCAGGGGATCTCCCGCCGGGTCACCTGGGAGTTTCCCCAGGTGGGGAATCCGTGGCCGCCCCCGGAGAGCTCGACGTAGGCGCCCTTCGTGGTGGCCGGTTTGGTGGCCCACAGGCTGTTGATCGAGGACGGGGTGACCGTGCCGTCGTCCCGCGCACCCATGATCAGCGTGGGTACCCGGACACTGGACAGGTTCTGCGAGAACGAGGCCGGTGCCAGGGGGATGGCCGCCTTGAGGGTGGGACGCCGTATGGCCGCGCTGATGGCGCCGCCACCGCCCATGGAGTGACCGAGCACGGCGAGCCGGTTGGGGTCGACCCGGTCTCGAACCGGGCTCTGCCCGGTGAGGTAGTCCAGCGCGGCCAGCAGCTGGGTGCCCCGAGCGGTGTCGAAGTCGGTGGGGCTGTTGGTGTCGATGCCGATCACCACGAAGCCGAAGGATGCCAACCAGGGTCCCATCCAGGCACCCTCGGCAGCCCAGGAAGCGGTGTAGCCCGGTACCGCCGCGATCGCGCCCCAGGTCCCCTGACTGGTGTCGGTCGGGTAGTAGATCTTCCCGCCGTTGAAGCCGTAGCCACGCGGCACGGTGATCTCGGCCGTGGCGAACGTTCCGCGGTTGGCGGCGACGCTCTGCACCGTGGGATCCGGCCCCCGCTGGTAGGACGCGGCGGCAGCCGAGGGGGAACTGTCCACCACCGCAGCCCCGGCCATCGCCACGCCCAGCAGGGCCGCAGCCCCGCCCGCCACGATGCGCCAGCCCCGCCGGGGCGGGGAACCGCGTTCCCGCCGACCGGCCCCGGCACCGCCCGGCATGCCGGACCGGGGATCTCCGGCCGGTACCGGGCGGAGATCCCCGCCGAGTCCATCGCGAGCGTCTGTCTTCACGATGTTCACACCTTTCGTAGGATCCTGCTCCGCACCTCGGCCGACGGCCCCTCGGGGATGTCCTCAGCGCGAATTGGTGGCGAGGAGGCGACGGCTCCTCCGGGCCATGCCGGTCAGTCATGGCCCGGAGGGCCGCGCTCACCTCAGGTTCGGGACCTCGTCGCGGGTGACCACGTACGAGCTGTTGTAGACGGTGTTGATGAAGGACGGCGAGTTGATGCTGCCGTCGCTGATGAAGCTCGTGTGCCAGGTGTTGAACAGCACCCACCGGGCACCGGAGGACTGCAACTGCGCCGGGTCGGGGATGCGGCCGTTCTCGTGCAACGCGATCGGGACCGTGCCGCCGTACACGCTGCGGGCGGCGTTGAACATCGACGTCAGCGGCCCGTGGTCACCGGCGTACGTGTCGGCACCGCCGATGTCGACGTACTGGTTGCCGGGGTACCAGGCGGCGCTGGGGGAGCCGTTGAACGGGTGCAGGTAGACCAGGTTGTGCACCCCCTGGGCGCGCATGAAGTTGTAGGTGTAGACCCACAGCCGGTTGTACTGGCCGGCCCCCTCCATGCTCCACCAGAACCAGGTGCCGCTGGCCTCGTGCCAGGGGCGGAACAGGACCGCGCCGCCACCGTTCTGAATGACCTTCAACTGGTTGGCCCAGGCGGTGAGCCGCTGGTTGAGCCGGCCGTTGTCGGCGGTGCCGGAGGTCAGTGCCGCGTTGATGTTCGCCCGCATCAGGGAGCCGTTGTAGCCGTCGGTGTTCTGCGCGGGCGAGCCCATGTGGTAGCCGACCATCGGGATGCCTCCGGCGTTCCACCAGGCCAGCCCACGGGCACCGAAGTCGGGGGCGTCACCCATGTCCTGGCCGCGGATCGCCGGGTACTTGCCGGAGGCGTTGCGGATGATGTTCATCTCGTAGTCCGGACCGCTGACCCAGGTGGACTCCTGCTGCCCGGACAGGATGTGGTTGCCGTACTGGCTGTAGACGTAGCACAGCAGCCGGCGCGCGGCGGCGGTGGCGTTCGGGTCGACCGGGGCGGCGGTGCAGCCACCCGGGTTGGTCGGCGGGGTGGTCGGTGGCGTGGTCGGGTTGCCACCGGTCTGCGACCAGCGCTGGTTGGCCTGGCCGTTGCAGTTCCAGAGGGCGACCAGGGTGCCGGCGGCGGTGGCGCCGCCGGAGACGTCCAGGCACAGCCCGGACTGCACACCGGTGATGCTGCCGTTGGAGTTCAGCCGCCACCGCTGGTTGGCCGCCCCGGTGCAGGACCAGACGATCGCTGCGGTGCCCGGGCTGGTCTGGCCAGCCTCGGCGTCCAGGCACATGCTGTTGTTGAACACGCGCAGCTCACCGGCATCGGTGAGGGTCCAGGTCTGGTTGGCCTGGCTGTTGCAGTCCCAGATCTGCACGCGGGTGCCGGTGGTCGGGGCGTTGCCGACGACGTCGAGACAGCGTCCGGACGCGGCGCTGACCAGCCGTCCGGTCGACGCGGCCGCGGCACCGCCCGCGGTCAGCCAGAGCGCGGACACACTGACGCTGCCGGCTGTCACCGCAGCGAGGAACAGGCTCATCCACCGGGTGCGGCGACGCCGCACCACCGGGGTGGGATGGGCAGTGATTGCCATGGAGGGCCTCCGGGGTGAGGGACGGGTCGGGTTCGACGGGGACGGGATCACCGGAGATTGGGAACTTCGTCGCGGGTGACGACATAGCTGTGGCCGTAGACACGCCGTAGGAACGTGACGTCGTTGCGCTCGGTGAGCCAACTGCCGTTCCAGGTGCTGAACAGCACCCATCGGCTGCCGGTGGACTGGAGCTGGTCGGGATCCGGGATGGGGCCGTTCTCGTGCAGGGCGATCGGGACGGTGCCGCCGACGATGTCGCGGGTGCGGTTGAACAGCGACGTCAACGGGCCGTGGTCGTTGGCGTAGGTGTCGGCGCCGCCGATGTCCACGTACTGCTTGCCGGGGTAGAACGAGGAGTTGGGTTCGCCGTTGTACGGGTGCAGCCAGACCAGGTTGTGGATGCCCTTGGTCCGGGTGAAGTAGTCGAACTGGAAGCGCCACAGCCGCTGGTACTGGCTGCCGCCCTCCTTGCTCCACCAGAACCAGGTGCCGCCAGCCTCGTGGTAGGGCGCCCACAGGACAGCGACGCCGTTGGACTGCAGGCGCTGCAACTGGGCTGCCGCGGCGTCCAGCTCGGCGAGATAGGAACGGTTCTCGGCGGTGCCGGGCGTGAGGGTGGCGTTGATGGACGCGGTGCCGCCGTAGTTGCAGGAGCTGGTCGCCGGCGCGCCGACATGCCAGCCGATCAACGGAATGCCGCCGGCGTTCCACCAGGCGAGGGCCCGGTCGACGGCCCCGGGGCGGTCACACATGTCGAGGCCGCGGATGGCCGGCTGCTTACCGGTGTTGGTCAGGATGTGGTTGAACTCGGCCTCGCTGCCGTTGGTCTCCCGCTGGCCGGACAGGATGTGGTTGCCGTACTGGCTGTAGAGGTAGCACAGCAGTTTGCGAGCCTGGGTGGTGGCCTGCGGGTCGACCGGAGCGACGGTGCAGGTGGTCGGCGGGGTGGTCGGTGGGGTGCTCGGCCCCCCGGATTGGCTCCAGCGTTGGTTGGACTGGCCGTTGCAACTCCAGAGCACCACCCGGGTGCCGTTGGCCGAGTTGTTGCCCTCGACGTCGAGGCAGAGGCCGGACTGGGTGGCCGTGATGCTGCCGTTGGTGTTCCACCGGAACTTCTGGTTGGTCTGGCCGGTGCAGTTCTGAATGGTGAGCGGGCTGCCGGCCGTGGCGCTGGCGAGGTCCAGGCATCTGGTCTCGTTGAAGGTGCGCAGTTCGCCCTGGCTGGTGGAGACCCAGCCCTGGTTCTGCTGCCCGTTGCAGTCCCAGATCGCGACCGGGGTGCCGGCCGTGGGGCTGTTGCCCGACACGTCGAGGCAGCGTCCCGACGCTGCGCTGACCAGCGGACTGCCGACTGCGGCCGAGGCGGTGCCCGCCCCCAGTAGTGCCGCGCCCCCGCTCGCGGCCACCATGGCCGTGGCGAGCATGATCCTCCATCGCATGACTTCTCCTCTCGGGTTTCGTGGGGCGTCCGGCCCGTCCGGCTCAGCGGGTGGTGACGTGGTGAGCCACGGAGCCGGACGTGCCCGGCGGCCCGGCCCCGTGGAGCAGTGCGGACAGGTGTGGATAACTCGATGCGAGTTACCGGGAGAGTTGTTCCTGTCGTCGACCCTGCCGAGGTAGGCCTTGAACGGGTACGGCTCCAGCGCTGCGGTCGGGGCGGTCTGGATGTCGGTGCAGCGGGCGCCGTCCACGAGCCGTCGCGGCGCCCCGGCTCCATGCGCCGGGCTGCGGCGACGAGGCCGTGGTTAACATGCCGGAATCATGTGCTTAATTCATACACGATGTCAAGTATCTCGATGCATTGCGGCGCTGCAACACCGCGTCATGGCGCGATGTTGGTTCACTGCATCAAGAAACTCCGGCCGGGTCTCCTCCTGGCCGGGTACCCGGAAGGTGGTCGTCAGCGGCCGAGGATGCGGTGCTGGAGGGCGATGACGGCGGCGCCGCGGGCCCATTCGCTGAAGGTGAAGGGCTTGACCACCACCTCGACGGGCGTCGAGGTCCAGTGGGTGTGCGCGGTGAGCGCGGCGTCGAACGCCTCGGCGCACACGTCGTACATCGCCACCGCCTCGCCGGACAGGATGACCAGCTGCACGCCGGTGATGTTGGCGACCGTGGCGACCACCTGCCCGAGGGCGCGGCCGGCCTCCTCGAAGATGCGCCGGGCCACCGGCTGGCCTTCCCCCGCCAGCGCCAGGCACGCCTCGAAGGTCAGGCCCGGACGCTCGAGGGTGCCAGCGACGGCCCGTCGGATCGCCGCCGAGCTGGCGTACGCCCGGGCGCAGCCGCGGTGCCCCATCTCGCACAGCGGCCCGTTGTCGTGGATCGGCAGGTGGCCCACCAGGCCGGTTCCCCGGCCGGCGCCACTGACGAGGCGGTCGCCGATCACCAGGCCGCAACCGAGGCCGGCACCCACCGTGACCAGTGCGAACGAGCTGTGCCCCACGCCGGCGCCGAACCACTGCTGGGCGGCGGTCAGCGCCCGTACGTCGTTCTCCACCACCGCCGGCAGGCCCGTGGCCGCCGCGACGAGGTCGCCCAGGGGCACGTTGCGCCAGCCCAGGAACGGAGAGGTGGGCACGACCGGGTCTCCTCCGGAGGCCGTGCCGGCCAGGCTTATTCCAAGGGCCGCGGCCGGCTGCCCCGACCCGGTCAGGTCACGCACGGCGTCGCCGATGCGGGTCACCACGTCGTCGACGGCGTGACTGATCAGGGGGCGACGCAGCTCGTGCTGTATCTCGGCGCGAAGATCGGTGCGGACCGCGAACAACGCGTCCTCGGTCAGCTTGACCCCGATCAACGCCGCGCGGGCCGGATCGACCGCCAGGGGCTGCGAGGGGCGACCCATCGTGCTGCGGTCGCCGAGCGGCTGATGGAGCAGGTAGCCGTTCTCCAGCAACGGTTTGGTCAGCTTCGTCACGGCCGACGGCGAGAGGTCCAACCGGCGTGCCGCCTCCGCCCGGGACAGCGGCCCGTGCACGAGCAGCTCCACGAAAACCGATCGCATGCCCTCGGTCAGATGCGCATCGGATAGCACACTGGACATCTTGGACAAATTTGTTGATGATGTCAAGGAATGAACGCGGCCTGACCCCTCGGTCGCCGGGTGCAGTGCCGGATTTAGTGCACGGAGGACGTAGTGTCGCTGGTGTCCCTCGATCAGGACGGCCGGTTGTGGGCACTCAACACCCGCGACTCCACCTACGTCATCGGCATCGAGATCGACCACGCGACCGGCGAGGCGCTGGTGCTGCAGAAGTACTGGGGACCGATCCTACCGCCGGGGGCTGCCCGGGAAGCCGCCGCCATGTCGGCCGGGCCCGGTAGTCCCTCGGGCGCTGGCCGGCACGTGACCAGCTTCTCCCGCCCGGTCGAGGTCGAGGAACTGCTGCCGGTCGACGGCGGCCTCCGCTGGGGCCTACCGGCCCTCCAGATCGCGGTGGACCAGGTGCGGTCGCTGGAGCTGCGGCTCGTCGGCGTCAGCGCGGCCTCCGGGGACGGGGTGGACCAGCTCGACATCGCGCTGGAAGACCGTACCTTCCCGATCGACGTGGTGCTGCACGCCCGCCCGTACGCCGACTCGAACGCCATCGCCCGGTGGGCGACCGTACGGCACCGGCCCGGTGGCGACGCGGCCGTGGAGGTCAGCCGCCTGGACTCCGGCAGCTGGTTCATCCCCGACGCCGAGGACTACCGGTACCGGGCGGCGTTCGGGGCCTGGGCGGAGGAGAGTCAACTCCAGCATGGCCGGCTACCGGTGGGCGAGCTGATCTTCACCAGCCGGCAGGGCATCACCGGCCACCACGCCAATCCCTGGATCATGATCGACGCCGGGGACGCCAGCGAGGAACACGGTGAGGTGTGGAGTGTCGCCCTGGCCTGGAGCGGCAGTTGGCGGATGACCACCACCCGCCGGCCGGAGGGCGGGACCGCGGTGACAGCGGGATTCGGTCACGACGGATTGCGGTGGCCGCTGCCGGCCGGGGCCGAGCTCGTCACCCCTGCGGTCCTCGGCCTCTACAGCGCCCACGGGTTCGGCGGCACCAGCCGTGGCTGGCACGACCATATCCGCCGGCACATCCTGCCCGCCGGCGACGAGGACCGCCCAGTGCTCTACAACTCCTGGGAGGCGACCGGCTTCGCGGTCACCGAACCGGAACAGCTCTCGCTGGCCCGGCGGGCGGCCACGCTCGGGGTCGAGCTGTTCGTCGTCGACGACGGCTGGTTCGGCCGGCGCGACGACGAGCACAGCTCGCTGGGTGACTGGTGGCCGCACCGGGAACGGTTCCCCGACGGGTTGCAGGGCCTGTTCGACGGCGTCCGCGCGCTGGGCATGAAAGCCGGCCTGTGGGTGGAACCGGAAGGCGTCAGCCCGGACAGCGACCTCTACCGGGCGCATCCCGACTGGACGCTGCACCTGGACAACCGTCGCCGCGACCGCAAACGTCACCAGCTCGTGCTCAACTTCGCCCGTACCGACGTACGCGACTGGGCCCTGGGGTGGCTCGACCGGCTCGTCACCGACCTGCGCCTGGACTACCTCAAGTGGGACATGAACCGGCCGTTCACCCAGGCGGGCTGGCCCGGCCAGCGCGCGGGCCAGGATCGTGTCTGGATCGACCACACCCGGCACGTCTACCAGGTCATGGCCCAGCTGCGCGCCCGCCATCCGGCATTGCGGATCGAGTCGTGCGCCGGTGGGGGCGGCCGGCTCGACCTCGGCATCCTGCACCACATCGACCAGGCCTGGCCGTCGGACAACACCGACCCGATCGACCGGCAGACCGCGCAGCACGGCGTCTGCCAGCTCTACCCGGCCAACGTCGTGTCCGCGTGGGTCACCGACTCGCCGAACGCGAACGTCGGCCGGTCCACGCCGTTGCGCTACCGCTTCCACGTCGCCATGGCCGGAGTGCTCGGCATCGGGGTGGACCTGGCCCGCTGGTCCGCCGCCGAGCTGGACGAGGCCCGCGCACTGATCGCACAGTACAAGGAGGTGCGCCGCACCATCCAACACGGCCGGCAGTACCGGCTCGGTGGACGGCCCGGCGTCGAGCGGTCGGCCCTGCAGTACGTGCGCGACGACCAGGTCGTGGTGCTCGTCTACCACCCGTACGGAAACGCCAAGAGCGGTCGCCGGTGGTTGCGGCTGACCGCCCTGGATCCGGACGCGTGCTACGAGGTGGTCGCCGGGGGCGACACCGACGGCGTACCCGGACGGCTGGCCGCCGGGTCGCGCTGGCAGGGCAGGACCCTGATGGCCGTCGGCATCCGCCCCACCGCCTGGGAACCCATCGGCGCCGACCACCGCAGCGACCTGATCGTGCTGCGGACCACCGCCGGTTCGGCTCCCGGCAACGCCGTCATCCGGTCACGGGACGTCCCGTAGCGTGCTTTCTCGGGGTATGAGTCGGTGGGCGGCGCGGAGTTCCACTCCGAGCACCGGCTCGGTGCTGCCGATCCGCATGATGAGCCGTTCGACGGCGAGTTGGGCGATGGCCTTCTTGTCGGGCGAGATGGTGCTGATGGTGGGTCGACCGTACCGTCCGTCCTCGATGTCGTCGTAGCCGATCACGGCGATGTCCTCGGGAACGCGCAGCCTGCGCTGGAGTGCGGTGTGGATGGCGCCCGAGGCGACCAGGTCGCTGTAGCAGAACACCGCGTCCGGCGGGTCCGGCCGGTCCAACAGGGCGGCCATGGCGGTGGCGCCGTCGGCCCGGTTGAAGCGCGTGGTGCTGATGATCAGTGACTCGTCGACCGGTAGGCCGGCGGCGGTGTGGGCGGCCCGGAAGCCCCTGGTGCGTAGCTGCGCCGCCTCCCCGGTGGGGTAGGGCTGGTCGCCGATCGCCGCGATCCGACGCCGCCCGATGCTGATGAGGTGGCGGACGGCCTCGGTGGCGGCGGCGACGTCGTCGATGCCGACGTGGTCGAAGGTGCCGTCGGAAGGGCGTTCGCCGAGGACCACCAGGGGCAGGGTCGGATCGCGGAGCGAGAGATCCTCCTGGGACAGGCCCAGCGGGCTGATGATCATGCCGTCGAACAGGAAGCGCCGTGGCCCGCGTCCGATCAGTTCGACTTCGTGGTCGCGGTCGCCGTCAGTCTGGTCCACCAGCACGTTGTAGCCGGCCTTGCGGGCGGTGGGGATGATCGTTTGGAGTAGTTCCGCGAAGTACGGGGTGTCGAGGTACGGCACCACGACGACGATCTGCCCGGACCGGCCGGTGGCCAGGTTGCGGGCGAGGACGTTCGGGCGGTAGCCGAGCACGGCGATGGCGTGCTCGACCTTGCTCCGCGTGGCGTCGGTGACCCGGGCATACCCGTTGACCACGTTGGACACGGTGCGGGGCGAGACGCCGGCCAGTTCCGCGACGTCCCGTAGTGTGCTTTCCCCCATGGGCGCCTCCCCGCCGGGCGGGTGATGGGTCTCCCGCAGTGACGATCGTATTTTCCTCAGGTCGCCTCTTGCCAGAGCCAGGGCCCCGGTGCATAGTCCTTTGCAGCGCTGCAATGTAACCTACATGACACATGCTCATCGATGCGTTGTTACCTCGCTTCTGCCAACGAACCCCCCGAACAGCACCTCGCCACAGCCTTCGAGCCGTGCCCCGCGTACGGCCATGTCGTCCTGCCCAGGAACGCGGTGGCCAGCGCGCGGTTCGGTGATCGAAGTCCCCTCAGGAGGCTCGCAGCAATGCGTACCAGCAAGAATCTGCCCGCGTTCGTCACCGCCGTGGCGGTCGTTCTCGGCCTGTCCGCCTGTAGTGGCGGTGACGACGGTGCTGGCGCGTCCCGCGCGAAGCCCACCAACTGCACCAACAAGATCGTTCACGAGGATGCGACCCGTGTCTCGGTCTGGGCCTGGTACCCGAACATGGCCAAGGTCGTCGACAACTTCAACAACGCCCACGCCGACGTGCAGGTCTGCTGGACCAACGCCGGCCAGGGCCAGCCGCAGTACGAGAAGTTCCAGACCGCGATCTCGGCGAAGAAGGGCGCTCCCGACGTCGTCATGCTCGAATCTGACCAGCTCGTCGGCTTCGAGATCCAGGACGCGCTGGTCGACCTCGCCCCGTTCGGCGCCGATACGGTGAGGAGGAACTTCAGCGAGGGTGCCTGGAAGGACGTCTCGCAGGGCACGGCCGTCTACGCCATCCCGGTCGACGGCGGTCCGATGGCCCTGATCTACCGCACTGACGTGTTCCGGAAGTACGGCATCACGGCCCCACCGAAAACCTGGCCCGAGTACGCCGCGGCGGCGGCCAGGGTGAAGGCGGCCGGCGGCCCGGTCTTCGGCGACTTCGGCAGCAACGTGCCGGCCGTGACCACCGCGCTGATGATGCAGAAGGGCGCCCAGCCGTTCGGCTACGACCTGTCCGACAAGCAGAACATCACCATCAAACTGGACGACCAGGCCACCAAGGACGTCCTCACCTTCTGGGGTGACCTGGCCAAGAACGGCCTGGTCGGCAAGGAGGACCAGTTCACCACGGACTACATCTCCGGCATGGTCGGCGGCAAGTACGCCACCTATGTCTCGGCTGCCTGGGCACCCGGCTACCTCACCGGCGCAGGCGTCGGTGGCGGCACGGAGAAGGGCACCTGGGCCGTGGCACCGTTGCCGCAGTGGGACCCGGCCAACCCGGTCGAGGTGAACTGGGGCGGCTCCACCTTCGCGGTGACCAGCCAGGCGAGTGACAAGGCGGCCGCGGCCAAGGTCGCGATGGGCCTGTACGCCGACGAGCCGTCACTGACCGACGGCTGGAAGTCGCAGACCATCTTCCCGCTCAACACCGGCGTGCTGACCTCCACGGAGTTCGTCGACGCCAGGAGCGAGTTCTTCAACGGCCAGACCGCCAATCGGGACGTCTACATCCCGGCGGCGAACGCCTACCGGGGCGCCGTCTACAGCCCGTTCACCGTCTACTACTACGCCCAGCTCCAGGCCCAGATCGTGAAGCTCAACGCGGGTCAGACGACCGGTGCGCAGGCTGCCACCGATCTGCACGACGAGATCGTCAAGTACGCCAAGACCCAGGGCTTCACCGTACGTTGATCCGCTCCGGGTGGACGCCGCGCACCGCCGACCACCCGGTCCCCTCTCGGAACGAAGGGAGACGCTCCGTGGCCGCCACCGTCGATACCAGACCGAGCATGCCGCGCGCCGTCGCGTCCGATCCGCCCGGCACGGCACCGGCTCGCCGCCGGTCCGCCCGACGTGGTGCCCTGGGCTGGCTGTTCATCCTCCCGTTCCTGATCGTGTTCGTGGTCTTCCTGATCGGTCCGTTGGCCTACGCGGGCTACCTCAGCCTCTATACCAAAGGGCTGGCGACGGGCACCACGTTCGCCGGCCTCGACAACTACACCCGGGCCTTCGGCGACCCGTCGTTCCGCAAGGGTCTGTGGTTCGTCCTCCGGTTCAGCCTCGTCGTCATCCCGCTGCAGATGATCGTGGCGTTGGTGGCGGCCCTGGTGCTGGACGAGGTGACCGGCCGGCTGGCGCGCTTCTCGCGTCTGGTCATCTTTCTGCCGTACGCGATCCCCGCGGTCCTCGGCGCGCTGATGTGGGGCTTCCTCTACAGTCCCAGCTTCGGGCCGATCGAGCAGCTCGCCTCGGTGTTCGATGTGCGGGCGCCGTTCCTGCTCAGCCAGGGCAACATCTTCTACGGCCTGCTCAACGTCGTCACCTGGCAGTGGGCCGGCTATTACATGATCATCATCTATGCGGCGCTGCAGAGTATCGACTCCTCGGTCTACGAGGCGGCTCGGATGGACGGCGCGAACGCCCGCCAGATCGCGTTGCGGATCAAGGTGCCGATGGTGACCTCGGCGTTGACCCTCATCCTGATCTTCTCACTGATCGGCACCCTCCAGTTCTTCACCGAGCCGCAGATCCTCGGCCCGATCGCGAACGGCACCGTCACCCCGGACTTCACCCCGAACATCTACGCGTTCAACCTGGCCTTCCGCTACGCGCAGTTCAACTACGCCTCGGCGATCTCGTTCGCGCTGGGCTTCGTGGTCTTCGTGGCGGTCGCCATCTTCATGATCGTTACGCGCAAGAAGGGGAGCATCTTCACGTGAGCGACGTGCGGCGTCGGCCCCGCCACGTCTGGGCGAAACTGCTGCTGCTGGCGATGGTGTGCTATTTTCTCGTGCCCGTCTGGTGGCTCGTGGTGGCCAGCACCAAGGACGCCCCGGGCCTGTTCGCCGGCTCCGGCGCCCTGTGGTTCTCCGGCTTCCACCTGTTCGACAACCTGGGCGACCTGTTCACCCACAAGAACGGCGAGTATCTGCGCTGGCTCGGCAACTCCGTGCGGTACGCGTTCGCCGGTGGCGTCGGCTGCACGATCGTGTCGGTGCTGGCCGGCTACGGCTTCGCCAAGTTCGACTTCCGTGGGCGGAGCGTCGTCTTCGCGCTCGTCCTGGGCTCGGTCATGGTCCCGCTCACCGCGCTGGTCATCCCGACCTTCGTCATGATGAGCAACGTCGGGCTCACCGACACGATCTGGGCGGTGATCCTGCCGTCCCTGCTCAGCCCGTTCGCCGTCTACCTGATGCGGGTGTACGCGGCCGTCTCGGTGCCGGACGAACTGCTGGACGCCGCGCGCATCGACGGCGCCGGCGAACTGCGCACGTTCCTGCGGGTGTCGCTGCCGCTGATGCGGCCCGGCGTCGTCACCGTGCTGCTGCTGTCGGTGGTCGGCACCTGGAACAACTACTTCCTGCCGCTGACCATGCTGTCCAGCTCCAAGCTCTATCCGCTGACCGTGGGGATCGGGCTGTGGTCGCAACTGGCCAGCTCCAACAACGGCGGTGGCCAGTCGCTGTGGAATCTGATCATTGTCGGTTCGCTGGTGTCGATTATTCCGCTGGTGATCGCCTTCCTCACCCTGCAGCGGTACTGGCAGGGCGGGCTGGCCGTCGGCAGCCTCAAGTAACGCGTTCTAGGATGGGGAGATCCGTGTTTGCCGCCTCGTTCAGCCTTGATCCGTCCTTCACCGTCGCGCCGGTGTCCCGGCGTACCTTCGGCTCGTTCGTCGAGCACATGGGTCGGTGTGTCTACACCGGCATCTACGAGCCGGGGCATCCGAGCGCGGACGCTGACGGCTTCCGTGGGGACGTCCTGGCCCTGGTGCGCGAGCTCGGGGTGTCCCTGGTGCGCTATCCCGGTGGCAACTTCGTCTCCGGGTACCGGTGGGAGGACGGCATCGGCCCGGTCGCGGATCGGCCGGTCCGCCGTGACCTGGCCTGGCGCAGCCTGGAGACCAACGAGGTCGGGATCGACGAGTTCATGCGCTGGGCGGGCAAGGCCGGCGTCGAGGTGATGTACGCGCTCAACCTGGGCACCCGTGGGGTGCAGGAGGCGCTCGATGTCCATGAGTACCTCAACCATCCCGACCGTACCCGCCTGGCCGAGCGGCGTCGGGCCAACGGCGTGGAGAAGCCGTACGGGGTGCGGATGTTCTGTCTCGGCAACGAGCTGGACGGACCCTGGCAGACGGGACACAAGACCGCCCAGGAGTACGGCCGGCTGGCCGCGCAGACTGCCCGCGCGCTGCGCTCCGCCGAACCGGAGCTGGAGCTGGTCGTCTGCGGTAGTTCCAGCTCGTCGATGCCGACCTTCGTCGCCTGGGAGGCGGAGGTGCTGGAGACGGCGTACGACGCGGTGGACTACATCTCGGCGCACGCCTACTACGAGCCGGTCGACGGCGACATGGCCAGCTTCCTGGCCTCCGCGGTGGACATGGACCACTTCGTGGGCAGCGTGGTCGCCACCGCGGACAGTGTCGGCGCCCGGCTCAAGAGCACCAAGCGACTGAACATCTCCTTCGACGAGTGGAACGTCTGGTACCTGCGCGGTTTCCAGGAACGGCTGGACACCGGGTCCACCGAGTGGCCGGTGGCGCCGCGCGTCATCGAGGACTGCTACAGCGTCGCGGACGCCGTGGTGGTCGGGAGCCTGCTGATCTCGTTACTGCGGCACAGCGACCGGGTCACCGTCGCCTGTCAGGCCCAACTCGTCAACGTCATCGCACCCATCCGCACCGAACCCGGCGGAGCGGCCTGGCGGCAGACCATCTTCCACCCCTTCGCCATCACCTCGCGCCTGGCCCGGGGTGAGGTGCTGCGGGTGGAGCCACGCTGCCCGACGTACGAGACCGCGCGGTACGGCGCGGTGCCGGCACTCGACGCGGTCGCCACCCACGACGCGGACACCGGTGACGTGACCGTCTTCGTGGTCAACCGGCACCAGTCGCAGGCGGCGACGCTGACCGTTGCGGTGACGGGCTTCGGCGTCGACCTGCGGGTGGCGGAATCGTGGACAGTCGCCGACGACGACCTCCTGGCGGTGAACACGGCGGACTGCCCGGACCGGGTGGTCGCCCGGCCGGCGGACGACGTCGAGGTGACCGACGGGGTGCTGCGCGCGGCCCTGCCGCCCGTCTCGTGGACCGCCGTTCGGCTCTGCGTGTCGGATCCAGAATGTTAGCGCTAACGCACTAGCTCGAGCCTCTTCAGATACTGCACAGGGGAGGTGTAGACAAAATATCGATGTAGGTCTATGTTAGCGCTAACACTGATGGGAAACCTGAACTCAACATTCTCGAAATGTGTTCGCCGACGCGGTGCTCCGGCACCGTCGAACCCGGAGATCCCCGCCCGAACCGGCCACCACCGAATCACCAGAGAGGTAGACCGCTGTGTCCCTGTCCCGGAGAGATTTCACCCGCCTCGCCACGTTGGGCACGCTGACCGCCGTCGGCGGCGGCGCGGCCGCGTTGGTCGGGCCGTCGGCCGCCTCGGCCGCCAACAGCGCGTACGTGTTCGGCTACTTCAAGGAGACGCCGAACGAGAGCGGCGACAGCTACGCGCTGCACCTGGCGGTCAGCGCCGACGGCCTGAACTGGCGTCCACTGAACCAGAACAACCCGGTGGCGACCCCGACCGCCGGCACGCTCGGGCTGCGTGACCCGTTCATCCTGCGCAAGCAGGACGGCACCTTCGTCGTGCTCGCCACCGACCTGCGGGGCCGCATCTTCAACCAGAACAACCAGTACCTGCACGTCTGGGACTCGGTCGACCTGCGCAGCTTCACCGGCTACCGCCGGATCCGGATGCACGGCCTGGCCACCCACACCTGGGCGCCGACCGCCTTCTGGGTGCCGTCGCGCAGCCAGTACGCGATCGTCTACTCCGCGAACAACGGTGCCGACGTCTTCATGGTCAACTACACCTCGGACTTCCGGACGGTGAGCGCCAACCAGGTCTACTTCAGCCCCGGCTACCCGGTGCTGGACGCCGACATCGTGGCCGACGGATCGACCTTCTACATGTACTACAAGAACATGTCCAACGGCCTGATCTACGGTGCCCGGTCGTCGACCGGCGCGCCGAACAGCTACACCAACTACACCAGCGGCCTGCGGCAGGGCAATGCGATGGAGGCGCCCCTGCTGATCAAGAACAACACCGGCAGCGGCTGGCGGTTGTGGGGCGACTCGTTCAGCCCGGTCAACAACGACTACTACGGCTGGTCCACCTCGAACGTGGCGGGCAACTCCTGGACGCTGCTCAACCAGCGCGACTACACGCCACCGCTGAGCGCCAAGCACGGCTCGATCGTCGGTGTCACCTCGGCCGAGTACGACGGGCTGGTGTCCCGCTGGGGCCTGCCGTCCTGGGTCCGGCTGAAGTCGTACAACCTCCCCGACTACTACGTGCGGCACGCCGGCGACGTGGGCCGGATCGACGCCTACCCGTTCGACCCGCACCAGGACCAGCTGTGGCGTATGGTCGCCGGCCTGGCCGACTCCACCGGCGTATCGTTCGAGTCGGTCAATTCTCCCGGGCGCTACCTGAGGCACAGCGACTACGCGATCCGGCTGGCGGCCAACGACGGCACCGCGACGTTCCGCGCAGACGCGACCTTCCGGCGGGTCCCCGGCCTGGCCGACTCCGCCTGGTCGTCGTTCCGGTCCTACAACTTCCCGGACCGCTACCTGCGCCACTCCAACTACGTGCTGCGCATCGACCCCCTCAGTGCGAGTTCGAGCACCGGTGACCGCCAGGACGCCACCTTCCGTGTCTCCTGATCCCCGAAGGCAGAGGTAACTGTGCGATCTCGGATACGAACACTGCTGGCCGTCCTCGCCGCCAGCGCCACCGTCGCGGCGGGTACCGCGCTCACCCCCGCGTCGCCCGCCTCGGCGGCGCCCGGCAGCCCGGCCGTCCGGCCGCCCCTGGGCTGGAACAGTTGGAACACCTTCGGCTGCAACATCAACGAAGCCAAGATCCGCGGCGCTGCGGACGCCATGGTCAACTCCGGTATGCGCGCGGCCGGCTATCAGTACGTGGTGGTCGACGACTGCTGGCAGGCCACCACCCGGGACGCCGCCGGCAACCTGCGCTCCGACCCGGTGCGATTCCCGTCCGGCATGAAGGCGCTCGGCGACTACATCCACTCGAAGGGGCTCAAGTTCGGCATCTACCAGGCACCTCGTGAGGAGACCTGCGCCCAGTACTTCAACGCCCTCGGCGGGGCCACCGGCGCGCTGAATCACGAGCAGCAGGACGCCACCACGTTCGCGTCCTGGGGGGTCGACTTCCTGAAGTACGACTGGTGCTCGCCGTGGGGCAGCCTGAACGACCAGATCGCGGGCTTCACGAAGATGCGCGACGCGCTGCGTGCCACAGGCCGGCCGATCGTCTACTCGATCAACTCCAACAGCGCGCACTCCAACACCGGTCCGTCCTACGACTGGAGCAACGTGGCGGACATGTGGCGTACCACCGAGGACATCACCGACCGGTGGAGCACCGGCTGCCGGGCCGACTGCTTCATGGGCGTCACCGAGATCCTCGACGTCCAGGCGCCCCTGGCCGCGTGGGCCGGCCCGGGGCACTGGAACGACCCCGACATGCTCGAGGTCGGTGTCCGCGGGACGTTCACCCCGACGCAGAACCGCGCGCACTTCAGCATGTGGGCCATGATGGCCGCGCCGCTGATCGCCGGCAACGACATCACCGCGATGCCCGCCGACGTCCGTGACGTGCTGACCAACCCCGACGTGCTGGCGGTCAACCAGGACAGCGCGGGCCGGCAGGCCCGGCGGGTGCGCGACCTCGGCGAGACCGAGGTGTGGGCCAAGACCCTCGCCGACGGCTCCGGCGCGGTCGCCCTGCTGAACCGCTCGGGCAGCACCGCGACGGTGTCCACCACCGCCGCCGAGATCGGCATGCCGGCGGCCGGCAGCTACACCCTGGCCGACGTCTGGACCAGGGCGTCGCGGAACACCGCCGCGGCGATCAGCGCGACCGTCCCGCCGAACGGCGTGGTCATGTACCGGGTCCGGACCGGCTCGTCGACGCCCACCACCTCCTTCGGCCTGCGCGGCGTGGGCTCCGGTCGCTGCCTGGACGTGCTCGGCGGCGCGCCGACCGACGGCGTCCAGGCGGTCCTCTGGGATTGCAACGGCGGCATCACCCAGGTCGTCACCGCGGCTTCGGGCCAACTCCGCATTGGCGGGAAGTGCCTCGACGCCGAGAGCAACGGCACCGCGAACGGCACCAGGGTCATCCTCTGGACCTGCGGTACGGGCACCAACCAGCAGTGGACGAGCCAATCTGACGGCACCATCCGAGGAGGGCAATCAGGGAAATGTATCGACGTCAATCAAGCGGGTACTGCCAACAACAGCCCGTTGGTCCTGTGGACCTGCTCCGGCGCGTCCCACCAACGATGGACGCGCGTCTGACGGGCAGGGACGGGCCGCCCCGCGCGGAACGAACGACGCAGCGGGGGAGCCGTCGGACCGGTGTCCACCGTGCCGACCGGTGGGCCGACGCCGACCGAGCATCCCGCTCGTGAAACTCCGGGCATCCATGGCCCCCTGACCCCGTCTCCGACATCCATCCGCACCCGACCACCGATGCGCGCTGATCCACCGCAAGCCACCGAACGACGTACCACCCATCGCGCCGTTCCCGCAGGCCATCGGGCTGCCCGGCGCCCCGTCCCCAGGAGTAGTCGTGACACCTTCAGTTTCACCCGTACGGAGAACGCCCATCCTCCGCCGCCTGGCGGTGCTGTCCCTGTCCGTCGCCGTTCTGGCCGCCGGAGGGGCCGCGGCAACGCAGTCCTCGTCCGCCGCCGCGCCGACCGTCGCGCCCCGGGCGGCGGCGACCCCCACGACACCGCCTGGGTCGTACCCGGGGCCGGGCCGGGTCACCGGGGACGTCGGGGTGCACGATCCGACGATCGTGGTCCGTCCGGGTGGTGGTTACCTGTTGGCGCACACCGGTGCCAACATCGCCCTCAAGACCTCCAGTGACCGGACCGCGTTCCGTAACGCAGGTGCGGTGTTCCCCAACGGTGCGCCGTGGACCACCACGTACACCGGTGGCAGCAGCAACCTGTGGGCGCCGGACCTGTCCTACCGTGATGGTCGGTACTGGCTGTACTACTCGGCCTCGACGTTCGGGTCGAACCGGTCGGCGATCTTCCTGGCCACGAGCACCACCGGTGCCTCCGGCAGTTGGACCAACCAGGGTCTGGTGATCGAGTCCCGGACGTCGGACAACTTCAACGCGATCGATCCGAACCTGGTGGTCGACGCCTCCGGCAGGTGGTGGCTCAGCTTCGGGTCGTTCTGGTCCGGCATCAAGATGGTGGCGCTGAATCCGGCCACCGGGAAGCGCTCCGACACGACGGTGCGCAGCATCGCGGGCCGCAACGGAGGCGCGATCGAAGCCCCGGTGATCGTGCGGCACGGCAGCTACTACTACCTGTGGGTGTCGTTCGACAGGTGCTGCCAGGGCGCGGCGAGCACCTACCGGGTCATGGTGGGCCGGTCCACCTCGGTCACCGGGCCGTACCTCGACCGCAACGGTGTGGCGATGACCGCCGGCGGTGGCACCCAGGTGCTCGCCGGGCACGGCAACATCCACGGACCGGGGCATCAGGCGGTGTTCACCGACACCGACGCCGAGGTGCTCGTCTACCACTACTACGCCGACAACGGCGCGTCGTTGCTGGGCATCAACCTGCTCGGCTACGACAACGCCGGCTGGCCGTTCGTCTACTGACCGGGAAGGGGATCCGATGATGCGCAGAATCCTGGTCACCGGGGCGGTGGCGATGCTCGCCGCGGCGGGCACGGCGGTCGCCACCCCGGCCGCCGAGGCCGCAACGGTGCAGCCGAACGTGTCCTACGTGCTGGTCAACCGCAACAGCGGCAAGGCCCTCGATGTCTACAACCTGGCAACCACCGACGGTGCCGCCATCAACCAGTACACCCGCAACGACGGTGCCTGGCAGCAGTGGCGGTTCCTCGACTCCGGCAGTGGCTGGTACCGGCTGCAGTCGGTGCACAGCGGCAAGGTGCTCGACCTGCCCACCACCGCCGACGGCGTCCAGCTGGTGCAGAACACCGACCGCAACGACGCCCGCCAGCAGTTCCGGCTCGCCGACTCGGCCGGCGGTCAGGTCCGGCTGGTCAACCGCAACAGCGGCAAGGCCCTCGAGGTCTGGGAGTGGTCCACCGCCGACGGTGCCAGGGTCTCGCAGTACCAGGACCTCGACGGCGCGAACCAGCAGTGGCAGCTCGTCGCCCTCGGCCCCGGCACCCGAACCTTCACCAACCCGATCAAGCGCAACGGCCCGGACCCGTGGCTGCAGTACCACAACGGCTACTACTACCTGGCCACCACGACCTGGAACTCCACCATCACCATGCGCCGGTCGACCACCCTGGCCGGGTTGGCCACCGCGCCCGACCAGGTCATCTTCAACCTGTCGAGCCGGCCCAACGGCTGCTGCAACATGTGGGCGCCGGAGTTCCACCTGATCAACGGCCCGAACGGCAACCGCTGGTACTTCTACTACACCGCCGGCCGGAACGTCCCCGACTACAACCCCACCCAACGGCTGCACGTCCTCGAATCGGCGGGCACCGACCCGATGGGCCCGTACACCTTCAAGGCCGACCTCGGCAGCGACTGGTCCCTCGACGCCAGCGTGCTGAAGGTGGGCAGCAGCCTCTACCTGATGGCAACCTATGGCGGTGACGGCGCCGGGCAGAGCAACTCCATCCAGCGGCTGTCCAACCCCTGGACCCTGCAGGGCTCCCGTGCGCGGCTCTCCGCACCGACGCTGTCCTGGGAACGGCAGACCGGGGTGGTCAATGAGGGACCCGAGCCGCTCTACCACAACGGCAAGGTGATGGTCGTCTATTCGGCCTCCGCCTGCTGGGGTCCGGACTACAAGCTCGGGCTGCTCACCCTCACCGGCACCGACCCGATGAACCCGGCGCACTGGACGAAGAAGTCCACCCCGGTGTTCCAGCGCAGCGACGCGAACGGTGTGTTCGCGCCCGGCCACAACGGGTTCTTCAAGTCACCGGACGGCACCGAGGACTGGATCGTCTACCACGCCAACGACTCCGCCTCCGGCGGATGCGACATGAACCGTTCCACCCGTGCCCAGAAGTTCACCTGGAACGCAGACGGCACGCCCAACTTCGGGACCCCGGTACGGCTGGGCGCGACGCTTACCGCACCCTCCGGCGAATAGCACGCGCAGGTCCCGGTCGCCACCCGCGCCCAGCAGTCCCTCCGGGCGCGGGTGGCGACCACCTCGCTCAACTGCACGGGTATCGGTGGCGCAGCCGGTCGTCATTCGTGTCGTCGCTGAACAGGATCTGCCTGCACGGGACGTCGGATATGGACGCGCCCGGGGCTCCACTCGGCCTGCGGCGAATGGTTCAAGGTGGCCACAAGCCGGGTGACGGCAATTGCTGTAGAGCATGAACATTGACGGAAGTCTATCTCTTTGTTAAGTTGCAGAAGTAACTGGTAACACCGAGGAGCATGACGATTCCCGCCGTCATCGTGCGGCGAAAGGGCGTCACGAGCGTCCGACCCGAGTCGTCTCACGCTTCCGGCGGTGACCGTCCGGGCAGCCACCCCGGCGCTCGGAGCCGGGCGCGGAAGGGGGCCGGGGCGCACCCCGGTCGAGATCCGGACCGCGACGGCCAGCCCGGTCAGCAGCTCCGGATCAACGCCGACGGTACGGAGACCGCGGTCGACGCCGGCAGGTGCCCGGACGTCGACGGTGCCGCCACGGCCGACGGCACCCGGCCGCGACTGCCGGACGGCGATAACCGGACGCGGACCCGGCGACCTGCCAGGGGCGCGGCACCCGATCCGTGCCCGGACGGGGTTCGCCACGTGGGTCCGTTCACGGGTGCCGGGAAGCAGGACACACCGACCCTGATCACCTCCATCGCAAGGAGTGAGTCTCATGTACAGACGTAACTTCCTCAGGCTGGGCGTCGCCGGAGTGGCCACCGTGGGCGCGGGGTCCGTGTTCGGTCCCTGGCAGGCGCACGCCGGCCCGGTCCGTCCGCTCCGGGCCGCGCCGACCACGCCGTTCGCCGTGGGCGTGCGCCAGTACAACTGGGTGCGCGGCAGCCGCCGGATCACCACCTTCGTGTACTACCCCGCCACCGGTGCTCCCGGCGGTAATCCCGTCACCAACGCCCCCGTCGCCCCGGGCGTCTTCCCCGTCTGCGCCTACCAGCACGGCCTCGGCGGCACCCCGCAGGGCGCCCTGTCGGTCATCCGCCCGCTGGCTGCGGCCGGTTTCATCGTGCCCGCCGTCAGCGTGCCCAGCGTCGGCATCGGTGACACGTACAACGGCGAACTGCCCAGGGACAACTCCGAAGCCATCACCCGGACCCTTGCCCTCAACACCGCGGGTGACCCGTTGGCCGGCCACATCGACACCACCGTCGGGGTCGGCATGTCCGGGCACTCGATGGGCGGCATGACCACCCATGCGATGCTCACCGCCTTCCCCGACCCCCGGATCAAGGCCGCGATCCCGATGTCCTGTGTGGACATGGGCAATCCGAGCGGCAGTGTCCGTGCCAACGTGCTGTTCATCCACGGAGACCGGGACCCCACCTGCCCATACCCCTCGGCCCGCCAGGCGTATGCGGAGCTACCGGCCCCCAAGGCGTTCCTCACCTTCGTCGGTGGCGACCACGGCAACTTCTTCGGCAACGCCCTGTCCATGCGGACCTTCATCGACTGGATGCGGTGGAGCCTGTACGGCGACACCACCGCCCGCGACCGTCTCACCGCCGACGCGACGTCATCCACCACCAGGTGGGAGTTCGCCCCGGGCTCGACCGTGCCGCCGCCCACCTCCACCTTCTACGACCTGACAGCCCAGCACAGCGGCAAGGTCGCCGAGATCACCGGTGCCTCCACCACGGCCGGAGCCGCCCTCGTCCAGTGGCCGAGCAACGGCGGGCCGAACCAGCAATTCGAGTTCCTCGACGCCGGCGGGGGCTACTTCCGCATCAGGGCCCGCCACAGCGGCCTGGTGCTCCAGGTAGCCAACAACACCAGCGGTGCCGACATCACCCAACAGCCCGACACCAACGCGGCCAGCCAACAATGGCGCATAACCGACCATGGCGGCGGCGTGATCAGCCTCGTCAACCGGCAATCCGGCCTGGCCATGGACGTGTGGGAGAACTCCGCCACCGACGGCGTCCGCATCTCCCAGTACGCGTACTCCGGCAACCCGAACCAACGTTTCACCCGCCGACCCGTCTGACCCGGAAGCCCGTCGCCCCGGTGCCGGCCCGCGCCGGTACGGGGGCGACGGGCGGCCCGCCGACACCTTCTCGGCGGTCGTCGTCAGGACCGTGGGTGGACCGAGATCGAGGAGAATGGGTCGTGATCGAGGTGAACGGCCGCCGGTTGGCGGGCGACCCGTGGGCGATAGCCTCCCGACCGGCCAGGTGGCCCAGGGGCCCCGGCATGCGTGACGTCGCCGAGCTGGCAGGAGTGTCCTACCAGACGGTTTCCCGGGTGATCAACCGGCATCCGCACGTCGCGGCCGCAACCCGGCAGCGGGTGCTGGACGCGATGCAGAAGTTGCACTATCGCCGGAATCTCCTTGCCCGCGCGCTGGTCACACGGCGGTCCGGCACGGTGGGGATCATCGGCTGCGAGAGTTCGTTGTTCGGTCCGACCTCGATGCTGTTCGCGATCGAGAGCGCGGCCCGGGCGGCGGGTTACTCGGTGAGCGTCGCCAGCGCCCGCCACCTGGACCGCCGGTCGGTGCTCGATGCGGTGGACCGGCTCTGCCAGCAGTCGGTCGAGGGGATCATCACCATCGCGCCCAAGCCGGCGATGTCCGACGCGCTGACCGAGGCCCCGCCCACGGTGGCCTGCGTGACCGTGGGCGGGGGCAGCAGCGACGCGGTGCCGAGTACCCAGATCGACAACGTCGCGGGCGCGCGCCTGGCCAGCCGGCACCTGATCGAGCTGGGGCACCGCACCGTCCACCACCTGGCCGGGCCGGACGACTGGCCTGAGGCCGGCGAGCGGCTCCGGGGCTGGCGTGAGGCGTTGCAGGACGCCGGTCGACCGATCCCTCCCGTCATGTCGGGGAACTGGAGTGCCCGGGCGGGATACGAGCAGGGTGGGCGACTGGCAGCCGACCCGTGCGTGACGGCCGTCTTCTGCGCCAGCGACCAGTTGGCCCTCGGCGTGCTGCGGGCCCTGCACGAGGCCGGTCGACGGGTCCCCGAGGATGTCAGCGTGGTGGGTTTCGACGGGGTGCTCGACGGCGCGCACTATCTGCCGCCGCTGACCACCGTGCGCCAAGACTTCGCCGAGCTGGGTCGGCTCAGCCTGGGGCTCCTGCTGTCCCAACTGGACCCGGCCGGGGACCCTCCGACATCTCGGCGGCAACTGCTCGTTCCTGAGCTGGTGATCAGGCGTAGCACGGCACGACCTCGTCACCGGGAATGAGCGAGGCTCTCCGCGTCGCGTAACCGGAAGCTCCCGCCACCCCTTGTTCGGATATGACGTGACATGGCGTCGTGCCATGGAGATTCAGGCACGACTCGTTCTGGGCGTGCTCGACGGAACGCAGCCCCGATACCATGGCATCAAGATCCGATAAACCTGGACGACGTGCGGCCCCCGAGCGCGCCTACCGAGACCGCGCTCGAATTCATGGAGCGGCTCGACCAACGTTCACCATCATCGTGCTCACCGACGCGGCCAGACGATAGATCCCCACCGGTGATCCGGTGGTCGCCGGAGCAGAGAACACGGTGCAGAGGTGACCGCCCCCTGCCGAACGGCACGTGCACGGTTGCCTACCGGGTCGTCTCCACCAACGGGCACCCGGGGCAGGGGTCGTACCCGTTCACGGTGGCCGACCCGAACTCCACCGTCCCACCGGTCGCCAGCCCGCCGACGGACACCCCGCCCGCTGCCGCGACGGTGAAGGACGACCGAGGTCCGGGCGTCGGCGTCCTCCTCGTCGCCGGTTCCACCCTGACCGTCCTCGTCGTGCTGGTGGGTGGGCTGCGGCGGCGGGCGGCCCGCCGTTGGCCAGACCCCCGCTCCCGCGATCGCGGCACATTCTCCGAGGGGATCCCTGAACGCGTGGCAGGCCGGGTCCCGCCGTGCCTCGGTGTCGGTCTCGGGACGCCAGGGTGACGACGACCTGCGGGAGAGACGCCTGGCAGTCAGCTACCGGTGTGGGCCGGTCGAATGACGGTGAAGACGGCTCCCGCCGGGTCGGCGAGCGCGCAGACCCGACCGGTCACCACGTCGCGCGGCGGCACCAGCAGTCGGCCACCGCCCCGCTGGGCCCGCTCGGCGAGGTCGTCCGGGTCCGCCACGGCCAGATAGACCATCCAGCCGGCAGGCAGCAGGGTATCCAGCGGCGGAGGCGTGGCGAGCCGGCCGGCGACCGGCGCGACGTCGCCGACGAGCAGGGCGTACGAGTCGTCGGGGGCACCGGGTGGCACGCTGGACCGCAGGCCCAGGGCGGCAGTGTGGAACCGGTCCGCTCCGGCCGGGTCGGTCGTCATGTACTCGTACCAGCAGGGCCGACCGAGGCCCGGGACCACCGGGGCCGGTACGGTGCGCAGCCGGAAGCTCCCGCCCAGCGGGTCGTGCACCTCGTCGCCGGTCAGCCGGGCGCCGGCCGCGCCGGCGGCGGCCCGGACGGTGGCCTCGTCAGCGGTGCCGAAGACAGTCCACCAGCGGGCCGGGGCAGGACCGAACCGCAGCTCGGCGGCGGGAACCCCGCCGGCGGACGCGGTGCAGCCGTCGGCGGTGGTCTGGTACGTCCAGCCCAACAGGTCCTGGTAGAAGGTACGGGCAGCGTCGAGATCGCTCGTGACAAGTTCGGCGCCGGTGGGGAACGGCCTTGTCCGGGGTGCGTTCACCTGAGTCTCCAAACCGGGCGGTTGATCAGGGTTCAGGATGCCCCACGACTGTCCCGGCCGCGCCGCCGCCCTGCCGCAAATCGAACGTTCGACCGAGCAGTTCGTCCAATGGGGCCGGTCGGCCCAGGTGGTAGCCCTGGCCGGCGTCTACGCCCAGCATCCGCAGCGCCGGCACCAGCGCGGCACGCTCCACCGACTCGGCGACGGTTCGCATGCCCAGGCCGTGCGCGGCGCGGACGACCGCGTCGATGAGCACGGGATCGGCGCCGCCGTGATCCGCCTGGCGGACGAAGTCGCCCGCGATCTTGACCGTGCTGAAGGGGAGGTGCTTGAGATAGGCGAACGAGCCGAACCCGGCGCCGAAGTCGTCCAGGCTCAGCCGGCAACCCGCGTCGCGCAGGGTGCTGGCGAGGTGCCGCACCGCGGCGACATTGGTGATCGCCGCGGTCTCGGTGATCTCCAGGCCGAGCCGGCTCGCGTCGATACCGGCCGCGCGCAGGGTGCGCACCACCCAGTCACCGAAGCCCGGCGATTCCAGGGAACGAGCCGAGATGTTGACGTCGAAGCACATTCCCGCCGTCATGGCCTTGGGGTGGGCCAGCGCCTCCGTGGCGGTGAACACCACCCACCGGTCGAGCTCACCGATGAGGTCGTCACGTTCCACCGTCGGCAGGAACTCCGCCGGTGACAGGCTGGGCTCCCCGCCGTCCCGCAGCCGGATGAGCAGCTCGCGGCTGACCACTTCCCCGGTCGACAGGTCGATGATCGGCTGGGCGTCCAATCGCATCCGGTTCTCGTCGAGGGCCTTGCGGACCCGGGTCACCACGTTGACGCGCTGCACGGCGTGCCGGTACTGCTCCGGCAGGTAGAGCCTGGCCCGGTTGCGGCCGGCGTTCTTCGCCTCATACAGGGCGAGGTCGGCGTGGGCGAGCACGGCGTCGCGGGTGTCGCCCGGTTCCAGCGAGGCGGCACCGATGCTCAGGGTCACCCGCAGCCCGGTGCCGGCCAATGGCACGGGCGTGCGGACACTGGCGTCGCAGAGCCGCTCGGCGACGGCGAGGGCGTCCTCGGCGTACGCCCCCGGCAGGACGACCGCGAACTCGTCGCCGCCCAGGCGGCCCAGCACCGTGCCGTCGGGCAGCTCGTGCAGCAGCCGCCGGGCCAGGACGCGCAGCACGTCGTCGCCGACCGCGTGCCCGTGCACGTCGTTGATGTCCTTGAAGTTGTCGATGTCGATCAGCAGCAACGCCGCGGACCGTTCCCGCAGCTCGGCGATCAGGTCGTCGAGGCGGGCCAGCAGGGCACGGCGGTTCGGCAGATCGGTCAGCGGGTCGCGTTCGGCCAGCTTGGTCAGCTCGTCCTGCACCCGCCGCATCGCGGTGATGTCGTGGGCGGTGCCCAGGACGCGCGCCGGCGCCCCAGCGGCATCGGGGAAGACCTCGCCGTAGCACTCGAAGACGCGTAGTGTCACGCCGTCGGCGAGGTACATCCGATGCGTGTAGGAGAACGAGCCGCCGTCGCGCAGGGCCTTCTCCAACGTCCGTTCGATCATCGCAACGTCGTCCGGGTACAACATCTGCCGGTAGGAGTCGTAGTCGAGGTGCGCATCAGCAGGCAGACCGAACATCTGCAGCAGCACGTCGCTCCAGACGACCTCACCGGTCAGTACGTTCCACTCCCAGGTGCCCACCTTGGCGAGTTGCTCGAGGTGGGCCAGCCGCCACCGGTAGTTGCGCCCACGGTCGCGTTCCTGCCGCTCGGCGCTGACGTCGCGCAGCTCGTACAGGCGCAGCGGTTGCCCCTCGTGCTCCATGCCGTGACATCGCACCCGTAACCACCTGGTGGCCCCGTCGGCACCTCGCACCGGGAGGTCCACCGCGGGCCCGTCGGGCCCGATCTGCCCCAGCGGCAACTCTGCCAGCCCGACACCCAACTGGTGACCGGCCGGGTTGCACCAGAGACAGCGGCCGTCCGGGGCCATTATCGCCAAGGCGGTGGAGGCGGTGTCCGCCGCGAGTCCCGGCAGCATGCTCACCTAGGGCTACCCACTTCCCTTCGCCGAGCAGGGCACAGCACGGCCACGGCTGACGGACGGTCATCCTATCGCGACGGGCAGTCTAGCGGCCGTCCGGACGGTCCGCTCAGGGCGTCGGCGGCGAGAGCGGCGGGACCGGTCGCGATGCTGTTCGATCGGGCTCGTGGTGACGGGTTGGAGCTGACCGGTGAGGGCGGGCTGTGGCAGCAGTCATGAGGGCACCCCGTGGTGGTCGGCCGATGGCACGTCCGAGGGTCGCGCCGCCGGGCCGGACGGCACGGGTCCGGTGATCTCGGCCGCGGCTTCGGCTATCCCGCAGACCGGCACGTGAGGTCAGCGGCCATTGATGTCGGTGGCTTGCGCGCGGCACGGTGGCGTGGCAGGAGGAAGGGGCCTCCGGAACGAACAAAGGACTCTGGACCGGATCAGCAGGTGGTGAGCATGCCGACACGCCACCGCGACGTACAGGCCGCGCCGGGCCGGTCGCCGGAGCCGGCTCGTCTTCGCCCGCCGCGACGGCGGTAAACGGGGACGATCTCCCGACGACAACGGCGCCGGATTACGCGTCCGGCGTGATGTCGGTGGAAAAGGCCACCTCGCAGCCGTTCTCGACATCGGCGGTCAGCGCGTCGATGCGGGCCTTCGCCGACCCGTACGAGTCGGAGCCGAGTAGCTGGTGCAACGGGGCCTTGCCGTCGGCGGCCACTTCGATGATCGCGGCGGCGGCCTTGACCGGGTCGCCGAGCTGGGTGCCGGGCATCGCCTGACGCGCCTCGGTCATCTCCCGGATCGCCTGGTAACCGTCAATCGTGGCCGACGGCAGGCAGAGAGATGGTAGGCAGGAAGTCGGTGCGCGTGTAACCGGGCTCGATGAGATTCACGTCGGTGCCGAAGCCGGAAACCTCGGCGGCCAGTGCCTCGGTGAGGCCTTCCAGGGCGTACTTTCCGGCGCAGTAGAGACCCCAGCCTGGGAACGCGGTCATGCCGAGGATCGACGAGATGTTGATGATGCGACCGCCGCGCCGGGCCCGCATGGCCGGCAGCACGGCCCGTAGCACGTTCCAGACTCCGAAGATCTGTACGTCGAACATCTGCCGGGCCTCGGTGTCGGAGACCTCCTCGACCGCGCCGAGGAAGCCGTAACCGGCGTTGTTGACCACCACGTCGATCTGACCGAACCGCTGGGTGGACTTCTCCACGGCCGCCGCGACGGCCGCCTCGTCGGTGAGGTCGAGCTCGAGGATCAGCAGCCGGGACCGATCGGCTTCGCCGAGCGCCTCGTCGAGGCGCCGCGCCGTGCGGGTGGTCGCGGCCACGGTGTCGCCGCGACGCAGCAGTTGGGTGACCAGCTTTGGCCGGGCGGGGAGCGGTCGTCGTCGCCCACTTCGGCACCGACCGCGAGGGCGCTGCGGCGACCGTCGACCGGATCGGGCGGGACGGGGGAACGGCGTACGCCGTCGGCGCGGAACTGGGTGTGGACGGCGACGTCGAGACGTTGTTCGCGGGGGTCGAGGCGTGCCTGGCCGGACGGCCACTGGACATCCTCGTCAACAACGCGGCGGCACCACCCGCCGACCCGCTCGGTGTCACCACCCGGGCTGCCTTCGACCACCTGTTCGCGGTCAACGTCCGCGCACCGTACTTCGTCATCGAACGGGCGTTGCCCCTGCTGAGCGACGGCGGGCGGGTCATCACGATCTCTTCCGTGGCGACCCGGACGGCCAACGCCGGCCAGACGTCGTTCGCCATGACCAAGGGCGCGGTGGAGACGATGACCCGGACCCTGGCCCAGCAGCTCGGGGCCCGGGGCATCACGGTGAACGCGGTCGCGCCCGGCGCCACCCGGACCGCGACCAACGGGCCGGTCTTCGCCACGCCGGGCCTGGCCGCGCTGATCACCTCGATGACGGCACTGGACAGGTTGGGTGAGCCCAGTGACGTCGCCGACGTGGTCGCGTTCCTCGCCTCCGACACCGCGCGTTGGGTCACCGGGCAGGTCATCGACGCCAGCGGCGGGCACTTCCTCGGCCCGCCCGCCTGACCACCGGTCGGTTCAGGCCGGGGCCGGGTGGTCCGCCTCGAACCGTTCCCGGGTGAGGAAGGCCAGCTGGGCCCGCTTGTCGGGCATGTCGATCTCCTCGGCGAAGGTGAACCCCTCCCGCTGCAGCCGGTGCAGTGCGAACCGGTTGCGTACGTCGGGCTCGACCACGATCCGCAGGCGGGTGGGGTCGCGGAACAGGAACCGGGCCAGCGCCGGACCGATCGCGGCGGTGAGCCCGCGCGGCGGGCGACGCCCGGGGGCGAGCAGCAGGTGCATGCCGATGTCGCCGGGACGCACCCGGTAGCGCTCGCCGACCGGGTCGGCCTCCGGCTGGTAGCTCTGGAACAGGCCGACCGGCGTGCCGTCCAGTTCGATCAGGTACGCATGGTGGGTGCTCAGCCCGTCGACGAACGTGTAGGTCTCGCGTACCTCCTCGACGGTGTGCGACCCCATGCCCCAGAACGCCGCGCGGGGCTCGGTCACCCAGCCGTGCAGCAGCGCGGCGTGGGCGGCCGGGTCGACCACGGTGAGGGTCAGCTCACCGAAGCCGGGGATCTTCTCCTGGTAGGTCACGGGGTCCTCGTCTCGGGGGGAACGGGTCAGGGTGCGCCAGTCGGTCTCGACGGGGATCAGCCCACCGGTGGCCCACAGCGGGAGCTGGTCGGCGAAGTGCGGGTCGTCGGGGCGGCCGGAGACACCGAAGGGGACGATCCACCGGCTCGCCGCCCGGTCGGTCAGGTCCCACACGTACCGGGCGACCGGCCCCCGCCAGCACGCGTCGGAGACCCCGGGCACGCTGGAGGTGGCCAGCACACAGTCGGTGTCGCCGCCGAGGGCGGTGCCGTCGCGCATCGCGGCGACCCGGTCCGCGACCGCCGGGGACACCCCGAGGTGCAGCGGGTGCAGCAGGTGCCGCCGTCCCCAGGCGTCGGGAGGGTCACCGGCCGCGACCTCCTCCAGCGCGGCGGCGGCGAGCGGCTCGACCGCGCCACCGAGGCGGGGAAGCCCGGCGACCACCCCCTCCACGGCGTGCCCGATCCGGGCCAGCGGGTCGGTCCACGGCGTGAAGAGCGGGTCGTAGCCGCCGGGGGCGTGCAGGGGAGCCAGGGCCGGGTGCGCGGCGAGCCGGCGGACCAGCGCGGCCCGCCAGGCGGCGAACGCCCCGGCGTCGACGCTGTCGGGGTCCATCCGGCCGTCCCAGCCGGTCAGCCGGTCCCGCAGCCGCCGGGCCGGCCCGCTGAGCGGTCCCGGGTCGAGCCGGTCGAGCAGACCGCGCAGCACCGTCGACCCCCGCCGGGTGTCCATGTGTACGGCGGGCGCGGCGACGCCCTCGGCGAGCAGCTCGCGGATCCGGTGGGCCCGGTGTGGCGGGGCGAAGTCGACACCGAGGTCGGCCACGTCGTCACGCCTGTCGTTGGCGCAGACCGCCGGTCCACCGACGGCTACCGGTTTGGTGGCGGCGTAGTCGCCGCGCCACCGGTAGCGGGGGTCCCAGCCGGGCACCGGTTCCCGCCGGCACCTGTCGTCGCGGTGGGGCACCAGACCGGCGACGAGCTGCTGCACCGTTCCGTGCCGGTCGGCGACGAGCACGCTGTTGACCGGTTCGACCCAGCCGCGCAGCGCGTCGGCGACGTCGTCGGCGGTCCGGGCCCGCAGCAACGGCAGCAGCGCGTCGAAGCCGAGACTCCCGGTCACCCGGGCCGGGGTGCGCAGGCTGAGCGCCTCCCCGGTGTGCCGGTCGTGGTCGATCACCGGGCCGCGCGGGGTCTCGATGATCTCGACGGTCTCGGTCGCGCCGCCGCGTACCTCGATCCGCTCGACGTGCCGGTGGGCCGGCACCCAGCCGTCGGCGTCGCGGACCAGCACCCGGTCGCCGTCGCGGCGCAGCTGCTCGCGATAGAGGTCCTGGTAGTCGGCCATCGCGTTGGTGACCGCCCAGGCGACGTCGCCGGCGTGCCCGAAGTGCGGCAGCCCGGGCACCCCGGGGAAGGCCAGTCCGACCACGTCGAACTCGGGGCAGGCCAGCCGGATCTGCTGGTAGATGCCGGGCAGTTCGAGCAGCCGGTGCGGGTCGCCGGCGATCACCGGCGCGCGGCCGGTCACCGGGTCGGCGGGCAGCGCCCAGGCGTTGCTGCCCGAGCCACCCGGCCCCTCGACGGCGAACAGGTCACGGGCGGCCGGGCCGAGGGTGGCGGCGACGTGGGCGTGCCACAGCTTCTGCGGGAAGGTGCCGAACAGGATGTGCTGGACGGCGAAGACGCCAAGCGGTGACCAGGGCCGCCACCGGCCGGGGGTGCTGCCGGTGGCGGCGAACTCCGGTGCCGCCGCCGCGCCGGCGGGGAGCGCGTCGTTGACCCCGTCGGCGTACGCGGTGACCCAGCGCCGGGTGGCCGGGGTGAGCCGGTCGAAGCAGCGCCGGGCGGTGTCGTCGAGGCGGGCCCGCCGGGCGAACCGGTCCCAGTCGCGCTCGGCGGGGCCGACGTGGGCGGCGAGCCGGCCCTCGGCCCGCCAACGCTCGACCTCCACCTGCCAGGCCCGGTCGGTCGCGGCCACCCGCCCCTGCCACCGGGCCAGCTCGTCGACGGTCTCCGCCCACAGGTGCGGTACGCCCGACCGGTCGCGGCGTACGCCGACGGCCGGACGCCCGCCCGGCGGGGTGCCGGTCCCACTCTCCACAGGACTCCCTAGATAAGTTACCCTCGCCTAACTTAGGCGGACCTTACCTGGAGGGCGTGTGAAACGGAACTGGGAGGCCCTGGTGCTCAAGGCCATGGGCGGCCGGGACTTCCGGCTGACCGTGCGGGGCACGGAGTCGGTAGGCGGGCACTACAAGCGTCTGCTGATGGACGACGGCGGCCTGCTGGCGGCGGGCAAGGTGCACCCCACCATGTGGATCCGACTCTGGTTCGACGACGCCGGCCGCCCGCACCAGCGGGCGTACACCCTGGTCGACCCGGAGCCGGCGGCCGGCCGGTTCACCCTCGAGTTCGCCCTGCACGACGGCTGCGCGGCCCGCTGGGCGAGCAGCGCGCAGGTCGGCGACACCATCGTCGCCACCCTCCAGGGCAGCGCCTTCGCCCTGCCCGACCCGGCACCCGCCCACCTCTACCTGGTCGGCGACGCCTCCTCGCTGCCGGCGGTGAACAGCCTGCTCGACGCCGCCCCCGGGATCCCCGCCACGGTCTGGCTGGAGTACGCCTCCGACGGGGAACGGACGCTCGCCCCGCGCGCCCGCGACCACCACCGGGTCACCTGGGTCCCACGCGGCGAGGACGGGCGGCAACTCCTGGATGCCGTCCGCGCCGCGCTGCCGGCCGCGCCGGACGCCCACTACTGGGTGGCCGGTGAGGCGGCCAGCACCCGCGCCCTCACCCGGCACGTCCGGCGTACCCTCGGCGTGGGCAAGCAGCAGCTCACCGCGCTGGGCTACTGGAGCGCCAGTTGAAGGGACGCCTCGGCACGCTCACCACGCTCTACGTCACCCAGTACCTCGGCATCGGGTTCATCACCGTCGGGCTCACCGCCATCCTGCGCGACGGCGGGACCTCGCTGGACACCCTGGCTCTGCTCCAGTTCGTCGGCCTGGTCTGGCCGCTCAAGTTCCTCTGGGCGCCGCTGGTCGACAGGTACGGCTCCCGTCGGCACGGCCACTACCGGTCCTGGCTGCTGCCGTTGCAGGCCGGGCTGGTGCTGACCCTGCTGGCGCTGTTGCCGTTCGCCGACCCGACCCGGCAACTCGGCCCGGTGGTGGCGATCTGCGCCGCCTACGTGTTCCTCTCCGCCACCCAGGACATCGCCGTCGACGCGGTCGCCGTACGGGTGCTGTCCGAGGGGATCCGGGGCACCGGCAACGGCATCCAGGTCGCCGCCAGCTACCTGGGCAACCTGCTCGGCGGTGGCGCGTGCGTGCTGGTCTACGACCGGTACGGCTGGGTGCCGGCGATCGGGCTGCTGGTCGCGCTGACCGCCGTCGGTCTGCTCGTGGTGTGGCGGCTGCGGGAGCCGGCCCGGACCGCCCGGGTGGCCGGTGCCGGGCAGGCGTACCGGGCGTTGCTGTCGGTGTTCGGCCAGCCCGGCTGTCGCTTGTGGACCTTCGGCGTGGTGCCGCTGGTCTACACCGGGGCCGGCGCGGCCTACGCCCTGGTCACCCCGGCGCTTGTCGACGCGGGCTGGTCGCTGGCCCGCATCGGGGTCGTCACCGGGGTGGTGATCAGCGCCCCGGCGATCGTCGCCGGCCTGCTCGCCGGGATCGGCGTCGACCGGTTCGGCCGGGGGCGGCTGCTCGTCGTCGGGGGAGCGGCCCTCGCGGTCTCCACCGCGCTGCTGCTGCCGTTGATGAACGGGCGGGCCCCGCTGGTGACGACGGTGGTCGCGCTGTGCTGCTTCATGGCCGCGTACACCGTCGCCAACGTGGTCCTCTACGTGGTCAACATGGACTACTCGCGGGTGGGCACCGGGGGGACGGACTTCACCGTGCTGTCGTCGTTCGGGTTGATCTGTTCGTTCCTGGCGGCCTCACTCGGGCTGGCCGTGGCCGACCGGGTCGGGTATCCCGCCGTCGCGATCGGTTCGATCGTGCTGGTCGCCCTCGGCGTGCTGGTGGGGCTGGGGCACCAACGCCGGTTCCCGGCCGTCAGGGTCGGCCCATCCGAGCGGGTGGCCCCGCCGGTCACCGTGCCCGGCTGACCTGATCCCGGCTGCTGCGGCCCCGGCCATTCGATCCCGACCACACCGGGTGTCGGCGTTGACAACAACTTAGGTTAGGGTAGCCTAACTTGCGAGATCAACTGGGTCGACGGGACGACCGGGGACGCCCGACGTCCCTGCCCGCGCCCGTCACCGACCGTCGAGGACTGCCCATGAGCCTGCCCGGATCCACAATCGAGGCCCCCGTGACCGGGACGCGTCCCACCCCGCCCCGTGCCCACCTGTTCACCGCCGGCACCGTCGAGGAGTACCGCCGGGCCGTCACCGAGGGGATCGACCGGGTGGCGGCCCGGGTGGCCGCCGTGGACCGGCCGGGCACCGGCATCACCCCCGACGCGTTGGCCCCCCGGGTCGCCGGCATCGACCTGGACCGGCCGCTCGCCGACACCACGGCCGCCCTCGACGAACTGCACGACGTCTACCTGCGTGACGCCGTGTACTTCCACCACCCCCGCTACCTGGCCCACCTCAACTGCCCGGTGGTCATCCCCGCCCTGCTCGGCGAGGCGGTGCTCAGCGCGGTCAACTCGTCCCTGGACACCTGGGACCAGAGCGCCGGCGGCACCCTGATCGAACGTCGCCTGGTCGACTGGACCGCCGGGCGGATCGGCTTCGGCCCGGCCGCCGACGGCGTCTTCACCAGCGGCGGCACCCAGTCCAACCTGCAGGCGCTGCTGCTGGCCCGGGAGGAGGCGTACGCCCGGATCGTCGGCGGCGGCAGCGACCGGCCCAGCCGGCCCGAGGTGCTGTCCCGAATGCGGATCGTCACCTCCACCGCCGGCCACTTCAGCGTCCAGAAGGCCGCCAAGCTGCTCGGCCTCGGTGCCGACGCGGTGCTCACCATCGCCACCGACGCCGGCCGGCGGATGCGTACCGACGACCTGGCCGCGACCCTCGACCGGTGCCGCCGCGACGGTCAGACCGTGCTCGCCGTGGTCGCCACCGCCGGCACCACCGACTTCGGCACCATCGACCCGCTGGACCGGATCGCCGAGATCTGCACCGCCGCCGGGGTCTGGCTGCACGTCGACGCCGCGTACGGCTGCGGGTTGCTGGTCTCGCCCACCCGGCGGCACCTGCTCACCGGCATCGAACGGGCCGACTCGGTCACCGTCGACTACCACAAGTCGTTCTTCCAGCCGGTCAGCTCCAGCGCTCTGGTCGTCGCCGACCGGCGGGTGCTGCGGCACGCCACCTGGCACGCCGACTACCTCAACCCGGCCCGGATGGCCGAGCGGCGGATCCCCAACCAGGTCGACAAGAGCCTGCAGACCACCCGCCGGTTCGACGCCCTCAAGCTCTGGCTCACCCTGCGGATCATGGGGCCGGACGCCATCGGCGCGCTCTTCGACGAGGTGGTCGACCTCGCCGCCGCCGCCTGGCGGCTGCTCGCCGACGACCCCCGCTTCGAGGTGGTCACCCGCTCGCAGCTGAGCACCGTGGTCTTCCGCTACCTGCCCCCCGGCGCCGGCCGCGACGTCGTCGACGACGCCAACCTGTACGCCCGCGAGGCGCTCGCCGCCTCCGGCGCGGCCCTGGTGGCCGGCACCAAGGTCGACGGCGCCCACCACCTCAAGCTCACCCTGCTCAACCCCGAGACCACAGTGGACGACATCGCCCACGTGCTCGACCTGATCGCCGAACACGCCGGCTGGTACGCCCGCACCCGCGCCACCGCCTAGCCGTCCAGCCCCGTCGGCTGACCACCCCGCCCTGGAGAAAACCCCTGTGTCGACCCACGACTTCATCGCCGTCGGGCTGGGCCCGTACAACCTCGGGCTTGCCTGCCTGACCGCGCCGCTCGACGACCTCGACGGCCTGTTCCTCGAAGCCCGCGACGACTTCGACTGGCACCCCGGCATGCTGCTGGACGCCACCCGGTTGCAGACGCCGTTCATCGCCGACCTGGTCACCCTGGCCGACCCGACCTCCCCGTACTCCTTCCTCAACTACCTGAAGGAGGTCGGCCGGCTCTACCCGTTCTACATCCGGGAGAGCTTCTTCCCGCTGCGCCACGAATACAACGACTACTGCCGGTGGGCCGCCGCGAAACTGCCCTCGGTGCGCTTCGGTCACCGGGTCACCTCGGTCGAGTACGACCCCGCCGACGAGCGGTACGTGGTGCATGCCGAGGTCGACGGCGAACGGGTCACCCACCGGGCCCGGCACCTGGTGCTCGGCACCGGCACCCCGCCACACGTCCCGGACGCCTGCCAGGGCCTCGGCGGCGACGTCGTCCACAACTCCCGCTACCGGGAACACCGGGCGGCGCTGCGCACCAGGCGCAGCATCACCGTCGTCGGCAGCGGACAGAGCGCCGCCGAGATCTACCACGACCTGCTGACCGACCTCGGTGCCCACGACTACCAGCTCAACTGGGTCACCCGCTCGCCGCGCTTCTTCCCCCTCGAATACACCAAGCTCACCCTGGAGATGACCTCACCGGACTACGTGGACTACTTCCACGCCCTGCCCGAGGCGACCCGCTACCGGCTGGAGGGCACCCAGAAGAACCTGTTCAAGGGGATCAACGCCGACCTGATCAACGACATCTTCGACCTGCTCTACGCCCACCGGGTGCACGGGCCGGTGCCGACCCGGCTGCTGACCAACACCGAACTGACAAGCGCCCGCTACGACGAGGTCGCCGGCCGCTACACCCTCGGGCTGCGCAACGTCGAGCAGGAGCGGGACCTCACCCTCGACACCGAGGCGCTGGTGCTGGCCACCGGCTACCACTACCGGGTGCCGGAGTTCCTCGCCCCGATCCGCGACCGGCTGCGCTGGGACTCCCACGATCGGTTCGACGTGGCCCGCAACTACAGCATCGACCACACCGGGCGGGGGGTCTTCCTCCAGAACGCCGGCACCCACACCCACAGCATCACCTCACCCGACCTGGGCATGGGCCCGTACCGCAACTCCTGGATCATCAGGGAGCTGACCGGGCGCGAGCACTACCCGATCGAGGACCGGATCGCCTTCCAGGAGTTCGGCGTCCCGACCGGAGGCACCTCGTGACCGACGTCGTGTACCGCCGCCACCACCCCGCACTCGGTGGGTTCGCGCTGCGTACCCTCGATCCGGAGGGCGACGCCGGGCTGCTGCACGGCTGGGTGACCCACCCGAAGTCGGCGTTCTGGCTGATGCAGGACGCCGACGTCGACCGGGTCGCCCGGGAGTACCGGGGGATCGCCGACCACCCGCACCACGACGCGTACCTCGGGCTCTGGCGCGGCGAGCCGGCGTTCCTCGCCGAACGCTACGACCCGGCCCGGGTCGAACTGGTGGGCCTCTACCCCCCGGTCGACGGCGACGTCGGCATGCACTTCCTGTGCGCGCCCACCGACCGGCCGGTGCACGGCTTCACCCGGGCCGTCATCACCACCGTGCTGGACTGGCTCTTCGCCGACCCGGCCACCCGGCGGGTGGTGGTCGAACCCGACGTGCGCAACACCGCAGTGCACGCCCTCAACGCCGCCGTCGGCTTCACCGTCGTCGGCCCGATCCGCAAACCGGAGAAGGACGCCCTGCTCAGCGTCTGCACCCGCGACCAGTTCCTGGCCGCCACCCGAGGAGACGTGCCCGCGTGAACCCCGCCGCATCCGTGGCCCACCTGACCCCCGCCACCTGGGCCCGCGCCAACCGGCTGCTGGTCGGCAAGGCGCTTGCCGAGTTCGCCCACGAACGCCTGGTCACGCCCGCCCCCACCGGCGACGGGCGCTGGGTCGTCCGCACCGACGACGGCACGGTGGACTACCACTTCACCGCCCGCCGCTTCGCCCTCGACCACTGGCAGATCGACCCGGACAGCATCACCCGGCGACGCGGCGACGAGGAACTGCCGCCCGACGCCGTCGACCTCTGCCTCGAACTGCGCGCCGCGCTCGGCCTCACCGACCAGGTGCTCCCGGTCTACCTGGAGGAGATCACCTCCACCCTCGCCGGCACCGCGTACAAGCTGGACCGGCCGGCGGTCAGTGCGGCCGAACTGGCCCGCGCCGACTTCCAGGCGATCGAGACCGGCATGACCGAGGGCCACCCGTGCTTCGTGGCCAACAACGGCCGGATCGGCTTCGGCGTCCACGAATACCACGCGTACGCCCCGGAGACCGGCCGGCCGGTCCGGCTGATCTGGCTGGCCGCGCACCGCGACCACGCCACCTTCAGCAGCGCCGCCGACCTCGACTACCCCACCCTGCTGCGCACCGAACTCGGCCCGGACACCCTGGCCCGGTTCACCGCCACCCTCACCGACGCCGGCCTCGACCCGGACGACTACCTGCTCATCCCGGTGCACCCCTGGCAGTGGTGGAACCGGCTCGCCGTCACCTTCGCCGGTGAGGTCGCCCGGCAGCGCCTGGTCTGCCTGGGCGAGGCCCCCGACGAGTACCTGGCGCAGCAGTCCATCCGCACCTTCTTCAACGTCACCAGCCCGCACCGGCACTACGTCAAGACCGCGCTGTCCGTGCTGAACATGGGCTTCCTGCGGGGCCTGTCGGCCGCCTACATGGAGGCCACCCCGGCGATCAACGACTGGCTGGTCGACCTGGTCGCCACCGACCCGGTGCTCGCCGGCAGCGGACTGACGATCATCCGGGAGCGGGCCGCCGTCGGCTACCGCCACCCGCAGTACGAGGCGGCCACCGACCGTTACTCGCCGTACCGCAAGATGCTCGCGGCGCTGTGGCGGGAGAGCCCGGTGCCCGGCCTGGCCCCCGGCCGACGGCTGTCCACCATGGCCGCCCTGCTGCACACCGACCGCGATGGGCGGTCGCTCGCCGCCGCCCTGATCGCCGAGTCGGGCCTGCCCCCGCAGGAGTGGCTGCGCCGCTACCTCGACGCCTACCTGGTGCCGCTGCTGCACAGCTTCTACGCCCACCGGCTGGCCTTCATGCCGCACGGCGAGAACGTCATCCTGGTGCTGCACGACGGCGTGGTCGAGCGGGTGATCTTCAAGGACATCGCCGAGGAGATCGTGGTGATGGACCCGGACGCCGACCTGCCGCCGCCCGTGCAGCGGGTCCGCGCGGTGATTCCCGAGGACGAGCAGCTGCTGACCATCTTCACCGACGTCTTCGACTGTTTCTTCCGGCACCTCAACGCCGTGCTCGCCGGCGAGGGGGTGCTCGACGAGGACGACTTCTGGCGTACCGTCGCCGACTGCGCGACCGACTACGCCGCTCGCGTGCCGCACCTGGCCGACCGGCTGCGCCGGCACGACCTGTTCGCCGGGGAGTTCACCCTGTCCTGCCTCAACCGGCTGCAACTGCGCAACAACCAGCAGATGGTCGACCTGGCCGACCCGTCGGCGGCGCTCCAGTTCGCCGGCACCCTGACCAACCCGCTCGCCCGCTACGCCCCGCCGCGATGAGCACCGCGCTGTCCGCCGCGCCGCCCGCCCCGGCGACACCACTGCGGTCCCGTTGGCTGATCCTGGCGGTGCTCTGCCTCGCCCAGTTGACAGTGGTGCTCGACAACACCGTGCTCACCGTGGCGGTGCCGGTGCTCACCACCGAGCTGGGCGCCAGCACCACCGACATCCAGTGGATGATCAACGCCTACGCGCTGGTGCAGTGCGGGTTGCTGCTCACCGCCGGCAGCGCCGCCGACAGGTACGGCCGCCGCCGGATGCTCGTCGCCGGCCTGGTGCTCTTCGGCATCGGCTCGCTGGCCGCCGGGCTGGCCCGCTCCGGCGACCAGCTGATCGCCGCCCGTGCCGGCATGGGCATCGGCGGGGCGCTGCTGGTCACCGCCACCCTCGCCGTCGCCATGCAGGTCTTCGACGGGGCCGAGCGGTCCCGGGCGATCGGCCTCTGGGCGGCCACCAGCGCCCTCGGGTACGCCGCCGGCCCGCCGATCGGCGGGATCATCCTCGCCCACCTGCCGTGGGGTGCGATCTTCCTGGTCAACGTGCCGATCGTGCTGGTCTGCCTGGTGGCCGGCCGGGCGTTGGTGCCGGAGTCCCGGGACCCGGTCGGCGGGCGACCCGACGTCGGCGGGGTGCTGCTGTCCACCGCCGGCCTCACCGGTGTGGTCTGGGCGATCATCGACGGCCCCGAACGCGGCTGGACCGCACCGGCCATCCTCGGCGCGGCCGGCGTCGGCGTGCTGCTGCTGGCCGCCTTCGTCTGGTGGGAACGGCGGATCGCCGCCCCCATGCTGGACATGCACTTCTTCACCGACCGCCGGTTCGTCGGTGCGGTCACCGGGGTCGTCCTGATCACCTTCGGGTCCACCGGGGCGCTGTTCCTGCTCACCCAGCACCTCCAGTTCGTCCGTGGCTACCCGGCCTGGGAGGCGGGACTGCGGATGGTGCCGTTCGCGCTGTCCATCGTGCTGCTCAACCTCGGCGGGGTCGCCGCCCGGCTGATCCGCCGGCTCGGGGTGCCCGGGGCCATCGCGCTGGGCATGGTGCTGCTCTCCGCCGGCCTGACCCTGATCACCCACGTCCGCTCCGACGGCTACGCGGTGCTGTTGACCGGGCTGCTGGTGATGGGCTTCGGCTGTGCCCTGGCCAATCCCGCGATCGTCGAGGCGGTGATGAGCGCCATCCCGCCGTCGAAGGCCGGGGTCGGTGCCGGGATCGACGGCACCATGGCCGAGGTGGGGGGCAGCCTCGGCATCGCCGTGCTCGGGGCGGTGCTCAACGCCCGGTTCGCCGCGCTGGCCCCGGTCGCGGTGGCCGGTGCCGCGTCGTACCCGGCCGCGCTGGCCGCCGCCGGGGGCGACGCCGACCGCGCGCAGGTGACCGACGCGTTCGCGTCCGCGCTGGTCACCGGGCAGACCGCCGGGGCGGTGGCGGTGCTCGCCGGTGGGCTGCTCGCCGCCGGAATGCTGCGCCGCGCCGAGCGCACCCGCTGATCTGTCGTGCCCCACCGAGCGGTGCCGACAGGGTTTACCCTGCCACCGACCGTGCCGGCCGGACGGTCAGAGTCGGGGCAGGCCGGGTCGTAGATCGGATAGTGCTCGGGTCAGACCCACAGGTAGTCACCCGACTCCGACACCACCCGACGCAGACCGGCGAAGTCCCGCGCCGGCTCCAGAGCGAGCAACAACTCGCGGACGGCCCGGAAACCGGTCAGTTGGTTCCTGCGGAAATCGGCGTCCGACGAGGCGGAGAACGCCAGTCGGGGCGGTGGGTCGCTGCCGCTCGGCACGATGCTCGTCCGGCCGGGGACAGCACGGTACTGCCCAGCCGGTGGGCTTCACGAACCCGGTCGAGCACGGACGTCGACATTCAGGGTCCCCCGGGCGCTTTGGCGGACGGCGGTGGTGCCGTGCCGCCCGCGTGGAACGCCGAACATCCCACGCGGGCAGCCGATCGACGATCGTACTGAGGGCACGCCAACGGCGGGCGGTCCGGTCCGGATGTGGAAGTCCACTCTGGACGAACCGGCCGGTGACCCCTCCTCAGCGACCGGGGCCGGACACGCTCCGCACCGGCCAGGCGGCCGGAATCCGTTCCAGCACCCCACCGGCGAACACGTCGCGCAGCCCGAGCGGCTTGAGATGGACGTACCCGATGTGGCAGTCACAGAGCGCGGCATCGCAGGCCCGGGGTTTGAGGGCGGCCCGCCACGACCCGTCGTAGAGGTTGCCGATCGGGGCGGGCCGGAAGTGGCAGCGGCGTACCGTGCCGTCGCCGAGCACGGAGATCGCCGTCTCCCCGGCGTGGCAGGGCCGGTCGCGCGACGGGTGCGGGCGGACACTCCAGCCGAACAACGGGTCCAGCGCCGTCCAGGTCGCCTCCTCCTCGGCGGAGTAGCGGTGCCCGTCGGCGGCGTTCACCCACAGGTAGACCCCGTCGGGCAGGGCGGCGCGCAGCGCCCGCGCCTCGGCCAGGTGGTCGGGCAGGCCGACCACCCCGACCGAGTAGCGGACGCCCAGCTCGGACAGGCGTGCGCAGCGGGCGAGGAACCGGCCCCGGGTGACCTGCCCCGGGTGGTACGTCGTCCACAGTGCCGCGCTCGCCCGGTCGGCGTCGGCCAGCCACTCCACCCGGGCGGCCAGGTTGGTCTGGATGACCACCCGCCCGACGTGCGGCAGGTGGGAGAGCGACACCATGGCGTCCCGGTACCAGCTGCGGGTCAGCCCCTCGCCCCACGGGGTGAACAGCACCGACAGCCGCAGGTCGGTGGTGGCCGCCACCCAGTCGGTGAACCGCCCCAGCGCGGTCCGGTCCGCCCGCAGCAGTTCCGGTGGGTCGACCCGCTTGGCGAACGGGCAGTACGGACAGTCGTAGTTGCAGCTCGCCAGCGGCCCCCGGTAGAGCACCGCCAGCTCCGCGACCGGCTCGTCCCGCCGCACCGGCAGCGACGCGGTCGGGTGCGCCGGCAGCGTGGCCGGCGCCCGGACGGCGGGATCTGGCAACGGCGTCGGCGACCGGACGGCGGGGTGCGGCAACGGCGTCGGCGGCCGGGCGGCGGGAGTCACCGGGGCACGTACCCGGTCATCGCCTGCTGGACCCGGGCGGAGGTCAGCCACGGGCCGATCGCGTCGGAGCGGGCCAACCCGGACGCGGTGAGCCGCAACCCGTCGGGGGCGGCCCAGCCCCGGGCGACCAGCCGCCCCAGCTCGGGAAAGTCCACAGCCGGCGGCCGGCCGAACCGGGCGGCGTAGGCCGCCGCGTCTACCCCCTCGGCGCGCAGCAGCGACTTGAGCAGCCAGCGGCGGCGCTGCTCGGCGCCGTCGAGGGCGAAACCGAACTCGGCGTGGCGGAAGTCGTCGGCCGGGCGGGCCAGGTAGTCGGCCAGCACCGCCCGGACCTGCGACACCCCGACCGCGTAGTCGAACGAGTAGTGCAGCGCGGTGGTGTAGGAGCGCGCCCCGCACCCGAGCCCGACCATACCGTCGTCCTGGCAGCAGTAGTCGGGCCCGTCCGGATCCGGCACGTCGGCCCGGCGGAACTGCCGCATCGACTCCTGCCGGTAGCCGGCCGCACCGAGAACCTCCACCGCCTGCCGATAGAGGGCCGACCGGTGGGCGTCCCAGTCGGCCCGGCCGTGCGCCCGCCGACCCAGCCCGGTCAGCGGGCGTACGTAGAGCGGGTAGAGGTAGAGCTCCTCCGGCCGCCAGGCCAGCGCCGCGTCCAGGCTCTCCCGCCAGGTCGCCGCCGTCTGCCCGTCGATTCCGTAGATCAGGTCGATGTTGAGCACCGGGACCCTCGCGTCCCGGATCGCGCCGAGCGCCGCCTCCACCTCGTCGCGCCGCTGCGGCCGGCCGGCGGCCCGCGCCTCGACGTCGAGGAAGCTCTGCACCCCGATGCTCACCCGGCTGACCCCGTGCGCCGCCAGCACCGCCAGCCGGTCCGGCGTCGCGGTGGCCGGCGAGGTCTCCACCGACAGCGGTACGCCCGGCAGCCGGGCCCCCGAGGTGCCCGTGACGATGTCGAACAGCTCGGTCAGCTCGTCGGCGGTCAGGTAGGTGGGGGTGCCGCCGCCCAGCGCCACCCGGGCGTACCCGGCGTCGTCGCCGAGCGCGTCGGCGACCCGCTCGGCCTGCCGGCGCAGCTGCCGCAGGTAGGCCGTCACCTGCTCCTGCGGCGCGTTGGCCCGGGTGAACAGGTTGCAGAAGCCGCAGCGCATCTCGCAGAACGGCAGGTGCACGTAGAGGAAGAGCGTGTCCCGGGCCTCGGCCCGCCACACGTCGGCCAGCAGCGGCCGGGGCCGCAGCGCCCGGTACGAGGTCTTGTGCGGGTACGCGTACAGGTACTGCTGGTACGGCGAGCCGTCGAGGCCCGTGCCGGTGCTTGTCACCATTCCCCCGGTCGCAGAGTGAAGTGGGCGTACGGGACGGTCCACACCACGTCGTGGCCGATCCGGTGGCCGGTGTGGCCGTCCTCGCCGTACGCGGTGCCGTGGTCGGAGCAGATGATCGTGAACACCGGTCGCCCCCGCCCGGTGAGCAGGGCGAACAGCCTGTCGACCCGGGAGTCGACGTACTCCAGGGCGGCGGCGTGACTGTCCCGGCTGTCGTCCTCGGCACCGGGCAGGTGGTGCCGGTTGGGCTGGTGCAGGGCGGCGACGTTGAGAAAGGTGAACAACGGCCGGTCGGGCGGCTGGCCGGGCAGCACCTCGGCCAGCCGGTCGAGCTGCGCGTCCAGGCAGGTGGGGGAGGTGACCCCGAACGCCGGCTCCCAGTGCGCCTCGGCGAACAGGCCGGGCAGCACCGATCCGAGCGGGCTGCGCCGGTTGAAGAAGCCCACCCCGCCCAGGCAGAGCGTGTGGTAACCGGCCCCGGCCAGCGCGGTGGGCAGGTCGGGGGCGTCGAAGACCCAGGTGTCGGCGCCGGCCGTCTCGCTGCCCGGGAACGCCGCCGCGTACAGCCGCTCGTGCCGGCCCGGACCGACCGGGGTGGGCAGGAAGCCGGCGAAGTAGGCGTGGTGCGCGGCGTAGGTGAAGCTGGCGGGGGAGTGCCGTCGCTCCCACCGCCCACCCGGCAGCACCCGGGCCAGCCTGGGTGTCCGCCCCGCCCCGGCCAGCTCGGACGCCACGTCGAAGCGCAAGGTGTCCAGGGTGAGCAGGCAGATGTCGTGACTGCCGATCAGCGTACGC